>NZ_MUBA01000214.1 GCF_002154575.1 Streptomyces bobili
GGCGGGGAGCCGAGGGCGTTGTCGAGGCCGAGGACGTCCCAGTCGATGTCGGCAGGCGGGAAGCCGTCGGGAACGGGGGCGGCGGCGAAGGGGGCGCCCGTGCCCTGCGTGCCATGTGCGCCGTTCGGACCGGGCAGGGGTTCACCCCGGTCGCGGGCGTTGGCCACCGCGCGGAGGCGGTCCACGGCTCCGTCCATGGCGAACTGCGCCGCGCCGAGCCCTTCCACGACATAGCCGCGCCGGGCCTGGCCGCTGTCCTCGAAGACGGATAGGACGCGGTACGTCGCCGAGAAGCCGCCTTCCACGCCCTCGGCCGCGACCGCTCCCCGGGTCACCACGCCGTGCCGGTCGAGCAGGGTGCGGGCGACGGCGTGCGCGCGGACGGTCGGGTCGGGTTCGTGGGCCGGAAGGAGGGACCAGCGGCCCGCGACGGTCGGGGGGCCGCTGCGGGACGCCGGCCGGGCGGCGGCCGTCAGGGAGCCGTACCGCCCGCGCGGGACGGCGCGCTTGGCGCGGTGGGCGGTGGAGCCGGCCGTACGGCCCGAGCCCAGCAGGGCGCGCATCGGCGCCAGCGTGTCGTTGGTGAGGCGGCCGGACCAGGCCAGGTCCCAGACCGCGTCGGCCAGTTGTGGGTCGGTGGCCTCCGGATGGGTCGTGGCGCGGACCTGGTCGGCGATCTGACGGAAGAACAGGCCGTAGCCGCCGGAGAGGATGTCCAGGACCGACTGGTGCAGCGCCGTCAGTTCCAAGGGGTGCGGCGCGGCGAGGAGGAGGGGGGCCGCGTCCGCCAGGTACAGGGAGACCCAGCCGTCCTTGCCGGGGAGGGCGCCCGCGCCTGCCCAGAGGACCTCTCCGGCGGCGGTGAGTTCGTCGAGCATCGCCGGTGCGTAGCCCGTGACGCGGGACGGGATGACGAGCTTCTCCAGGGCGGAGGCGGGCACGGACGCGCCCTGGAGCTGCTCGATCGCGCGCACCAGACCGTCGATGCCGCGCAGGGAGTGACCCTTGCCGATGTGCTGCCACTGGGGCAGGAACTGGGCGAGCGCGGGGGGTGGGACCGGTTCGAGCTCGTGCCGCAGGGCGGCCAGGGAACGGCGGCGCAGCCTGCGCAGGACGGTCGCGTCACACCACTCCTGGCCGATACCAGCCGGGTGGAACTCGCCCTGGACGACGCGGCCACCCGCCGCCAGCCGCTGAAGGGCACCCTCGGTGACCGCGACGCCCAGGCCGAAGCGGGCGGCGGCGGTGGCCGAGGTGAACGGGCCGTGGGTGCGCGCGTGGCGGGCGAGGAGGTCGCCGAGCGGGTCCTTCACCGGCTCGGTGAATGCCTCCGGGACGCCGACCGGGAGTGCTGTGCCCAGCGCGTCGCGCAGGCGGCCCGCGTCCTCGATCGCCGCCCAGTGGTCGGCTCCGCCGATACGGACCCTGATGGCGCGGCGGGCCGCCGCCAGCTCCTGGGCCCAGTGTGGTTCGGCGCCCCGCTCGGCCAGTTCGTCATCGGTGAGGGGGCCGAGCATGCGCAGGAGGTCGGCGACGCCCTCGACGTCCTTCACCCGGCGGTCCTCGGTCAGCCACTGGAGCTCCCGCTCCAGTTCCGTGAGCACCTCGGCGTCGAGCAGTTCGCGCAGTTCCGCCTGGCCGAGCAGCTCCGCCAGCAGCCGCGAGTCCAGCGAGAGGGCGGCGGCGCGGCGCTCGGCGAGCGGGGAGTCGCCCTCGTAGAGGAACTGGGCGACGTAGCCGAACAGGAGCGAGCGGGCGAACGGGGACGGCTCCTGGGTGGTGACCTCGACCAGGCGCACCTTGCGGGACTCCAGGTCGCCCATCAGCTCGACGAGTCCGGGGACGTCGAAGACGTCCTGGAGGCATTCGCGGACCGCCTCCAGGACGATCGGGAACGAACCGAACTCGCTCGCCACCTGGAGCAGTTGGGAGGCCCGCTGGCGCTGCTGCCACAGCGGGGTGCGCTTGCCGGGGCTGCGGCGCGGCAGCAGCAGCGCGCGGGCGGCGCACTCGCGGAAGCGGGCCGCGAACAGGGCCGAACCGCCCACCTGGTCGGTGACGACCTGGTCCACCTCGCCCTTGTCGAAGACGACGTCCGCCGCCCCTAGGGGTGCCTGCTCGGCGTCGTACTCCGTGCCGGCCTTCAGGGGTGGCTGGTCGAGCAGGTCCAGGCCCATGAGGTCGGCGTCGGGCAGGCGAAGGACGATGCCGTCGTCGGCGTGCATGACCTGGGCGTCCATGCCGTACCGCTCGGAGAGCTTGGCGCCGAGCGCGAGGGCCCAGGGGGCGTGCACCTGGGCGCCGAAGGGGGAGTGCACGACGACCCGCCAGTCGCCCAGCTCGTCGCGGAAGCGCTCCACGACGATGGTGCGGTCGTCGGGGACATGGCCGCAGGCCTGGCGCTGTTCGTCCAGGTAGGAGATGACGTTGTCGGCGGCCCAGGCGTCCAGGCCCGCGGTGAGCAGGCGCAGCCGGGCGTCGTCCTTGGGCAGTGAGCCGACCTCGCGCAGGAACGCGCCGACCGCACGGCCCAGTTCGAGCGGGCGGCCCAGCTGGTCGCCCTTCCAGAACGGCAGGCGGCCGGGCACGCCAGGAGCTGGCGAGACCAGGACACGGTCGCGCGTGATGTCCTCGATGCGCCAGGAACTGGTGCCCAGGGTGAAGACGTCACCGACGCGGGACTCGTAGACCATCTCCTCGTCCAGCTCGCCGACCCGGCCGCCGCCCTTCTTGGGGTCGGCGCCCGCGAGGAAGACGCCGAACAGGCCGCGGTCCGGGATCGTGCCGCCGGAGGTCACGGCGAGCCGCTGGGCGCCGGGGCGGCCGGTGATCGTGCCGGCGACCCGGTCCCACACCACGCGGGGGCGCAGCTCGGCGAAGGCGTCGGACGGGTACCGGCCCGCGAGCATGTCCAGGACAGCGGTGAAGGCCGACTCGGGGAGAGACGCGAAAGGTGCGGCGCGACGGACGAGGGCGAGCAGGTCGTCCAGCTGCCAGGTGTCCATCGCGGTCATCGCGACGAGCTGCTGTGCCAGTACGTCCAGGGGGTTCGCCGGCACCTTCAGGGACTCGATGGAGCCCGTGCGCATGCGTTCGGTGACCACCGCCGCCTGAACCAGGTCGCCCCGGTACTTCGGGAAGACCACACCGGTCGAGACCGCTCCGACCTGGTGGCCCGCACGGCCCACGCGCTGGAGGCCGGAGGCGACGGAGGGCGGTGACTCGACCTGGATGACCAGATCGACCGCGCCCATGTCGATGCCCAGCTCCAGGCTGGAGGTGGCGACCACCGCGGGCAGGCGGCCCGCCTTGAGGTCCTCCTCGACCAGGGCGCGCTGCTCCTTGGAGACCGAGCCGTGGTGGGCGCGCGCGATGACCTGTGGGGCCCCCTGGGCCGCTCCCGAGCCGCCCATCAGCTCGGCCGGGGCGTGGTGCTCATCCAGGGGCTCTCCGGTGGCCCGCTCGTAGGCGATCTCGTTGAGGCGGTTGCACAGGCGCTCCGCCAGACGGCGGGAGTTGGCGAAGACGATCGTGGAGCGGTGGGCCTGGACCAGGTCGGCGATGCGCTCCTCGACGTGCGGCCAGATCGACGGGCGTTCCGCGTTCTCGGAGCCCTCGGCGACCGGGGAGCCGCCCAGCTCGCCGAGGTCCTCGACCGGGACGACCACCGAGAGGTCGAACTCCTTGCCCGACCTGGGTTGCACGATCTCGACCTTGCGGTGCGGCGAGAGATAGCGGGCCACCTCGTCGACCGGGCGGACCGTGGCCGAGAGGCCGATACGGCGGGCCGGCCTCGGCAGGAGTTCGTCCAGGCGCTCCAGGGAGAGGGCGAGGTGGGCGCCGCGCTTGGTGCTCGCCACGGCGTGGACCTCGTCGAGGATCACCGTCTCGATGTTGGTCAGCGCGTCGCGCGTGGCCGAGGTCAGCATCAGGAACAGCGATTCCGGCGTGGTGATCAGGATGTCCGGAGGCCGTGTGGACAGGGCGCGGCGCTCGGCGGGCGGGGTGTCGCCGGAGCGGATGCCGACCTTGACCTCGGGCTCGGGCAGGCCCAGGCGCACGGATTCCTGACGGATGCCCGTCAGCGGGCTGCGGAGGTTGCGCTCGACGTCGACCGCCAGAGCCTTGAGCGGCGAGACGTACAGCACGCGGCAGCGCTTCTTGGGGTCGGCCGGCGGGGGCGTCGAGGCCAGCTGGTCCAGAGCGGCCAGGAACGCGGCCAGGGTCTTGCCGGAGCCGGTCGGGGCCACGACCAGCACGTCCGAGCCCTCGCCGATGGCCTGCCACGCGCCCGCCTGGGCCGCGGTGGGCGCGGAGAAGGCCCCCGTGAACCAGGCGCGGGTCGCGGGGGAGAAGCCGTCCAGGGCTCGGTGTGCTTTGCCGACCATGCGTCCATCCTGCACCCGAGCACTGACAAAGCGCCTGACCTGCGGCTTCGCGGGACGGGTGGCGGATTTCGGTGATGAGTGGGGCCCGTGGGGCGGGGAGCGGCGGCAGTGCCGCGGCGGTGGAGGCGTACGAGTCCGCTACGAGCGGACGCAGGCGGGAACGGGTGGAAGCGGTGGGTTCGCCGTCGCGGAGAATGGGGGAGTGGCGGGAAGTCGTGAGGTGGCGCGGCACTGGCGGTACGCGGAGCTGCCCGGTGTGGACCTGCTGCGGGCCCGGTACGTCCGCAAGAACTTCGTGCGGCACACGCACGAGCACTTCGTGATCGCCGGCATCGCGGAGGGGGTGGAGGTCTTCCAGCATCGGGGCGGTGACCAGTACGCGGGTGCGGGAACGCTCGCTCTGGTCAATCCCGACACCCCGCACACCGGGCGGGCCGGTGTGCCCGAGGGCTGGCGGTACGGGGCGGTGTACCCGTCACCCGAACTCGTGGCCGGGATCGCCGCCGAGACGACGACTCTGCGGGGTGCTCCGGGGTTCGTCAGTCCCGTGCTCGACGATCCGTACGCCGTCGCGCTCGTGCATCAGGTCCTGCGGGCCGCCGACGAGGGCAACGCGCTCGCCGCCGACACCCTGCTGCGGGTCGCCGTGACACGGCTGTTGCGGCTGAACGGCGGGGCCCTGCCGACTCGCCAGGTGCGCACGGCCGGAGACCGGATGGCGGCACGCGCGCGTGCCGTACTGGAGGAGCGGCTCGTCGAGCCGCCGACCCTGGAGCGGCTCGCGGGAGATCTGGGGACCAGCCCCTTCGCCCTGCTGCGGGCGTTCCGGGACGCCTACGGGATGCCGCCGCACACGTGGCTCACCGACGCGAGGGTCCGTCTCGCGCGGCGGCTGCTGGACGCCGGGACCGCCCCGGCGGAGGCGGCGGTCGCGGTGGGGTTCACCGATCAGCCGCACCTCAACCGTCACTTCGCCCGGATCGTGGGCGTGCCACCGGGCGCGTACCAGCGGGAGCGCAAGAACGTACAAGACGTGCGGCGGCGGCTGCTCGTACCGTCCGGCGGGTGGCAGAACAGACAGCTCTTCCAGACGTACGGGACGACCGGGGAGGAAGGCCGGACTCCGCCGTCGTCCGGGACGCCCTCGGCGTCGGGGTCGCCGTCGGACTCTCCGGGTTCGCCTTCGGAGTGACCTCGGCGGGCAGCGGGCTCACGGTGTGGCAGACCTGCGCGCTGAGCCTCCTGGTGTTCACCGGCGCGTCCCAGTTCGCGCTCGTCGGGGCACTCGCGGCGGGCGGAAACCCGCTCACGGCGGCCGCCGGCGCCTTCTTCCTCGGCGTACGCAACGCCTTCTACGGCCTGCGCCTGTCGCAGTTGCTGGCCCTCCCGCGCGCGGTGCGCCCGTTCGCCGCCCAGTGGGTGATCGACGAGACCACGGCCGTCTCGCTGGCGCAGCGCGACCGGCGGGGAGCGCGGATCGGCTTCGCCGTCACCGGACTCAGCCTGTACGTGCTGTGGAACCTCACCACGCTGCTCGGCGCCCTCGGCGCGGAGGCCATCGGGGACACCGACGCGTGGGGGCTCGACGCGGCCGGCCCGGCTGTCTTCCTGGCGCTGCTCGCGCCCATGCTGAAGACCACCACCGAGCGGGTCGCCGCAGGGCTCGCGGTTCTGCTGGGACTCGGCCTGCTGCCCGTCCTGCCCGGCGGAGTGCCCGTACTGGTGGCCGCCCTCGCCGCGCCGCTCGCCCTGTGGGCCGAGGGCCGGCGCGAAGGCCGCGCGCGGGGCGACGCGAAGGAGGAGCGGCGGTGAACGTCTGGATCGCGATCGGTGCGACCGCCATCGGCTGCTACGCCGTCAAGCTCACCGGCCTGCTCGTGCCCGCGGGTGTGCTCGAGCGGCCCCTCGTCAGGCGGCTCGCCGCCCTGCTCCCCGTCGCCCTTCTCGCCGCCCTCACGGCCCAGCAGACCTTCGCCGACGGGCAGACGCTCGTGCTGGACGCCAGGGCCGCCGGGCTCGCCGCGGCCGCCGTGGCGCTCATTCTGCGAGCGCCGTTCCTGCTCGTCGTCGCGGCGGCCGTGGCGGTCACGGCGGGGGTGCGGGCCGTGGGCGGGTGAGGGCGGGCGTTCCTGCGGGTGACGTGCCGGGTCAGCCGATGACGCGGCCGTACGACCTGAGGGTGCTCAGTGCCTCGATCGTCACCGCGGGGCGGGACTCCAACTCCGTGCCCGGTGCCCAGCGGCGCCACCGGATCGGCCAGCCGCCGTCCTGCTGCTGCTCGGCGGCGAGGAAGTCCAGGGCGCCCGCCATCTCGGAGTCGGTGAACCACGCGCGCGCGAGCGAGCCCGGGGTCTTCGCGTAGTCGTACGGGAAGTGGTGCTCGCCGGGCGCGTAGCCGGGAGCGACGGGGTAGGCGTCCCGGCGGTCCGGATCGAGTACGGCGAGCCGCTGCTCGCGCACCAGGCGGCCCAGGCGGTCGGCGGCCGCCTCCGCGCGCGGGCGGTCCGAGGCGGAGTCCAGGAAGGCCACGGCGGCCTGGATCTCGTACGGGTGGGACGTCTCCAGGGCGTCGACCGCCTGCCAGCAGAAGTCCGTCGCCCTGAACAGCCAGGCGTGCCAGACCTCGTTGCGGTGCAGCAGGCCCACGACCGGCCCGGTCGCCAGGAGTTCGCTCGGCGGGTCGTCGACGATCGGGATGAACGGAGCGGCGGGGTATCCGCGTTGGCTGGGATGGACCGCAGGGAGCGCCCCGTCGGCGGTGGAGACGGAGGTGAGATAGCGGCACACCCGTTCCACGCGCTGCCCGCCGCAGCGGCCGAGCGAGTCCAGGACGTGCAGGGCGCGCGCGGTGTGCAGGGGCTGGCTCACGGGGCCGCGGAGATCCGGCTCCAGCGCGTGGCCGTATCCGCCGTCCTCGTTGCGGTAGGCGTCGAGTGCCGTCTCGACGGGGTCGGCGGCACCGTGCAGGAAGTGGTGAGCGAAGAGACGCTGCTCCAGCACGCGCGCGGTGAGCCAGACGAAGTGCTCGGCGCGCAAGAGCGGGGAGCGCGCCGGGGGCGTCGGGGGGAGTGGGGATGCTCCTGATTCGACCATGGGTCAGACCGTAGGCCGGAAAGCGGTCTCCGCAGGCGGTCCCGGCCAGGGGCACCCCCGGGCGCGGGATACTGGTGTCATGCGGTTGACGGTCTTCTGGCAGCGGATGGCGGAGCACTTCGGTACGGGGTACGCCGAGACCTTCGCGCGCGATCACGTGATGACGGAACTCGGCGGGCGCACCGTGGACGAGGCGCTGGCGGCCGGCTGGGACGCCAAGGACGTGTGGCGTGTGGTGTGCGCGGTGATGAACGTTCCGCGGGAGAGGCACTGATCCGAAGAGAAGACCGCGGGCGGGTCACCGAGTGTCGGTGGCGTGGGCGAGACTTGGCCCGTGGCACCCACTGACGAGACCAGGCATGCCGGCCCGCAGGCTCCCCTGTCGGGCCCGACGCCGCCCGCTCCGCCGCCGTCCGGCACGGACGCCGAGCCGAGCGCCCGCATGCCGCGCTGGCTCCCGCGCGCGATGGTGCTCGCCCTCGCCCTGGTCGGCGCGTTCCAGCTGGGCACCTGGGCCTTCCACCAGGTCATCGGTCTGCTGATCAACATCCTGATCGCCTTCTTCCTGGCCCTCGCCGTCGAACCCGCGGTGAGCCGGATGGCCGCGCGCGGCATGCGCAGGGGGCTCGCCACCTTTCTGGTCTTCTTCGGCCTGCTGATCGCGTTCGCGGGCTTCTTCACGCTGCTCGGCTCGATCCTCGCGGGCCAGATCATCAAGATGATCGAGGGCTTCCCGCAGTACCTCGACTCGGTGATCAACTGGATCAACACCTCGTTCAACACCGATCTCAGGCGCGTCGACATCCAGGAGGGCCTGCTTCACTCCGACTGGCTGAGGAAGTACGCGCAGAACAGCGCGGCCGGCGTCCTGGACATCTCCACGCAGGTGCTCGGCGGTCTCTTCCAACTGCTGACGATCGCGCTGTTCTCGTTCTACTTCGCCGCCGACGGGCCCCGGCTGCGGCGTGCGCTGTGCTCGATCCTGCCGCCCGCCCGCCAGGCCGAGGTGCTGCGCGCGTGGGAGATCGCTGTCGACAAAACCGGCGGCTATCTGTACTCCCGCGGTCTGATGGCCCTGATCTCCGGCGCGGCGCACTACGTGCTGCTGCTGTTCCTCGGCATCCCGTACGCGCCCGTCCTCGCCGTGTGGGTCGGCGTGGTCTCGCAGTTCATCCCGACCATCGGCACCTATCTCGCGGGCGCGCTGCCCATGCTGATCGCCTTCACGGTCGATCCCTGGTACGCGTTGTGGGTGCTGATCTTCGTCGTGGTCTATCAGCAGTTCGAGAACTACGTGCTGCAGCCGAAGCTCACCTCGAAGACCGTCGACATCCACCCCGCTGTCGCTTTCGGGTCGGTCATCGCCGGCACCGCCCTCCTCGGCGCGGTCGGCGCGCTGATCTCCATCCCCGCGATCGCCACGCTCCAGGCGTTCCTCGGCGCGTATGTGAAGCGCTACGACGTCACGGACGATCCCCGTGTCCATGGGCACCGGAGACGGGGCGAGGGGCCGAACCCGCTCGCGCGTGCGCGGCGGCTGTGGACCAGGGCACGGGAGCGGACGGCCGGGCCGGGGGCCGGGGGCGGCTGAGGCGGGGCCTCTGAACCGGGCCGTCGAGGCGGGGTCCTGAACCGGGCGTCGAGGCGGGGTCCCGAACCGGGCGGTCGAGGCGGGGTCCCGCCGCATCGGGCTCGGCCGACCGGCTGCGGGACTTCTCGGCTGCGCGGCCACCGCACTGCGGCATGACCGAGCTGCGGCGGATCCGGGGTGTTGCGGTGCGCGAACGTAGGCTCGGAAGTGCCGCGTGGTGCGCTTGACACAAAAATCGAACATCCATTCTGATGGAGGCTCCGGCGGGCCTCTCGGCGGACACTTCGTCCCGGTTTGCATGGGTAAGTGGCCGAGTTATCCACAGGCCGGACCAGCGTCGAGGCGCGTTGTCAGTGGTAGGCGTTAGCGTCTTTGACGTGAAGCGATCGACTCAAGCAAATCGGGTGGAACCCATGGCAGGTAACGACCGCGAGAAGGCCCTGGATGCCGCTCTCGCACAGATCGAACGGCAATTCGGCAAGGGTGCGGTCATGCGCATGGGCGACCGGTCCCGGGAGCCCATCGAGGTCATCCCCACCGGGTCGACCGCGCTCGACGTGGCTCTCGGCGTCGGCGGTCTGCCGCGCGGCCGTGTCATCGAGGTCTACGGACCGGAGTCGTCCGGTAAGACGACCCTGACTCTGCACGCGGTGGCCAACGCACAGAAGGCCGGCGGCACGGTCGCGTTCGTGGACGCGGAACACGCCCTCGACCCCGAGTACGCGCAGAAGCTCGGCGTCGACATCGACAACCTGCTGCTGTCCCAGCCGGACAACGGCGAGCAGGCCCTGGAGATCGTGGACATGCTCGTCCGCTCCGGAGCCCTCGACCTGATCGTCATCGACTCCGTCGCCGCGCTCGTCCCGCGCGCGGAGATCGAGGGCGAGATGGGTGACAGCCACGTCGGTCTCCAGGCCCGTCTGATGAGCCAGGCCCTGCGGAAGATCACCAGCGCGCTCAACCAGTCCAAGACCACCGCCATCTTCATCAACCAGCTTCGCGAGAAGATCGGTGTGATGTTCGGCTCCCCGGAGACCACGACCGGTGGCCGGGCGCTGAAGTTCTACGCCTCGGTGCGGCTCGACATCCGGCGCATCGAGACGCTGAAGGACGGCACCGACGCGGTCGGCAACCGCACCCGCGTCAAGGTGGTCAAGAACAAGGTCGCGCCGCCCTTCAAGCAGGCCGAGTTCGACATCCTCTACGGGCATGGCATCAGCCGTGAGGGCGGCCTGATCGACATGGGCGTGGAGAACGGCTTCGTCCGCAAGGCCGGCGCCTGGTACACGTACGAGGGCGACCAGCTCGGCCAGGGCAAGGAGAACGCCCGCAACTTCCTCAAGGACAACCCCGATCTCGCCAACGAGATCGAGAGGAAGATCAAGGAGAAGCTGGGCGTGGGCGTGCGCCCCGAGGAACCTGGCACGGCGACGGACGCGGATGCCGCGGTCGCCCCGGGCACACCCGCGGACGACGCCGCCAAGACGGTTCCCGCTTCCGTCACCGCAGCCAAGGCCACCAAGACCAAGGCCGCGGCCGCCAAGAGCTGAGCCGACCGTGACACGACGAACGGACTGGGCCGAGTACGACGCCCTCCCCGGCAGCTACCGCGAGCCGGGGAGCGTCGACGGCGACGGCCTGGCCCGGGACGGTGACTACCGGCCGGACAGCGGCTCGCACGGGGACGACGGGTCGGCCGGCGCAGGCCGACCCCGTGGCCGCCGGGCGGGACGCGGCGGCGAGGGCGGTTCACGGGGCGGGCGCCGTCGGCGCGGCTTCGGAGAACCGTCCGCCGAGGACGAAGACACCTCTGCCTCGTCGAGGGCCGAGAAGGGGGAGTCTTCAGGGGACCCGGCTGAGCGGGCACGGGCGATCTGCCTGCGCCTGCTCACCGGGACCCCGCGCACCCGCAAGCAGCTCGCCGACGCCCTGAGCAGGCGGGAGATCCCGGACGACGTGGCCGAGGAGGTGCTCTCGCGGTTCGAGGAGGTCGGGCTGATCAACGACAGCGCCTTCGCGGACGCCTGGGTGGAGTCCCGGCATCATGGCCGCGGCCTGGCCCGGCGGGCCCTCGCACAGGAACTGCGCACCAAGGGCGTCGACTCGACCCTGATCGACGAGGCCGTCGCCCAGCTCGACTCCGAGCGGGAGGAAGCGACCGCCCGTGAGCTGGTCGCCCGCAAGCTGCGCTCGACCCGCGGACTCGACCGCGACAAGCGGCTGCGCCGTCTCTCCGGCATGCTCGCGCGCAAGGGCTACCCCCAGGGCATGGCCCTGCGAGTGGTCCGGCAGGCACTCGAGGAGGAGGGCGAGGACACGGAGTTCTTGGAGGACGGGGAGTTCTGATCCCCGAGACGCTGTGACGGGCGGTGGGCACGTGACCCCACGGGGATCACCTCGCAGCCTGGGGGGCGATTCGGTTCGGGACACGGTGGATGCGCGGGGGCACCGATCGCGTCCGGGGGCCGGGCATCACATCCTCGTTGGCTCAGCCACTCCGAAACCCTTCTCTCAGGCAGCCACTCCTCTCGGGGCTCCCCGCTGAACAGATGTCCCGTCACGCAGGGGTATCCGGCACGTCAACTCCCCGGCCAGGGTAGGGACAACCCCCCACCGAGGACGCCGGACCGCCGCAGTGCACAGGTACCTGTGCACAGGCGACCGTGTACGCATGCCCCAGGAACCCGGCGCCCACGAGCCGCCCGAGCCGCAACACGCGCCGCCGACCGGGCCCTCGCCGACGTCCTCGGGCCCCGCCGAACTCGGTGATCTCGCCGCGCTCAAGGCCCTCGCGCAGCCGCGTCGTCAGCGGGTTCTCGAGCACCTCACCCTGCACGGCCCGGCCACCTCGGCGACGCTGGCCCGTGCCCTGGGCCTGAACACCGGCTCGACGAGCTACCACCTGCGTGAGCTGGCCCGTTACGGCTTCGTCGAGGAGACGGACGGGGAGGAGGGACCGGCGCGGTCGTCGCCGTCCCAGCACCGGGAACGCTGGTGGCGGGCGGTCCCCGGTGACCGCCGCTTCCCGCCGCGCAGCCGGCAGAGCCCCGAGATGCGGCACGTCATGGACGAGCTGAACCACCACGCCTACGCCGCCGATCTGGACCTCTTCGAACGGCTGCAGCGGGAGTCGGCCGAGGGCGACCCGTGGGCGGACGCGTTCCCCTACTCGCGCGGAACGATCCGGCTCACGCTGCCCGAACTCCGGGAGTTCTTCGAGGAGTACATCGCCCTCCTCGACCGGTACAAGCGGCCCGAGTCCGAGACTCCGACCGACGCGCGCACCCTGCTCACCCGGTTCCTCGCCTTCCCCGTTCCTCCGCCCCTGCCCGCAGCCGCAGCCGCAGCCGCACCCACGGCCGACGGCGACCCCGAGTGCCACGACCCCGCGGCCCACCGTCCCGCACACAACAGAAGAGAGGCCGACCCCTCATGATGCTGCGCTATGCCTTCAAGACCGTCCGCGCACGCAAGGCCGGCTTTCTCGGAGCCTTCCTCGCCCTGATGTGCGCGGCCGCCCTGATCACCGCATGCGGAACCCTCCTGGAGACGGGACTGCGCGGCACCATCCGGACCGAGCGTTACGCCGCGACCCCGGTCGTGGTCTCGGCCGACCAGAACGTCCACCAGACCACTGTCAAACACAAGAAGGGCAAGACGAAGGTCAAGCACAAGGCCAAGCCCATCGCCGAGCGCGCCTGGCTCCCGGCCGATCTCGGGTCCACCCTCGCGGCCACCCCGGGCGTCGCCCGCGTCGTGCCCGAACTCACCTTCCTCGCCGAGCCGTTGATCTCCGGCGGAACCGCCGCCGACCGGCCCGCCCACGGCCACGCCTGGGAGTCCGCCGCCCTCACGCCGTACCGGCTCACCGAAGGGACCGCGCCGCGGGCCGTCACCGATGTCGTCGTCGACCGGGAACTCGCCGAGCGTGCCCGCCTCGCTCCCGGCGACCGCCTCACCGTCCAGTCGACGCAGGCCCCGCGCACCTACCGCGTCACCGGAATCGCCGTGCCCGGCACGGACGTACGCCACCAGACGTCTCTCTTCTTCTCCGCCGCGGAGGCCCGACGTCTCGCCGCCCACCCCGACAAGGTCACCGCCTTCGGCCTGATCCCGGAAGCGGGCGCGGACCCGGGGCGGCTGAAGCAGGACGTGGCCGCGGTGCTGCGCGGCACCGGTGCGCAGGTCAGCATCGGGGACGCCCGTGGACCGGTGGAGTTCCTGGACGCCGCCGCGGCCCGCGTCAAACTCGTCAGCATGGGCGGCGCGATGGGCGGAACCTCGCTGCTCGTGGCCGTACTCTTGGTCGTCGGGACCTTCGCGCTCTCGGTCCAACAGCGTCGCCGCGAACTGGCCCTGCTGCGTGCCGTCGCCGCCACCTCCGGGCAGATCCGCATGCTCCTCGGCAGGGAGGCGCTGATCGTCGGAGCAGCCGCGGGAACCGTCGGGGCGCTCGTGGGGATCCCGCTGGGCGGCCTGCTGCACGACAGGTTCGTCGCCCTGGGCGCGGTGCCCGCCACGCTGGAGCACACGGCGGGCTTCGTCCCGCCGCTGGCCGCCGTCGCCGCGAGCCTGCTCGGCGCCTGGGCCGCCGCACGCATCGCCTCCCGCCGGGTCGCGCGGATCCGCCCGGCCGAGGCCCTGTCCGAGGCCCGCGTGGAGCGCACCCGGCCCGCCTGGGGCCGTGTCATCGCCGGTCTGCTCCTGCTCGCGGGCGGCGCGGTCCTGGTGGCACTGCTGAGCGTCCTGCACACCGAGCCGGCCTCGACTCCCGTGACCTTCCTGGCCGTCGTCGTCCTGTCCACCTCTGTCGCCCTCCTCGGTCCGCTGCTGGTCAGGGCTGCCGCACTGCTTCTTGCGGCACCGCTGCGCCTGACCGGTCCCGGTGGCCGGCTCGCCACGGCCAACCTCCGCGGCAACGCCGTACGCATGGCCTCCGTGGTCACCCCGCTCACGCTCCTCATCGGCATGACCTGCACGGTGCTGTTCGTCCAGCCCACCCTCGGCGACGCGGCACGCGCCCAGGCCCGCGAGGGCGTGCGCGCCGACTGGATCGTCGGCTCTCCCGGCCCCGGCGTCCCCGCCGAGGCGGCACGCCAGTTGCGCACCGGAGGGGACGTCGTCACGGAGGTCGTCAGGACGACCGTCCGGGTCGGTCTCGACAAGTACGCGGCCCAAGGCGTCACTTCGGCCGGCATCACCCGCACCTGGGACCCGGACGTCACCGCGGGATCCCTCGACCGGCTCTCCGAGCGCACGGTGGCCGTCAGTGAACTGGCCGCGGACCACCTCGACCTGACGCCCGGCAGCACCCTGCAACTCACGCTGGGCGACGGCACGCCCGCCACGCTCACCGTCGCCGCCGTCTACGCCAAGGGTCTCGGCTTCGGAGACCTCACCCTCGCCCACGACCTCGTCGCCCGCCACGTCGACAACCCGCTCTCCTCCTCTCTCCTCGTCAGCACGCACCGTACACAGACACAACTCGCGACTACTCTCCGTGAGTTCCCGGGCGTCGAGGTTCTTTCCCCGGCCGCCGCGGACTCCCTCCAGGCCGAGCGGCAGCAGGCGAACGCGGAGGTCAACTTCCTCGCCATGGCACTCGTCCTGGCCTTCACGGCCATCGCTGTCGTCAACACCCTTGCCATGGCCGTCTCCGAACGGGTGCGGGAGTTCGCGCTGCTGCGGCTGGCGGGGGCGACCCGCCGTCAGGTACTGGGGATGCTGCGCACCGAGACCGTGTCGGTACTCCTCGTCGCGACGGCCCTCGGCAGCGCCGTCGCCCTGGCCGTCCTCACCGCCTTCAGCGTCGGCATGACGGGACGTGCCGCGCCGGCGGTCACCCCACTGACGTACGTCACGGTGGTCGCGGGAGCCGGACTGCTGGCGCTCGTCGCGACAGCGCTGCCGGGCCGGGTCGCGCTGCGGGTCCGCGCGGTGACGGTGGCGACGGCCCAGGAGTGAGGCCTCCCGGCAGGACAGTCAGGTGAGACCCCGCCCCACGGGAGCACGGTGGCTCCACCATGTCCGTGCCGGCCCGGAAGCAGCCGGCACGGACCCGGCTCTAGGACGTCACCGGCAGTCCCGCCGACCGCCACGCCTGGAACCCGCCGACCAGGTCGGTGGCCCGGTGCAGCCCCAGCTGGTGCAGGGACGCCGCCGCCAAGCTGGACGCGTAGCCCTCGTTGCAGATCACGACAATTCTCAGATCGTGGCCGGTGGCCTCGGGGGCGCGGTGGCTGCCCCGGGGGTCGAGGCGCCACTCCAGTTCGTTGCGCTCGACGACCAGAGCGCCGGGGATCAGCCCGTCCCGCTCGCGCAGGGCCGCGTACCGGATGTCCACGAGGAGCGCCTCGCCCGCGCGGGCGGCCTCGTACGCTTCCCGTGCCTCCACGCGCGCGTACCCGGCCCGCACCCGCTCCAGCAGCTCGTCTATGCCCACGGGCCCCTCGTCCTTCACCCCGTCACCGCTCACCCCGTCACCGCTCACCGCTTCACCGCTCACCGCTCACCACGTCGCCCCTCGATGTCTCGCGGCTGCTCACTGCCAGTCCTCCGGGCGCTCGACCTGCTCCAGACGCAGGATCTGGCCGGTCCGGCTGTACCGGCGGATTCTCGGCAGGGGCGGGTAGTAGGCGTGCACGGAGATGGCGTGCTCCGCGCGGGACTCGTTGAGGACCTCGTGGACGTGGTGCTGTCCGAACGAGCGGCCGTTGCCGGCCGGCAGGCGGCGTTCCCGGTCGACGTCCTCCGACAGCTCCAGGGTCTTCCAGCCGTCCGTGGGCAGCCGCGCGGCGAGGGAGTTCTCCTTCAGCTCACCCCGGGCGGTGAGGAAGGCGCCCACCGAGTCGGCGTGGTCGTGCCAGCCGGTGCCGGTGCCGGGCGGCCAGCCGATCAGCCAGGCCTCGCTGCCGCCCGGTCCCTCCAGACGCACCCAGGTGCGGCCTTCCGGGTCGAGGGGGAGCGAGGCGATCAGCGCACTGTCGGCCGCCGTACGCCGTACGAAGTCGAGGAGATCCGCCTGGGTGGGCGTGGCTGCGGGGGCGGACGCGGAAGGTGACGCGGAGCGGGATGCGGATGAGGAAGGGGAGACAGACACGGGTACCGTCCTGGGGCGTTCGCGGGAGCGCGCGGATGCGCAAGAGCGCGTCGGCGGCGCGCGCCGGTGGAAGAGGGCTGCGAATTCAGCAGGACGGACGACACACGCAACCCGCATAGCGGACGAGGTCCATATGGACCCTCCGCCACAGGCGCACACAGGTGTCGGTCACGATCCGGAGTAGACCATGCCGGGGTGCGACGGTCAACCGACTGTCACCATGTGGACCGCGGAGTGACGGTGAGTAGGTTCAGCCGGCCATCACACCGGATGCGAGCGCGCGCCGACCGCCCACCGGGCCGCACCGAGCGAGCCCACCGCGCACCTTCGGCGCCCCCGTCCGCCCCTCCCGTTCAGGTCACCGAGACCCGAATTCCGAGACCCGGCCCCCTCACTTGGCCCCAGCCGCAGCTTCGGCGCCAGCCTCCGCCTCCACAGCTCCCCCCACCGCCGCCTCCGCCGCCGCGTACAGGTCGGCGGGGCGGACCCCGCTGAGCGCGGTGACCAGGTGGCCGTCGGGACGGATCAGCAGCACGGTGTGGGCGGCGGCACCCGGATAGCTCTCGGCGACGAGCAACTCGGCCGGGCTGGGCAGTGCCGTCACCGCGGCGGCGAGCCGGGGCATGATCCCGGCGCCCACCCAGTGCCGGCGCTCCCAGACGCCGGTGCCCGGGGCGATCAGCAGGACCAGCAGGGCCCCGCGGCCGAGCCGGTCCCGCAGTCGTACGAAGGAGCCGTCCTCGGCGGTGACGCGGACGTCCGTGACCGGCGCGCCGGGGGGTGTGTCCACCGGCACCTCCGCCTCGAGGTGCCGGGGTGCGAGCGGCGAGGCGGCGTACGTGCCCGGCGCGCCGAGCAGGCCGCGTCCCAGGTGACCGTCGGTGAGCAGCGCGTCGTGGCCGCGGGCGGCGCCGGGGACGTACGCCCTTATGCCGGGGCCGCCGCGCAGTGCCGGGAGGATCTGGTCGGCGGCGCGCAGCCGGGCGGCGACGACCGCGCGCCGCTCCGTCTGGTAGCTGTCGAGCAGCGCCTCGTGGGGCCCGTGGTGCCAGGCCAGCGCGAGCTTCCAGGCGAGGTTGTCGGCGTCCCGCAGGCCCTCGTCGAGCCCCTGGGTGCCGAACGCGCCGAGGAGGTGGGCGGCGTCCCCGGCGAGGAAGACCCGCCCCGCGCGCCAGCGGCGGGCCAGCCGGTGGTGGACGGTGTGGACACCGGTGTCGAGCAGCTCGTACGCCGGGGCGGTGCCGCCGCTCCAGCCCGCGAGGGTCTCGCGGATGCGGGCCACCAGCAGCTCGGGCGTGACGAGGTCCTTGCCGGGCGGCAGCAGCCAGTCCAGGCGCCAGACGTCTTCCGGCAGCGGACGTCCGGTGATCTCCCCGGCGGAGGGGCCCGACGTCCGCCACGGCGGCGTCCGGTGGAGCAACGCCTCGTCGGTCCACGGAAGTTCCGTGCGCAACGCGGCGACGGCGTGTCGCTCGACGGCCGTACGGCCGGGGAAGCGGATGTCGAGGAGTTTGCGGACCGTGGAGCGGGGACCGTCGCAGCCCACCAGGTAGCTGCCGCGCCACCAGGTGCCCTTGGGGCCGCGGGTGTGGGCCGTGACGCCGGAAGCTTCCTGCTCGACGCCGTCCAGGCGGCTGTCCACGGCGATCCGCACGAGCCGCTCGTCGGCCAGGGCCGTGCGCAGGGCGTCGGTCAGCACGTGCTGGGCGAGGTGCAGCGGGGCGGGGTCGGCGTCGTCGAACCCGATCTCGTGTGTCACCTGCTTGCGCCGCATCGACCGCCAACCGGCCCAGTGGAGGCCTGCCCCGGTGAGCGACGCGCCGGTGAGCCGCTCCATCAGGGCGGCGGTGTCCTCGCGGAGCACGACCGTGCGCGCGAGCCGTGGTTCGTCCTTGCCCGGACCCTCGTCCAGGACGACGGAGGGCACCTCCTGACGCGCCAGCGCCAGGGCGAGCGTGAGCCCCACGGGCCCCGCTCCGACGATGATCACCGGGTCCACGGCGTGGCGCCCCCTGCCCGCGACGGCGTCCCGAGGGACGTATGTGAACAAGAGGTTGGAGCAGGGTGCACGATCACAGAACGTATGCAACCCACTGCCGCTGCCCGCGTCAAGCGACGGAGGCAGCGGCGCGCACGCCACTGCCTCCGTACAGGTCACGCCATATGAGCGAGGGTCAGACCGCCTGGCCCGTTCCGTAGCTGCCGGGGATCGCGGCCGGGTTGTCCTCGACGTCGTCCGGGGCGAGCACCGCGCCCGTGCCGCGCTTGCTGCGGCGCAGCCGGGCCTCCAGCCAGGAGGCGAAGGACGTCAGGATGAAGTTGACGACGATGAAGATGAGCGCCACGACGATGAAGCTGGGGACGACGTTGGCGTAGTTCGCCGCCAGCGTGCTGCGCGCGTTGAGAAGCTCGGTGAACCCGAGCATCACGCCACCGAGCGCGGTGTCCTTCACGATGACGACCAGCTGGCTGACGATCGCCGGCAGCATCGCCGTGACGGCCTGCGGCAGCAGGATGCTGGTCATCGTCTGGCCCTTGCGCAGGCCGATCGCGAACGCGGCCTCCGTCTGTCCCTTGGGCAGGGCGAGGATGCCGGCCCGGACGACCTCCGCGAGGACCGAGGCGTTGTAGAGCACGAGGCCGGTGACGACCGCGTAAAGCGGGCGGTCCTCGCTGGAGATGTCCGTGGAGCGGACGTATAGCTCGTTGGCGAACAGCATCAGCAGCAGGACCGGGATCGACCGGAAGAACTCGACCACCGCGCCGGCCGGGACGCGCACCCAGCGGTGGTCGGACATGCGCGAGATGCCGAGGAACGCGCCCAGGGGAAGGGCGATGACCATGGAGAGAGCCGCGGCCTTCATGGTGTTCGCAAGGCCCGGCAGAAGGTAGGTCGTCCACGCCTGGGACGTGGTGAAGGGCTCCCACAGGGCCCATTCGAGCTGCTTCTTGTCGTCCATCTTCTCCCACACCCACCACAGGAGCAGGGCGAGCAGGACGGAGAAGAGGATGGACAGGAGGACGTTGCGCCGTTTGGCGCGGGGCCCGGGGGCGTCGTACAGGACCGAGCTCATCGCTTCACCGCCAGTCGCTTGCCGAGCCAGCCGAGCAGCAGGCCGGTGGGAAGGGTCAGGACCACGAACCCGAAGGCGAAGACCGCGCCGATGGCCAGCGTCTGGGCCTCGTTCTCGATCATTTCCTTCATCAGGAAGGCGGCTTCGGCCACACTGATGGCGGCTGCCACGGTCGTGTTCTTGGTCAGGGCGATCAGGACGTTGGTCAGCGGGCCGATGACTGAGCGGAACGCCTGCGGCAGGATGACGAGTCCCAGCGTCTGGCTGAAGCTCAGTCCGATCGCGCGTGCCGCCTCGGCCTGGCCGAGGGGCACGGTGTTGATGCCGGACCGGATCGACTCGCAGACGAAGGCCGCCGTGTAGGCGGTCAGACCGAGGACCGCGAGGCGGAAGCCCTGGAGGGGAAAGTCGTCGGACGCGCCCATCGTCATACCGAAGATGTCGGCGAGGCCGAGCGAGGTGAAGACGATGATGACCGTCAGAGGGATGTTCCGGACGATGTTGACGTAAGCGGTGCCGAACCCGCGCAGCAGCGGGACCGGGCTGACGCGCATCGCGGCCAGCACGGTGCCCAGGACCAGGGAGCCGACGGCGGAGAAGACGGTCAGTTTGATCGTCAACCAGAACGCCGCGAGGACGTCGTAGCCTTCAAGAAAGTCGAACACGATCTCCCGCGCTTCCGGGTGTGTGGGGTACGTGGAGGGCGCGACGCGCCGCCCGCCGTGATCGCGACGACGGGCGGCGCGCCCGCGGAACCCCACGGCGTGCGCGGGATTCCTGAGGCAGCGGCTGCCGGGTTACTTGACGATGACGCCGACCTTGGGGGCCGGCTCATTCTTGTACTCGGCGGGGCCGAAGTTCTCCTTGACCGCCGTGTCCCACGCGCCGTCGCTGACCATCTTCTCCAGCGCGGCGTTGATCTTGTCGAGGGTGGCCTTGTCGCCCTTCTTGACGCCGATGCCGTAGTTCTCGTTCGAGAGCTTCTCGCCGACGAGCTTGAACTGGCCCTTGTACTTGTCCTGCGCGGCGAAGCCCGCGAGGATCGAGTCGTCGGTGGTCACCGCGTCCACGGCACCGCTCTGAAGGGCGGCGATGCACTCCGAGTAACCGGAGTTCTCCCGCAGGTTGGCGTCCGGGGCGATCTTGTCCTTGACGTTCTGCGCCGACGTCGAACCGGCTACCGAGCAGAGGTTCTTGCCGTTGAGGTCCGCACCCTTGGCGATCTTGGAGTCCTTCTTCACCAGCAGGTCCTGGTGGGCCAGCAGGTACGGGCCGGCGAAGTCGACCAGCGCTGCACGCTTGTCGTTGATCGAGTAGGTGGCCGCGATGAACTTGACGTCGCCGCGGGAGAGCGCGTTCTCACGGTCAGCGCTCTTGGTCTCGACGAACGTGATCTGGTTCGGCTCGTAGCCGAGCTCCTTGGCCACGTACGTCGCCACGTCCACGTCGAAGCCGGAGAAGGAGCCGTCGGGCTCCTTCAGGCCGAGACCCGGCTGGTCGTACTTGATACCGATCTTGATCTTGTCGCCGCCGCCGCTGGTGGAGCCGCTGCTCGTGTCGTCCTTGTCGTCGGAACCGCACGCCGTGGCGGCGAGGGCGAGGGCGAGGACGGCGGCCGAGGCGGCGGAGACCTTGCGAAGCTTCATGATCGACTTCCTTTGGGTGATGCCTTCGGTGATGAAGGAGACGTGCGAGCCGTCGAGAGGCGGGTGACGCTGGTCACGGGCGCGCGGGGCGCCGTCAGTGGTGCAGGATCTTGGACAGGAAGTCCTTGGCACGGTCGCTGCGCGGATTGCTGAAGAACTGGTCTGGCGCAGCCTGTTCGACGATGCGGCCGTCGGCCATGAACACCACGCGGTTTGCAGCCGATCGTGCGAATCCCATCTCATGGGTGACGACGATCATGGTCATGCCGTCCCGGGCGAGCTGCTGCATGACCTCCAGCACCTCGTTGATCATCTCCGGGTCCAGGGCGGAGGTCGGCTCGTCGAAGAGCATCACCTTGGGGTTCATGGCCAGGGCGCGCGCGATGGCCACGCGCTGCTGCTGGCCGCCGGAGAGCTGTGCGGGGTACTTGTCGGCCTGGCTGGCCACGCCGACACGGTCCAGCAGGAGGCGCGCGTTGGCCTCGGCCTTCTTCTTGTCCGCCTTGCGGACCTTGATCTGGCCCAGCATCACGTTCTGCAGCACGGTCTTGTGCGCGAACAGATTGAAGGACTGGAAGACCATGCCGACGTCGGCGCGCAGCCGCGCCAGTTCCTTGCCCTCCTGGGGCAACGGCTTCCCGTCGATCGTGATCGCGCCTGTGTCGATCGTCTCCAGGCGGTTGATGGTGCGACACAGCGTGGACTTACCGGACCCGGAGGGTCCGATGACCACGACGACCTCACCGCGCTCGATGGTCAGGTCGATGTCCTGGAGAACGTGCAACGCGCCGAAATGCTTGTTGACGCTCTTCAGGACGACCAGTTCTCCGGGCGCGGCCGCGTCTTCCTTGGCCACCGATACTTCGGTCATCGCTCTCGGGCTCCGTCCTCCTCGGTTGCGGAGGACAGTAGTAACCACTGCGACCAGCGTCATTACATCTGAGGGGAATCTGAGGATCACGATCCGATAGCAATCGGACACCTGTCGTAGCACTTACGACCTGGGACCGTATCGGGCGGATAACGGAAGCCCCGCGCAACCGGAACCCACTTGACGGCGTCCTCGTCCATCAGCGTGACTGCCATGATGCACGCGCGCGTGCACCGCGCTTTTCGTCCACCGAAACCGTACGCCTAGCTCGTACGACTTTGTACAGAACCAGATGGTACGCCCGATGAACCGGAGGAGGCCGGGATGAGACTGCTGCTCGTCGAGGACGACAACCATGTCGCCGCCGCGCTGTCCGCGGTCCTGAAGCGGCACGGTTTCGACGTCACCCACGCGCGCAGTGGCGAGGAGGCGCTCCAGGCGCTCGTCCCGGAGGGCCCCGGCTTCGGGGTCGTCCTGCTCGACCTGGGCCTGCCCGACCAGGACGGCTACGAGGTCTGCGGCAAGATCCGCAAGCGCACCGCCACCCCCGTCATCATGGTGACGGCCCGCGCCGACGTGCGCTCCCGCATCCACGGCCTCAACCTGGGCGCCGACGACTACGTCGTGAAGCCGTACGACACCGGTGAGCTGCTCGCCCGTATCCACGCCGTCAGCCGGCGGACCGTCCCCGAGGACGCGGCCGGGGCCGGTGAGAACGAGCTGCTGCTCGGGCCCGTGCACATCGAGCTGCCCACCCGGCGCGTCACCGTGGACGGCACCGTCGTCCAGCTGACCCGCAAGGAGTTCGACCTCCTGGCGCTGCTCGCCCAGCGGCCCGGAGTGGTCTTCCGGCGGGAACAGATCATCAGCGAGGTGTGGCGCACCAGCTGGGAGGGGACCGGGCGCACCCTGGAGGTGCACGTCGCCTCCCTGCGCGCCAAGCTGCGCATGCCCGCCCTGATCGAGACCGTCCGCGGGGTCGGCTACCGGCTCGTCGCCCCGGCCTAGCGGGGATCGTTGCGCACACGTCTTCTGCCGCTGCTCATCGTCCTGATGGCGGCCGTGCTGCTGGCCCTCGGTGTGCCGCTGGCGGTCAGCGTGGCCGGCGCCGAGCAGCAGGACGTGGTCGTCGACCGCATCGACGACACGGCCCGCTTCGCCGCCCTCGCCCAGTTCGTCACCGTCCCGGCCGGCGACTCGGACCCGGTGGACACGACCAACGACGAGCGCCGCGCGGCCCTGATCCGTGAACTGGTCAACTACTACGACGTCTACGGCATTCGTGCCGGTGTCTTCTACGGCAGCGACACCCCCATGGCTCATGCGCCGAGGGACTGGTACCTCCCCGAAAAGGGTGAGGTGCGGGAAGCGTTCGAGGAGGCGCTGCTGAGCCGTCGCAGCCACGACCCCCAGCAGGTGTGGCCCTGGCAGCGCAACCGGCTCGTGGTGGCGTCCCCGGTGATCCGGGACGGCGACGTCGTCGCGGTCGTCGTCACCGACTCGCCCACCGGGGCCATGCGCTCGCGCATCCTGCACGGCTGGCTGGTCATCGCCGCCGGTGAGAGCGCCGCGATGCTGCTCGCCATCGGAGCCGCCCTGCGCCTGACCGGCTGGGTGCTCAGGCCCGTCCGCGTCCTGGACGCGACCACGCACGACATCGCCACCGGCCGTCTGAAGTCACGGGTCGCGGTGGCGAGCGGTCCGCCGGAACTCCGGCGGCTGGCCCGGTCGTTCAACGAGATGGCGGACAACGTCGAGGACGTTCTGGAGCAGCAGCGCGCCTTCGTCGCCGACGCCTCGCACCAGCTGCGCAACCCGCTCGCGGCGCTGCTCCTACGCATCGAACTGCTCGCCTACGAGCTCCCGGAGGGCAATGAGGAGATCGCGTCCGTGCAGAACGAGGGCAAGCGCCTCGCCCACGTCCTGGACGACCTGCTCGATCTGGCCCTGGCCGAGCACACCGAGGCCGACCTGCGGATCACCGACATCGGCGCGCTGACCGCCGAGCGCGTCGCCGCCTGGGCACCCACCGCCGAGGCCCAGGGCGTCCGCCTGCTCGGGGACTGCCCGCCCACCACGGCGTGGGCGGACCCCGTCACGCTCTCCAGCGCCCTGGACGCGGTGATCGACAACGCGGTCAAGTTCACGCCGGAGGGCGAGAGCGTCGAGGTGACGGTCGCCGTCGAGGGGGAGACCTCGACCGTCGTCGTCACCGATCACGGCCCCGGCCTGACCGACGAGGAGCTCACGCGCGTGGGCGACCGCTTCTGGCGCAGCGGCCGGCACCAGAACATCAAGGGCTCAGGCCTGGGCCTGTCGATCTCCCGCGCCCTGCTTGCGGCCGGTGGCGGCACGATCGCGTACGACCACCACGAGCCCACCGGCCTGAAGGTGACGGTGTCCGTGCCGAGGACGAGGCCAGTGGTCTGAGAACCGGCGTACGGGATGTCCCGGCAGTGGTCGTGGCCCGAGAGCCGGCGGCGAGGACGGCCGGCGGTGGCGTCGGCCTCGTTACGGCTTGACGGAGCGGTAGTAGCGCCGGGCGCCCTCGTGCAGCGGGAGCGGGTCGGTGTAGATGGCCGTGCGCAGGTCGACCAGCTGGGCGGAGTGGACGTGCCGCCCGATGCCGTCACGGCTCTTGATCACGGTCCGGGTCAGCCACTCGGTGAGCCGGGGGTCCACGTCCGTGCGGGTCATCAGCAGGTTGGACACCGCGATCGTCGGCACGGTGGAGCCGTTCTGGATGGTCGGGTAGGCGGACTCCGGCATGTTGGTGGCCCGGTAGTAGCCCGTCGCGTCGTCCTGCTGGTGCATCTTGGCCACCAGCGCGGCGTCGATCGGCACGAACCGGAAGGTGAATCTGTCGGCCAGCTTCTCCAGCCCGGCCGTCGGCACTCCGCCGGACCAGAAGAACGCGTCGATCTTCCCCTGCTTCAGCCGCTCGGGGCCGGTGTCGATCCCCTCCGACACCGCCGTGATGTCCTTCGCCGGATCCACGCCCGCCGCCTTCAGGACCCGCTCGGCGATTAGCCGCACGCCCGAGCGGGGCAGCCCGGTCGCGACCGTGCGCCCCTCGAGGTCCGCCACGGACCGCACGTCCGAGTCGCGCGGCACGACCAGCTGCACGTAGTCGTCGTACAGCCGGGCGACCCCGCGCAGCCGGGCGGACGCGCCGGGGTGCTCCCTCTCGTACGTCTCCACCGCGTCGGCCGCGGCGATGGTGTAGTCGGCCTGGCCGGTCGCCACGCGCGCGACGTTCTCCTGGGAGCCGTTGCTCGCGGTCAGGTTCACGTCCAGGTCGGGCATGTCCTCGGCCAGCGCGGTGCGCAGCCGGCTGCCGTACTCGTAGTAGACGCCGCTCGTGGTGCCCGTGCTGAAGGTGATCCTGCCGCTCGGCGGATCCTCGCCCAGGGGCAGCAGCCACCACAGCAGCAGCCCGAGGACGACGACGGCGGCGCCCGCGCCCTGGAGGGCCCGGCGCCTGCCGATGGGAGGGAACACCTTGGACATGCGCGCGATCCTGCCAGGTGGGGCGGCGAGCTGGCCAGGGCGGGCCGCACGGTGGCGGTGGCGGAGGGATTGTCAGTGGCCGTCGTTACAGTCGGTGCATGAGTTCCTCGCCCGCCGAGCTGGTCCGTCAGTTCCACCTCGCCTTCGGTCTCGACGCCCGCGGTACGCCGACGGAGGTGTCGCCCGCACTCGCCGCGCACCGGGGCGAGCTGCTCGCCGAGGAGGCGGCCGAGGTGGCCGAGGTGGCGGTGAGCGGCCCCCTGGACCGCCTGGCGCACGAACTGGCCGACGTGGTCTACGTCGCGTACGGCACGGCTCTGGTGCACGGGATCGACCTCGACGCGGTGATAGCCGAGATCCACCGGTCCAACATGACCAAGCTCGGCCCCGACGGACAGATCGCCCGCAGAGCGGACGGCAAGGTCCTCAAGGGCGAGCACTACGAGGCGCCGGACGTGCCGGCGGTGCTGCGCCGCCAGGGATGGGTCCCCGGCGGCGCGGCCTGACCGACGCGTCCGACCGTGACCGTCGGCGCTACGGGGTGTCGCTGCCGGCGAGCGGCCACTCGCGGTGCAGGGCACCCAGGGGAATGTCCCGCCGGAACACCGGGGTGCCGAAGATCGTCAGCTGCAGCCTCAGGGTGCCGGTCAGGTCGACCCCGCCGTACACCGCCCAGGAGCCGTCGGCCTCGAACCTGTCGTCGGTACCGGTGACGGTTCCGGTGGCCTCGCCGCGCACGTAGGGCGCCAGGTCGGCGACGACGCCGACGGTGCCGTACAGTCCGACGCTGGCCTCGGCGCCCAGGGCCGCCTTGACGCCGCCGGCGGTGGTGACGGACGTACGCACCGGGGTGCTCGTCATGTCGGAGGAGCTGACCGGGGTCCACCCCTGGGTGGGGCCGAAGGTGCCGCCGGCCGTGAAGTCGCCCGTGACCTGCTGCTCGACGTCGACGGTGATCCGGCCGTCGCCGCTGACCTGGAGATAGCAGGTCAGGTCCAGGTTGACCACGACGGGGACGGGGCCGACCTGGAGCACGGGGTCGGCGTGCAGGGTGGCGAAGGGGATCCGCGCCGGGGTCGCGGAGGCGTCGGCCCGGCCCGTGAGCGCCCAGCCCGAGCTCCAGTCGCCGGACACGCCCAGGTAGGCCGAGGCGGGTGCGGCAGCGGCGCCCTCGCCGCTGTAGCGGAAGTCGACCCGCGGGGCGATCTGCACGAACCCGGAGACGGACGCGGCTGCGGACGTGCTCGCCGAGGCCGTGCCGGCCCGGGTGGTCGGCAGGTCGGCGCGCACGTCGAGCCGCAGGCTGCCGAGCGGGACCGTCGCGCCCTCCGGGCCGACGTGCACGTCACCGGTCTTCGACCAGGACACGTCGACATCGGGCAGCAGTTCGTCCACGGCGAAGGCGGCCGGGGCGACCGGCACACTGCCCTTGGCGGTGTCGTCGCCGAGCAGGGCGTTGAGCTGCGCGGGCTCGGTCTGTACCTCCGTGCCCTCGGCGGTCTCGCCGATCACCTTCGTGACCTCGGCGAGGAGACCGTGCGGGGCGCCGGGGGCGGGGGCGCTGGCGATGACGTCGCCGACGGCGGTGCGACGGGGCGACTGCGAAGCGGAGGGTGAGGGTGAGGCCGAGGGGCTGGGGGAGCGGGTGTCGGCGCCGCCGTCGGGTGAGATGACGGCCCGCCGGGTGCCGCTGTCGTACGAGCTGACGCTGAGCTTCGTGCGCTGGGCCTGCGCGCCGGTGGCGCCGGGGCGGGCCGTGGCGGT
>NZ_MUBA01000215.1 GCF_002154575.1 Streptomyces bobili
CGTTGATGTCCCGCGGGGTGTCGATGACACGCGGCGCGTCGGTGTCACGCGGGGTGTCGGTGTCACGCGATGGGTTCGTGTCCCGCACGTCCGTCACCTCCGCTCCTCGCGATCGCCAGGCGCCGCCGTTCCCGGCGGGCGCCTGGTACATCTCGTCGGTCGTCACAACGCCCCTGTCTCCGGGGGTGTTCCCCGCGTGCGGGATCAGGAGTCGGTCAGCGGCAGGCCGGGCGGGTTGACCTCCGACGTGGGGACGGCCTCGTTGGACAGGTTCCAGGCGGCGAGCCACTCGGCGTACTGGCCGTTGTCGATCAGGTGGTTGAGAGCGGCGGCCAGCGGCTCGGCGAGGCCGCTGTCCTTCTTGGCGGTCGCCGCGATCAGCCCCTGGAGGCTCTCTCCCGCACCGGAGAACTGGCCCGCGACACGGGTCGGGTCGGGCGTGCCGGCCGACTGGGTGACGTGGTAGGAGAGGCTCGGGCTCGGCCCGAAGTAGGCGTCGATCTTGCCGCTGTTCAGGGCCAGATAGGTGCTGTTGCTGTCCTGGAAGTACTTGACGGTGAGCTTCTTGCCCTCGCTCTCCAGCTTCTTCTTCCAGGCCAGCAGGATCCGCTCCTGGTTGGTGCCCGCGCCGACCGAGACCGTCTTGCCGGCCAGCACCTTGTAGTCGCCGTCGAACTTCCAGGTACTCGACTTGGGCGTCTCCAGGGCCAGGTCGTCCTTGCGGTAGGAGGCGAACTCGTACTTCTGCTTGCGCTCCTCGGTGACGGTGACGTTGGTGAGGGCCACGTCGACCTTCCCGCTGTCGATGCCGACGAAGAGGTTCTCCCAGGTGAACCGCTTGATCTCCGGCTTCAGGCCGAGCACGGCGGCGACCAGGCGGCCGAGGTCGGGCTCGGAGCCGGTGAGGGTCTTCTGGTCGCCGCCCACGTAACCCAAGGGCGGGGAGCCGGACGGCAGGGTGCCACTGCCGATCACGAGCTTGCCGCTCTTGCGTACGGCGTCGGGCAGCAGGTCGCTGATCGACTTCACCTCGGACACCTTGATGGTGGTCTCCTTCGCGGCGCCGTTGGAGACCCGGCCGACGGTCACGCTGCCCGAGGCGGCGGCGTCCGCCGTGGTGGCGGCGTCGCTGTCACCACCGCAGGCGGCGAGCCCGGTGGCCAGGGTGGCGACGGCGGTCGCCATGGTGATGCCGCGTATCAGGCTGCGTCGGGTGATGTGGGCAGACATGTCCGTCCTTCGTGGCTTGTGCTTGATCGTTTGTCGGTGGGCTGTGAAGGGGGGTGGGTGCCGTGGGGAGGCCTCGCGGGGCACGCGGGCCGTCAGAGGACCTTGGCGAGGAAGTCCCTGGTCCGTTCGTGCCGCGGATTGTCGAGGACCTCTGCGGGCGGGCCCTGTTCGACGATCCTTCCGCCGTCGATGAAGACGACCCGGTCGGCGACCTCGCGGGCGAAGCCGACCTCGTGGGTGACGATGACCAGGGTGGTGCCGCTGGTCGCCAGGTCCTTGATGACGGCGAGGACCTCGCCGACGAGTTCGGGGTCGAGGGCGGAGGTGGGCTCGTCGAAGAGGATGACGCCGGGGCGCAGGGCGAGGGCGCGGGCGATGGCGACGCGCTGCTGCTGGCCCCCGGACAACTGGCGTGGGTAGGCGGCGGCCTTGTCGGCGAGCCCGACGCGGCCGAGGAGTTCGCGGGCCGCCGCCTGGGCGGCGGGCCTGCTGAGCCTGCCGGTCGCCACGGGGGCGGCGGCGACGTTGTCGAGCACGGTCAGGTGCGGGAAGAGGTTGAAGTTCTGGAAGACGAACCCGATGCGGCTGCGCTGGGCCAGGATGGCCCGTTCGCTCAGCTCGCGCAGCCGGTCGCCGTGCGGGCGGACGCCGATCGGTTCGCCGTTGACGCTGACGTAGCCGATCTCGGGCTTCTCCAGATGGTTGATGACCCGCAGCAAGGTGGACTTGCCGGAGCCGGACGGGCCGAGGATGACGGTCACCTCGCCGGGGCTCACGGTGAGGTCGACCCCGTCGAGCACCCGGTGGGCGCCGTACCACTTGTGCACGCCGTGCACCTCCACGGCGGCGGGCCGCACCTCGGCGGACAGGACCGTCCCGGCTGCCGCCTTGGTGATCTCACCGGACCCGGTGGTCCCGCTGGTGCTGCTTGTCCCGGTGATCCCGGCCATCCCGGTCGTCTCGATGGTCATACGGCGGCCTCCCTGCGCGCACGCTCCCGCAGGTCCCGCAGGCCGGTGCGCAGCTTCTGCAACGGGGTCGGCGGCAGGGAGCGCGTGGCGCCCCGGGCGAAGTACCGCTCGACGTAGAACTGGACGACGGACACGAGGCTCGTGAGGATCAGGTACCAGACGGTGACGACCAGCAGCAGCGGCACGATGTCGCCGGGGTAGGTGGAGCCCATCGACTGGGCGGTCCCGAACAGGTCGAGCAGCGACACGTAGAAGACCAGCGAGGTGCTCTTGATCAGGCCGATCAGCTGGTTGACGTAGTTGGGGGTGATCGACCGCAGGGCCTGCGGGAAGACGATCCGCCGGAACTGGTAGCCCTTGGGCAGGCCGAGCGCGGACGACGCCTCGTGCTGGCCCTGGTCCACGGAGAGGATGCCGCCGCGGACCACCTCCGCGGCGTACGCGGCCTCGTTGAGGCTGAGGCCGATCACGGCGATCGCCATGTCGGTGGCGAGCCGGGACTCGTCGAAGGTGAAGAAGGCGGGCCCGAAGGGGACGCCGACGCTCAACGTCTTGTACAGGGCGCTGAAGTTGTAGAGGAACAGCAGCACGACGATCAGCGGGACGGAGCGCAGCGCCCAGACGTAGGTCCAGCTCGCGGCGCGCAGCACCGGACTCCTGGAGAGCCGGGCCAGGGCCAGCAGGATGCCGCCGAGGAGGCCCAGCACCGCGCTCCAGGCGGTCACTTCGAGGGTGATCAGGAGTCCGTCGAGAATGGTCGGCCGCAGGAACCAGTAGCCGAAGCGGTCCCACTGGTAGAAGGGGTTGGTCACCAGGCCGTGTGCGAACTGGGCGGCCAGGACCAGGACGACCGCGGTGGCGATCCACCGTCCGGGGCGGCGCAGCGGCTGGACGCGCTGTGCGGTGAGCTTCCGCGGCGGCGGGGGTTCGGCGGGTGGCGCCTCGACGAGGGTCACGGCGCCTGGGGGTTCACTCATGAGGGGCTCCGGCGGGAATCGGGGCACCCCGGATCACGGCAGGCGTGGGTGGCTGCGGCGGCGCGGCGGAGCGGTGGGGTACCGCGCCGTGACGGGCCGGCGCG
>NZ_MUBA01000216.1 GCF_002154575.1 Streptomyces bobili
TCCCATACGGGGCCGGCGCTCCGGATGCTCAGGACGAGTCCTGCGTCCCGACGGTGCCACGGACCGGGCCGCCGTGCGGGTCCCCTGCGGCAAGGTGGCCGACACCTTGCGGTCCCGGCCTGCCGCCGCCGCTGTGACCTGCGGCGATGCCCTTTCCAGGGGTGACTGTCAGTGGCTGGGTGCAGACTGGCCGGTGGTTGCGACAAGGACGTCACAACACAGTGGAGGAGACCGGCATGACCGAGGTACTGCTCGCCGTGGGCACGCGCAAAGGTCTGTTCATCGGGCGCAGGCGCGGAGCCACATGGGAGTTCGACGAATCCCCCTACTTCAACGCACAGGCGATCTATTCGGTCGCGATCGACACCCGTGGTGACCGGCCCCGGCTCCTCGCGGGCGGGGACAGCGCCCACTGGGGCCCGTCGGTGTTCCACTCCGACGACCTCGGCCGCACCTGGACCGAACCGGCGAAGCCGGCCGTCAAGTTCCCCCAGGACACACAGGCTTCGCTGGAGCGGGTGTGGCAACTGCACCCGGCGGCCGGCGAGCCGGACGTGGTGTACGCGGGCACCGAACCGGCCGCGCTGTACCGCTCCGAGGACCGCGGGGAGAGCTTCGACCTGGTCCGCCCGCTGTGGGAGCATCCGACGCGCTCCCAGTGGGTGCCGGGAGGAGGCGGCGAGGGCCTGCACACGGTGCTCACCGACGAGCGGGACCCGCGGGCGGTGACGGTGGCCGTGTCGACGGCCGGAGTGTTCCGCACCGCCGACGGCGGCGCGAGCTGGGCGCCCTCCAACTCCGGTGTCTCCGCGGTGTTCCTGCCGGATCCGAACCCGGAGTTCGGCCAGTGCGTGCACAAGGTCGCGCGGGACGCGGCGAACCCGGACCGGCTGTACCTGCAGAACCACTGGGGGGTGTACCGCAGCGACGACGCGGGCGCGCACTGGACGGACATCGGCGCCGGCCTGCCGTCCACCTTCGGCTTCGCCGTCGCCGCGCACCCCCACCGCGGGGACACGGCCTATGTCTTCCCGATCAACGCCGACGCGGACCGCGTGCCCGCCGACCACCGCTGCCGGATCTACCGGACCTCCGACGCGGGCAAGAGCTGGGAGCCCCTCACGGCCGGACTGCCGCAGGAGGACCACTACGGCACCGTGCTGCGCGACGCGCTCTGCACGGACGACGCGGACCCGGCGGGCGTGTACTTCGGCAACCGCAACGGCGAGGTGTTCGCCTCGGCCGACGACGGCGACGGCTGGCGGCAGTTGGCCACCCACCTGCCGGACGTGCTCTGCGTGAGGGCCTCGGTGGTCGGATGAGGCCGACGGGGGGGAGCTTGAGGCCCTGGCCGCCCGCACACGACACCGTCCGCCCGCTGCCCGCGAACGGCCGACGACGCGCCGGCCGACTCCGTCCTCTCCGTACGGCGGCGGGCACCGTGGACCGGTGCCCGCCCGGTCTCAGCTGACGTAGTCGCTCGGAAGCGTGCGGTAGCCCGCCACCTCCTCCGGCACCTGGAGACTCTGCGCCCGAGCCGACGCCACCAGGGAGTTGAGCAGGCTGCTCATGGCCTGAGAGAGGGCCTCACCGTTGTCGCCACCGGGGTCCTCCGCGATGTAAGCGGCCGCGGTCGCGATCGTGCTCAGCACGGACTCGCTGGCGTCCCCGAAACCGTAGGTGATGATGTGCGGCCAGGGCTTCCAGGAGCGGTCCTGGAGCGCGTCCAGCTGCTGCTTCCACGCGCCGGACGGCTTGTCGGTGGGCAGTCCGTCGGTCAGCAGGAACACCACGGGCCGCAGGACCTGGACTCCGTCCCCGGCCAGGGCGCTGACGTCCTCGGTGATCCGGGCCCTCAGCAGCTCGCACATCGGCCCCACGTTGGTCCAGCCGCCGCAGCTGACCGTGGGCAGGGACTCCAGCGCCTCGATGTCCGTCATCGACGCCACCACGTGCGGCATCGTGTTGAACGAGATCACCGACAGATGGATGAACTCCGACAGCTGAGGGGTGGTGTAGAGGGTGTCGTAGATCGTCAGCAGTGTCTCGTTGAGCAGCCGCTCGTACGGTTTCATCGATGTGGAGGTGTCCAGGACCAGGTAGGCCGGCAGGCCCTTGGTCTTGAAGGCGGTGAAGCCCACCGCTTCCTCGGTGTGTTCGGTCATGTTCTCTTCTCTTTCTGTGCCGGCGCCGTCTTTCTGTGCCGGCACGGATGCGGGACGGCGGGTGTGCGGGTGGGTGTCAGATCCAGCCCAGGACGTAGCGGGCGACGCACAGTGCGGCGACCAGCGCGCAGAACAGCATCACGGTGACGGCGTGACGCCGGGGGCGGCGTGCGGCGGCCGGGGCCGTGCGCCCGCTCCTGCCGCGCGCCATCGCCGCGCGACGGGCGGCGGATCGGGACGTGGACCGGGCGGCGGGCCGGGGGGTGTGGGACGTGGGCGGCACGGAGCCCGGCGTCGGGGTGGCGCCCGTGCCGGAGCCGCCCGCCGCGGACACGGAGCCGGAACCCGGACCGGACCGGCCCGATCCCGCGGAGGAGGGCGAGGGCGAGGGCTCCGGAGAGGAGGCCGGTGGCCGTGCCGCCGAACGGTCGCGGAGGTTCACCGATCCCGTCACGTTCGACGCGGCGGCGCCGTCCGTTCCCGACGCATCCGAGGCGGCACGAGTGGTTCCTGAGGGACGGGCGGAGGCGGTGGCCTCGGCGGAACGGGCGGTGCCGGCGCCGGCGCGGGGGCCCACCTTGACCCACGTGGTGACGTTGTCCGCGCCGGCCCGCGATCCGGAGGTGGCGGACGGTCCCGCCGACGCTGTCGTACCGCGTATCCGCCGCACCGCTTCGAGGAGTTCGGCGCACTTCGGCCGGTCCTCCAGCCGTGTCGCGGTGAGCGTCCGCCGGAGCAGGCCGCCCAGAGAGGCGTCCCTCGTCGACCTCTCCACGTCGCGGAGCGCGTCAACGGGATCCTGGCGCTGAGCGGTGAGGCAACGCACGGTCAGCACGGCCAGCTTGTAGCTGTCACTGGCCACGGTCGGCCGGCGTGACCGGTCGGGGAAGAGCGGGTCGGCCCAGCCGGGCGACTCCACCCACTCCCGGGAGCCGATCCCGCAGGAATCCATGTCGATGACGAAGACCTCGCCCGTGTGCTGGTTCCACAGCGCGTTGCGATACGACCAGTCCCCGTACACGATGTCGTGCCGGGCGAACAGGTCGCCCACCGCCAGCAGTTCCTCGACCGCGCGCAGCCGCAGGTCGAGGTCCGGCCGGCGCAGTCCGACCTGGGCACACTTGTCCGCGGGCTTCATCAGCCAGTCCAGCGGCAGCGGTGCGGGGTCCTGCCAGCCCGACAGCGCCTTGAGAGGCGCGTAGAAGCCGTCGGGGGCCTTGGCCATCACGACGCCGACGAGGTCGGAGCCGTCGTAGAGCCGGGTGGTGGGCCAGGCGAGGCACCGGTCCACCAGGTCCTGGTCCGCCTGGGACATGACGGTCGGAAGGTAGACCAGGCGCTGGAGGTCGGATATCCGGCCGGCGTCCGCCGGGCGCTTGTAGAGCTTGGCGAGCCAGCCGGGGCTGTCCTTGATCTCGTACACCAGCCGGGACTCTCCGTTGTCCTGGCTGATCGCCTTGCCCTCAGGTACGCCGGACAGTTCCTCGCGGGACGGGAAGGGGCTGTCGGACCAGCTGCGCATCAGCGGTGCTCCTCGTCGTCGCACCAGACGACGACGGCGGTGCGGTCGTCGTGCATCTGGACCTGGTCGAAGCCGACCTGGTTGAGGAAGGTGCCCACGGCCGGTGGCCGGGCCCAACGTTCGGCGAACCACCGGCGGGCCTGGAGGCCGGTGCCGAACGCGTCCGCGACCCCGTCGGTCGTCACCGCCAACACACAGGTGGGCGACAGTTCCACGACGCCGTGGTCGGCGCCGCGCGGGTCGTGCGGCAGATAGCGGGCGACGGCCGACGGGTCGAAGCCGTGCTTCTCCTCGCCGATCAGACGCTCCCAGTCGCCCCCGCTCAGCCGCCACGCGCTCACGTCGGCGATCGAGGCCAGCCACACGCGGCGCCGGCCGTTGACGTGCGGCCGGGCCGGTACGACAGCGACGACGGCTACGGCCCGCACGGTGTCCGGGTCCCAGCCGCGCTGCTCCGCCACCGCGATCATCTGTCCGGCAGCACTGAGGAAGGCGTCGCAATGGTCCAGCCGCTCCAGAGGGGTCCCCGCGTCGAGGGAGGCACGGACGGAGTTCACCAGCGCCGATACGGCCACCTGCGCGCCGACGTCGGAGTGGGCGCTGTCCGACATGCCGTCCGCCACGGCGATCACCAGATGCTCGCCCGCACGGTCCCGGCCGATCCGGTACGCGTCCTGCCGGGGCCGGCCCTGCGCCCGGTGCCCCGGACCGATCACCGAGGCGGCCCGGACCGTCAGCCCGCCCAGCGCGGCCTCGTCCGCCGCCAGCCCGTGCGGCCCCGGTTCGGCGGGCAGCCGCCACGGCTCCCGAGAGGCGCGCGATCCACGGACGAGGACGGGCGGCCCTTGATCGTCCGACGCAGGAAGCGCGAACCCGCTGCCCCGCACCTGCCGGCCGGGGGGCGTACCGTCCGGGGCGGGCGCCGGTACGCCGGCCGCCCCGGTGAACTCCTCGGCCCTCGGCCGCGGGGAGGTGGATCCGGGGGGTGCGGGTTGCTCCCGCCGCTCCCCGTACGGGTCGGGTCCGGGTGCGGCCCGGTAGCCGTTCGGCGCGGGCCCGTCGCCCGCCGCCGGA
>NZ_MUBA01000217.1 GCF_002154575.1 Streptomyces bobili
GGGGGCGTGAGGAGAGGCCCGTGCCCCGCCGGATGCGGGGCCGGGCCTCTCCTGCGCGGGGCCTGTCGGGTCAGCGCACGTCGACGAAGTCGCCGGCGGTGGTGACCGTCGGGGTGGTCGAGGTGCCCGCGAAGCTGTAGCGGAAGTAGCCGTCCACGGTCGCCTTGACGGTCGTCTTCAGGGCGCCCGTCGTGGACGTCTTGATCGTCTTGACCGTGGTGTAGGTGCTGCTGCCCTTCTTGCGGAACTGCAGCTTCACCGGCTGGGTGGAGTAACCGTGGTACTGGTTGTCCTCCCAGTTGGCGCGGGACAGCTTGCCCGTGACGGTGATGGTGGCGCCCTTGCGCACCGGCTCCGGGGCGGCGTTGACGGTGAGCTTGGAGGCGCGCTGGAGCTTGGCGAGCGTCAGGGCGTCCGCCTCGGTGTAGCCGACCTTGCTCCAGTCGATGTCGTCCTCGGTGTACGGGTCCTGGTCGTTCCAGTCGTACGCGTACCCGAGCGCCTTGAAGCTGGTGGCGTCGGAGTTCAGCAGGTCACCGTCGGCGGGGCGGATGTCGATGGTGTTCTTGCAGGTGGCCACCGTCGCGGAGACGTTGACGCAGGAGGGCCAGTTGTCGCCCCACAGGATGTTGACGGGGTTGCTGAGCGTGCCGCGGTACAGCAGCACGTCCAGCTCCAAGTCCTCGGCCTCGAGGTCGATGTCCGCGGCGTGCGTGACCTTGAAGGACACGGGGGCGGACACCTTGCCGGTGGTCCCGACGACGATCGGCTTGCCGTTGTTGACGCTCACGCCGGAGAACTTGAGGTCCAGGGCGTAGGGGGCGGCCGCGGCGGTGGAACCGGTGAACGCGGACTTGCCTGCGGCGGCGCGGTGCGCGGCCTGGAAGAGGTCGGCCTTGCTCGGCGCGCTGTCGGCAGCGTTCGCGGCAGGCACGGCCAGCGCGGAAAGGGCCAGGGCGCCGGAGACGGCGGCCACGGTGGCACGGATGCGCATGCATTCCCCTCGATGGAGAAAGGGGCCCTGACGGTCGTCGTTCCCTACGGCTCGTCTTCACACACAGGGCCCAAATGATCACGGAGCCTGTTGGCTCATGTGATCAGATGCACGAGAGTTGTGAAGGGTTGTACGAAGTGGCGGAGATTTCCCACAAGTTCACTCAGACCCGGCTCGGGCGCCCCGTGAGTGCGGTGCGCCCGAGCCGGTGAGCCGGACAGGTCGCCTCAGTCGAACCAGCGGTCCCTGGCCAGCTCGTCCGTCCTGGACGGGTCCTCCATCAGGGCCGCCACCTCGAAGCGGCGGGGCCACTGGCCGGCCGCCCAGGCGAGGCCGGCGGCGACGCCCTCCAGGGTGGAGGCGTGCAGGATGCCGTCGTCGGTCAGGCGCCAGTCGATCTCCACGCCGTCGACGACGAGTTCCTCGTGTTCGACGTAGGTGGTGGGGGTGCGCGGGCCGAGGAGGGTGCGTACCGGGGCGGGGACCTCGTGTTCGGTGCCCTCGGAGTGGATCTCGCCCGTCACGGACTCGCTGAGGCGGCGGACCTGGAACAGTTCGGCCAGCCCGGCGGCCCGCGTGGGCCGTACGGGAAGCAGTGGGACACCCTCGGTGAAGGGCAGCAGGTCGGGGGAGTCGACGACGACGGCGTCGGCCGCGTCCACGACCTCGACCCGGCCGTCGACGACGGCCCTCAGCTCGTCCGGCAGGGTCACCTGATCCGGGTCCAGCGCGGCCAACTCGCTGTAAAGGCCGTGCAGTTGGGCGGCACCCACCGGGCGGTCGGGGTCCGCGAGGCGGTCGAGGAGTTCGGCCGCGCCGCCCGGCTCGTCGAGGAGGGCGGCCAGGGAGGTCCGTACGCCCAGGGCGCGCAGGACCTGCTCGTCGCTGAAGCCGGTCGCGTCGGCCTGGTCGTAGAGGCCGTGCAGGAGGGGGTCTCCGCCGGCCGCGAGCAGGCCCGCCGGGCGGCGGCCGTCGAGGACGGGGTGCCCGCGCAGCCACCAGGCGGTGTACGGGCGTACGACCTCGTGGGTGCCGTCCGGGAGGAGGATGCGGACCGGCTGGGTGAGGGCGTCGCGCAGGGGCGGCTGGGCGAGCAGCGCGAGGGCCTGCGGCCAGCGGTCGTCGTCGACGAGGTCGAGGTCGCGGACGGCGACCAGCTCGGTGGCGACCGGCGGGACGGGCGAGTCCGGGAAGCGGTCGAGGATGTCCTCGGCCCACACGTCCACGGCGTCCAGCAGTCCGGCGTCGTCCGGTTCGGCGAAGTCGCCCTCGCGCGGCTCCAGTTCGTCCGGGTCGAGGACGACGTCCGTGGCGCGCACGAGCGCGAAGTTCGCCAGGACACCGCAGGCCACGAGGGGCTGCTCGCCCCACTTGTCCGCCAACTCGCGGTCCACGTACGCCAGTTCATCCTCGCGGATGACCTCGGCGAACGGGCTGCCGGGCAGGACGAGTTCACCGGCCGGGGTCGGCTCCCCGTCCTCGTCGGGCAGGGCGAGGGCGCCCAGCCAGGGCTCCTCGCCGGGCTCCAGGCCCGCGTCACGGACCAGCGCCAGGACGGTGCCGGCCAGCTCCTCGGCGTCCGGGGCGCCCTGGTCGTCCCAGGCGCCGCCGTCGTCGTCCAGAGACGCGGCCACGGCCGCCCGCACCTGCGGGGTCGTCAGCACCGCCCGCGGTGTCGCGGGCAGGGCGCCCAGCTTCTCCAGCAGCGGGTGAGCGGCGTCGGGGTGGGCCACCTTGAGACCCAGCCGGGCGAGGACGTCGGCGTCGAGCCGGGCCGCGTCCGAGGTCGGCAGCAGCACCTGACGGGGACCGATCGTCGTCCGGCCTCCCCCGGAGCCGAAACCCTGGGAGGTGCCCCCGGCCAGGGGTACGGGGAGCCCGGAGAGCCGCTCGGGGTCGACCCCGGCGAGGCTCTCGTACAGCCGGTACCACCAGTGCGGGTCCTTCTCCAGCCCGGCCAGCCGGTCGACCGCGTCGGCGAGCGGCACGCGGGACACCCCGAGCGTGCGCAGCTCCGCCCGGCGCTCGAGACCGGCGGGCAGCAGCGTCTGCAGCACCTCGGCGAGCACCCGTACGGTGTCCGCGCCCGCGCCCTCGACGACCTCGGCGTCCCGTGGCCGCAGCGCCTCGGGCAGCTCGTGCTCCTCCTCGGCCTCGCCCTCCACCGGTACGGCGGCGGGCGGCAGGAACGCCGTACGCGGCAGCCGCTCCAGGATCGCCCGGCGCAGCGCGCCGTCCAGCTCGCCCTTGCCCAGCGGGCCGGGCACCAGGTCGATGATCCCGGTGGTCACCGGACGCCAGCCGGCCAGCAGTCCGGCGTACGCGTCCGCCGCCCGCTGCACCAGATGGTCGGTGAGCGGGCCCGGGGCCGCGTGCCGCCGGGTCGTGTCCAGGGGGAAGGAGGCGATGAGCAGCGCGGGCACCCCGAGGGGCTCGTCGCTGGGCGTGGGGGCGTGCAGGACGGGGCTGGTGCGGGGCCGGGCCGGGGCCCCGTCCGCGTCGACGGGTACGGCCCAGGTCACCGACCAGTGGGGCCGCAGCCGCTCCTCCACCGGCCGGTCGGCGAGCAGGTCGGGGGTGAGCGGCCCGTGCGCGGCGGCGATCCGCCACCGGGTCGTCCCGTCCCGCGTGTCCGCCACGACCGTGAGGGCGCCGTCGGTGTCCCGGCGCAGGGTGCGGGGCGCCGCGTCCCCGACCTCGATCACGACCTCCTCCAGGCCCGGCAGGGCGAGGACGAGAGCGTCGTCCACGGCGGTGAGGAGCCGTTCGGCGAGATCGGCGGCGGCGGCGTCGCGCAGCGGCAGGATGACGGCCGTGTCGTACGGCTCGGGGGCGGTGCCCTCGGCCGCGAAGGGCAGCCGCAGCAGCGGCACATGGCCCTCACGGCGGCGGATCTCGTCACCCAGGCCCGGACTGTGCCGGGCGGTCTCCGAGGCCAGCACACGGGCCTCCGCCAGGGACCAGCGGACACCGCCGTGCCGGCCGACGACGGCGGGCTCGTCGGTCACCGCGAGGACCGCGGCGAAACCGACGCCGAAGCGGCCGATCGCCGACTGGCCGGCCTCGCGTTTCGCGGAGGCGCGGAGCGTGGAGAGGGACTCGACGCCGGCGGCGTCCAGCGGGGCGCCCGTGTTCGCGGCGACCAGGACACCCTCGCGCAGGGTCAGGCGCAGCCGGCCGGGCACGCCCGCGCGGGCGGCCGCGTNNTCCTCGGCGTTGGCGTCCTCCCGGAAACGGGCGGGACTCGTGGCCCAGGCGTCCAGCACCCCGCGCCGCAGCCGGGCCGTCCCGAACGGATCGGCCCCCTCGGCCGCCGGCCGCACGAACTTGCTCACGTCGGTTCACTCTCCTCATCGCCGTGAGCTCGAAGGTACCGCGAGCGGCTCCGCCGGTTTCGCATCACAGGGGCCGGGCCCCTCCAGCCCCGACTCGGTGGGTCATGACGCACCGCCCGGGGGCTGGGGGCGGCAGCTCCCAGGGTTCGGGTCGGGAAGGGGCGGGGGCGAGGAACCCCCTACGAGTGCCCCAGTTCCGCCGATTCCTCGTCCGGTACCGCCGGGACGGACCCGGAGTCCGGCGCCGGGCGCAGCGGGAAGGGGTCCACCCGGTTCTCGTCGATCACCGGCTCCGCGGGCCGCGGCGGCGTGGGCATGACCGCCGCCTCCGAGTGCCCCCCGCAGCCGTACGCCAGCGACACCACAC
>NZ_MUBA01000218.1 GCF_002154575.1 Streptomyces bobili
GCGTGACGGCCGTCACGCGCGGAGGGAGCGACATGGCATTCATCTCGAAGAAGAGCCCAGAGCAACAGGCGCAGGCGGCTGCGGAGAAGGAGCGCAAGCGGCAGGAGGCAGAAGAGAAGCAGCAAGCCGAGCGACTCGAACGCGACCGACGCGCGTTCCTCTCCACACCTGTGGGTCAGGCACGCCAGTGCTTCGAGCAGGGGGACCTTGTGTATCAGTGCTCAATGGACGTCATGAGCCAGCAAGCGGTCATCGTCGCGATGGTTGGCAGCACAACCACCAAACAGACGACAGATCCCCTAGTCGTCCTCAACGCCGTATGCCGAGAGGGCTGGGAGCTAGTGAACGGTTCTTTCGTCTTCGTGGAGCAGGGACAGCAGAGCCGCGACAAGTTCATGTCGTCCGGTCAGAACGTAGCCATTAAAGGTGAGACCGTGGGCTACTACCTCTTCAAGCGCTGCGAGGCGAACCGACGCGAAGCTTGACCCACCGCCGGAAGGTGACGAGGAGTACGTCTCCGCGGCGCCATGGGCCGAAGAACGTGCAGATGTACGCGGAAGAGCTAGAGGCCTGCGAGGGCGTCTCTGCAACGTCGAGACGTACTGCGTGAAATCGGGGGACTGATGGGAAATCTAGGCAGGTATCAGGAAATCACGACGCTGGCGAAGAGGGCGGGAGGCGTCGACAAGCTCATCAGCGCCATCGAGAAGGCCGCGTTCTCGAAGGGTGCGGCTGTGGGCGCGGTGGTCGGCGGAGCTGCGGTCAGCGGAGCCGCTGTTGCGGTCAAGCGCTACCAGTCTCGTAAGGCGCAAGCCAAAGAGGCGAAGGAACAACTGAAAGCGGCAGTCCAGGAGTCCGAGGCCAGCGACTCCTGAAACGAGGTGCCCGAGCTCACCACCACAGTTGGAGAGCGTGTTTGCGGCGCTGAGGTTCAGCAGGCGTCTGGTCGTGGCGGTCCTGGTTGGGTCTGCCGGACGCCGGTGCATGCGACCAGCGGGCTGCCGTCCTCGGCGAGGAACAGCATGAAGAACCAAGTCCCGTCGGCAGTCCTGATCTGGCCCAGTCGGACCGGCCGGTCGTAAACGTCGAGGCGTTGCACGGCCCGCGCTAAGCCCAGGGTCTCTATGCCCCTCCGCACGGTGTGACGGAGTCGGCGCCCGTAGACCGCCGCGAGCGACTTGGGCGACGTCGTTCCGTCCCAGATGACGTAAGAAGCGCCGGCGCGGAGCGCAGCCAGAGCGGCCGATGATGTGTCGTCGCCACCGCTCAGCAGCTGTTCGAGCTGTTCCCGTTCCATGACCGCCCCCCGTCGGGATCCTGCTGTACAGCAACGAGGCACAGCAACTTGGTCAGAACGCCACCGCAACTCGATGGCCAGGGACAGATCGCTCTGGCTACGCTTCAGGGATGTGTCGGTATGCGGCTGCCTACAAGCCCCACTTCGTGTGCTTGGCCTGCCGGTCTTCGTTCAAGCAAGGCTTGAAGCCGTCCGGCGATCACCTCTGTCCTCGCTGCCGTCAGCCAATGGTCAACGCCGGTTTCGACGTGGCCATTCCGCGCCGCAGAGACAAGCGGGGCTGGCGCACCCTTGAGGCCACTCTCCGAGCCGGGATCACCTTCCACTCGTGCGGTTGCAGTGGGCCGGGCTACCGCCCCAGAACGTGGTCAGAGGTTCGGGAACGGCGTACCGCCGCAAGCAGGCTTGGTCTCAGCGAGTTCGACGCACTCCAACAACATGATCCATGGACAGCGCCACCGTCCGAGCAGTGAGTGTCTAACTGTGTGACAACGCCGACGCACAACGACGGACGACCGCGAACGTCGGCGGACCATCAATGCAGATGAGTGGCACACCAGCCCCAGGCGGCGCCCCCACCCAAGTTGCTTCGGGACGAAGCAGTCGTGCCCAGCTAGGGACGGCTGCCGACGGGATCCGACGCGCCAACCCAGTGGCGGCGCGGCCAACCTCTGGCCAATCAGGCGTAGACGGCGCCCAGTGAGATGACGCTTCCGCAGGTCAAGCCGCATTGGGCCGTGCAGATCCGGCCGGTCTTGAAAACCGTCGTGGCGCGAGTCACCGTGGGTTCAAATCCCACACCCACCGCGTAG
>NZ_MUBA01000219.1 GCF_002154575.1 Streptomyces bobili
CCCGATCTGACCGTCGTCGGCGAGGCGGCGAACGGCGCGGAGGCGGTTCGCCTCAGCACCGCACTGCGTCCCGACGTCGTCCTGATGGACGGCCGCCTGTCCGCGCCGGAAGGCGTCGAAGCCATCCGCCGCATCGTCCGACCACCACTCCTCCCCCAGGTTCCCCGCCTCCCGGGGACGGCCGTGTCCCCGCCCCGCGTGCTGGTGCTGACGCCCGTGGACGACGAGGGATACGCCTACGCGGCCCTGCGCGCGGGAGCGGGCGGCTTCGTCCTGGAGGACGCCACGCCGGAGGAACTGATCGCGGCCGTCCGCGTCGTGGCCGCCGGAGACGCCGTCATCACCCCCGATCTGACCCGCGCGCTCATCGACGCCGTCCGCCGGCAGGGGACCTCTCCCCTACCCGGTCGGGACATCGGCCCGAACACCCTGACCCAGCGCGAGCGCGACGTCCTTGTCGCCGTCGCCTCCGGCTGGTCCAACGCCGAGATCGCCGCGCGGCTGTCCATCGCCCCGACCACGGTCAAGTCCCACGTCAGCCACATCCTCGCCAAGATCGGCGCCCGCGCCCGCGTCCAGGCGGTGGCCTTCGCCTACGAGTACGGCCTGGTCCGGCCGGCCGCCTGACACCGGTCCACGAGGGCCGCGGCGAGCGGCGGGCCCAAGTGACGACGACGTGACCGGCATCGGGGTCGACCCGGCCGGGGTTCCCCTCGTAGGCACGGGATGCACAGGCCGCACGGGCCATAGGTCCGGTTCGACCGGTCCGGCGACTGGCCGGCCGGCCGGCCGGCGACGCCAAGGCGACTTCGCCGCCAGACGCCTCAAGTCGCCGTGCACGGCCGACGAGTACGGGGGCGGCGGGGATCGCCTTCACCACCCCTCTGGGCACACCGGGTCCGGCGGCGCCGCCGTGCCTCCCGCTGCCGTCCGAGCGGAGCGGCTCAGCTCTGGGGGGACGGGGTGAGCACCACGAAATCGGCCTTCGAGCGGTCGAGGCAGACGGCGAGGCGGCCGACGCCCTCCGCGTCCACCGGTCCCATCTGCACACTGCCGCCGTTCCCGGTGACCGCGGCGACGGCGGCGTCGCAGTCGTCGACGGCGAACACCGGGTGCCAGTACGCCCGCCCGTCCGCCAGCGAGAGGTCCTCCTTGCCGAGCTGCATCAGGCCGCCCTGCATCCGGTCCTCGGTCTTCCCGGCCGGCGTGATGATGGTGTACGTACCCCCGCCGCCCGGCATCTCCATGTCGCTGAACTGCCAGCCGAAGACGGAGCCGTAGAACTGCCGCGCGGCGGCGGCGTCGCTCGTGTACAGCTCGGTCCAGGACAGTGAGCCCGACTCGTCGGCCAGCTCGAAGCCCACGTCCTGCCCCGGCTGCCAGGCGGCGAACTGGCCGCCCGACGGGTCGGTGTACTGCGCCATCCGTCCCCAGTCGCCGAGGTCCCTCGGGGGCACCCGGACCGTGCCGCCGGCGCCTTCCACCGCCTGGGTGGTGGCGTCCGCGTCGGTGACGGTGTAGTAGATCATCCAGGCCGATCGGGCGCCCTCCTCGGACAGCTTGCCGAGCCCGGCGACGGTCTTGCCGTCCTTCTTGAACATCCCGCCTTCCATCTCCTCGCCCTCGCCCCCCATGGCCTCGTACTCCCAGCCGAGCACCGCGCCGTAGAAGGCCGCGGCGGCCGCGACGTCGGGGGCGCCGAGGTCGAGCCAACAGGGGGCGCCGGGGGTGGGGTCGGTGGTGATCACAGCTGTTCCCTTTCGCAGATCCGGTGTCGTTTCAGCGTGACACCGGCCACTGACAATCGCGCGTCGGCCGGGCCGCTGGGCGGCCGGGCGGGAGCGTCCGCCTCGTTACGGATACGTTCCGGTCTCTTGACGACGTCCGCATGACTGCGTAGACATGTCCCCGTCGACATGACAGCGCAGACATGACTACGCAGTCAGCCAGTCGGCGTCTGACATCATCGGCTCGATCGTGCGGCCACCGGGAGACACACCATGACGCGAGGAACAGGGCGGGGCAAAAGCGCCCCGGCGCCGCGAAGCGTGGACGTGGCCCGACTGGCCGGGGTCTCGCAGAAGACGGTGTCGCGGGTCTTCAACGACGAGCAGTACGTCTCCGCCGACGTACGCCGACGGGTCCTCGAAGCCGCCGAACAGCTCGGATACCGGCGCAACAACGCCGCCCGCGCGCTGGCCTCCGGACGGACCCGCTCGATCGGCGTGGTCACGCTGGGCACGGCCCTCTACGGCCCCGCCTCACTCCTCATGGGCGTCGAGCGGGCCGTCCGGGACACCGGCTACGCGCTCCGCGTGGTCAACACCATAGAAGGCGACCCGGCGGGCATCGCCGGCGCCGTGGACTCGCTCCTCGACCAGGGCGTGGACGGCATCGTCATCTCCGAGCCGATCGACGAGGAGGAGGGCACCGACAGCGATGTGTCCCTCCGCGTCGACGTGCCGGTCCTCGTCCTCGGCGCCCCCTCGGCGGTCGCCGCGCCCACGCTGCTGACCGCGGGCGACGGGGCCGACCTGATGGCCCGGACCGCCACCGAACACCTTCTGGAACTCGGCCATGTGACGGTCCACCACCTCGCCGGTCCGCAACGGTGGTTCGCCGCCCGCGACCGCCTGAACGGCTGGCACGCGACGCTGACCGCGCGGGGCAGGGACGTACCGCCGGTCACCGAAGGCGACTGGTCGGCGGCGTCCGGGTACCGGGCGGGACGCGAACTCGCCCGGGACCCGGACGCCGC
>NZ_MUBA01000022.1 GCF_002154575.1 Streptomyces bobili
CCACGCACCCCAACCCGGAGCACCCCCGCAGGCATGCCGAAGGCCCCGGCGTCCGTCCTGGGGAAGGGCGAGGCGCCGGGGCCTTCGGTTCTGCATGTCAGAAAGCTGGATCCACGCCCGCGTGGCGAACGCAGGCCGCGCGTGGATCCGTGGGTTGCCGGTCGGGAGCGGATGAGAGAGGGCCCGCTCTGTTCTCCCCGGCGATCAGATCAAGGAAGGAGTTCAGCCGTTGAGGGACGAGACCTTCGAAGCAAGCGCCGACTTCTTGTTGGCGGCCTGGTTCTTGTGGATGACACCCTTGGAGACGGCCTTGTCGAGCTGACGCGCGGCAGCGCGCTGGTACTCGGTGGCCTTCTCGACGTCACCCGCGGCAGCGGCCTCGCGGGCCTTGCGGATCGCGGTCTTCAGGGAGGACTTGACGGCCTTGTTGCGCAGCCGAGCCTTCTCGTTGGTCTTGATCCGCTTGATCTGGGACTTGATGTTCGCCACGAATAAGCCTCTACAGGTTCAGGCACGGCACCGCGCGGGTTCCGTACCAGTGATTGTCTCTTTCCAGGTGCCTCGTGCTGAGAGGGCATGAGACACAGCGACCCAGACTACCAGTGCACGTGAGAGCGGCCCAAACCGGTTCCCGGTCGCCGCGCGTGGGACCATGGAGACTACGTATCGATCCGACCCGAGGCATAAGGCGCCTCAAGAGACAGGACCCTGCGTGCCCGCGACCCCTAACAATGTGCCCGAGCCGAGCCGTACCGACCCGGCACTGATCCGCAACTTCTGCATCATCGCGCACATCGACCACGGCAAGTCCACGCTTGCCGACCGGATGCTTCAGCTGACCGGTGTGGTCGAGCAGCGGCAGATGCGTGCTCAGTACCTCGACCGTATGGACATCGAGCGTGAGCGCGGAATCACGATCAAGTCCCAGGCGGTGCGTCTGCCGTGGGCTCCCACCGAGGACCCCGCGAACACGCACATCCTCAACATGATCGACACCCCGGGTCACGTCGACTTCACCTACGAGGTCTCGAGGTCGCTCGCCGCCTGCGAGGGCACCGTGCTCCTCGTCGACGCCGCCCAGGGCATCGAGGCCCAGACCCTCGCCAACCTCTACCTGGCGATGGAGAACGACCTCAAGATCATCCCCGTACTGAACAAGATCGACCTGCCGGCCGCCCAGCCGGAGAAGTTCTCCGAGGAACTGGCCAACCTCATCGGCTGCGACCCCGAGGACGTGCTCAAGGTCTCGGCGAAGACCGGTATCGGCGTGGACGCCCTGCTCGACCGGGTGGTCCGCGACGTCCCGGCCCCGGTCGGCGTCAAGGACGCTCCGGCCCGCGCGATGATCTTCGACTCGGTCTACGACTCCTACCGGGGCGTGGTCACCTACGTCCGTGTCATCGACGGCCAGCTCAACAAGCGCGAGCGCATCAAGATGATGTCGACCGGCGCCACCCACGAGCTGCTGGAGATCGGTGTCTCGTCCCCCGAGATGACGCCGGCCGACGGCATCGGCGTCGGCGAGGTGGGCTACATCATCACCGGCGTGAAGGACGTCCGTCAGTCCAAGGTCGGCGACACCATCACCAGCAAGGAGAAGGGCGCCACGGAGGCCCTCGGCGGGTACAAGGACCCCAAGCCGATGGTCTTCTCCGGCCTCTATCCCCTGGACGGCTCGGAGTACCCCGACCTGCGCGAGGCGCTGGACAAGCTCCAGCTCAACGACGCCGCCCTGGTCTACGAGCCGGAGACCTCCGCGGCCCTCGGCTTCGGTTTCCGCGTCGGGTTCCTCGGTCTGCTGCACCTCGACGTCATCCGTGAGCGCCTGGAGCGCGAGTTCAACCTCGAACTCATCGCCACCGCGCCCAACGTGGTCTACCGCGTGATCATGGAGGACGGGAAGGAGCACACGGTCACCAACCCGAGCGAGTTCCCCGAGGGTAAGATCGACAAGGTCTTCGAGCCGGTCGTGCGGGCCACGATCCTCGCGCCCAGCGAGTTCATCGGCTCGATCATGGAGCTGTGCCAGACCCGTCGCGGCACCCTCCTCGGCATGGACTACCTCTCCGAGGACCGCGTCGAGATCCGCTACACGCTCCCGCTCGCCGAGATCGTCTTCGACTTCTTCGACAACCTGAAGTCCAAGACCCGCGGGTACGCCTCGCTGGACTACGAGCCCACCGGCGAGCAGGACGCCCAGCTGGTGAAGGTCGACATCCTGCTCCACGGCGACCGGGTCGACGCCTTCTCCGCCGTCACCCACAAGGACGCCGCCTACGCGTACGGCGTACGGCTCGTCGCCAAGCTGCGCGAGCTGATCCCGCGCCAGGCCTTCGAGATCCCCATCCAGGCCGCCGTCGGCTCGCGGGTCATCGCCCGCGAGACCATCCGCGCCATCCGCAAGGACGTCCTCGCCAAGTGCTACGGCGGCGACATCTCCCGTAAGCGCAAGCTGCTGGAGAAGCAGAAGGAGGGCAAGAAGCGGATGAAGATGGTGGGTTCCGTGGAGGTTCCGCAGGACGCCTTCATCGCTGTCCTGAGCAGCGAGGAGAACGCGGGTTCGGGCAAGGGCAAGAAGTAGCCCGCCGGCACACCGGTTCCGGGGCCCGTCGCGCTGTCGCGCGGCGGGCCCCGCTCCGTCCGGGGGTCGCCGTTGTGTAAAAGTGACAGTCCGTGGCTCTTACGTGCAGGCCAGTCGCCCTCTACTCTGATCCCTGCTCGATAGTTACTCGCGAGTTAAACAACAGCCGCACTGAGCCAGCCGCATCGTCGCGGGCCCCGGAGGATGTCGTGAGCGACACACAGACACTGATCGAGAACCGTCCGCCGTCCGTCGCGGGGCTCTTCCTGGAGCGCGTGACCGCCACGCCCGACGCGGAGGCGTACCGCTACCCCGTGCCGGCGTCGGCGGGCGAGGGCCCGGACGAGTGGAAGTCGCTCAGCTGGGCGCAGGCCGCCGAGCGAGTGCACGCCATCGCGGCCGGCCTGATCGAGCTGGGCGTCCAGCCCGAACAACTGGTGGCGCTGGCCGCCTCCACCCGGATCGAGTGGATCCTCGCCGACCTCGGCATCATGTGCGCGGGCGCGGCGACGACCACCATCTATCCGCAGACCAACGCCGAGGAGTCGGCGTTCATCCTCTCCGACTCCGGGAGCCGGGTGCTGATCGCGGAGGACGCCGCCCAGGCCGCCAAGGCCGTGGAGAAGCGCCAGGAGCTGCCCGAGCTGACCCATGTGGTGGTGATCGACCCGGCCGGGGTGGAGACCTCCGACTGGATCATCACGCTCGACGAGCTGGAGCGGCGCGGTGCCGCCCGCCTGGAGCAGGACCCGCAGCTGATCAAGGAGCGGGTCGGCGCGATCACCAAGGAGCAGCTCGCCACCGTCATCTACACCTCGGGCACCACCGGCCGCCCGAAGGGCGTACGCCTCCCGCACGACAACTGGTCGTACATGGCGAAGGCGATCGCGGCGACCAAGCTGCTCGGTCCCGACGACGTGCAGTACCTCTGGCTGCCCCTCGCCCATGTGTTCGGCAAGGTGCTGACCTCCGGGCAGATCGAGGTCGGGCACGTCACCGCCGTGGACGGCCGCGTCGACAAGATCATCGAGAATCTGCCGATCGTGCGGCCGACCTACATGGCGGCCGTCCCGCGCATCTTCGAGAAGGTCTACAACGGGGTCGCCGCCAAGGCCCGAGCGGGCGGCGGCGCCAAGTACAAGATCTTCCAGTGGGCCGCCGAGGTCGCCCGAGAGTACGCCAAGGCGTCCCAGGACAACTTCCGGCGCACCGGCAAGGCCTCCGTCCCCTTCGGGCTCGGCGCCAGGCACAAGGTCGCCGACACGCTCGTCTACGCGAAGATCCGCGAGGCGTTCGGCGGGAACCTGCGCGCCTGCGTCTCCGGCAGCGCGGCCCTCGCGCCGGACATCGGGTTCTTCTTCGCCGGCGCGGGCATCCACATCCTCGAGGGATACGGCCTGACGGAGTCCTCCGCGGCCTCCTTCGTGAACCCCGGCGAGGCCTACCGCACCGGCACGGTCGGCAAGCCGCTCCCCGGCACCGAGGTGCGCATCGCCGACGACGGCGAGATCCTGCTGCGCGGCCCCGGCATCATGGAGGGCTACCACGGGCTGCCCGAGAAGACCGCTGAGGTCCTGGAGGCGGACGGCTGGTTCCACACCGGGGACATCGGCGAGCTGTCGCCCGACGGGTACCTGCGGATCACCGACCGCAAGAAGGACCTCATCAAGACGTCCGGCGGCAAGTACATCGCGCCCGCCGAGGTCGAGGGACAGTTCAAGGCGGTCTGCCCGTACGTCTCCAACATCCTCGTGCACGGCGCCGACCGGAACTTCTGTACGGCGCTGATCGCGCTGGACGAGCTGTCCCTGCGGGGCTGGGCCGAGGAGAACGGGCTCGGCGGGAAGTCGTACGCCGAGATCGTGGCCGCGCCGGAGACGGTGGCACTGATCGACGGGTATGTGAAGCACCTCAACCAGGGGCTGCAGAAGTGGCAGACGATCAAGAAGTTCCGGCTGCTGCCGCGCGACCTCGACGTCGAGCACGGTGAGATCACGCCGAGCCTGAAGCTGAAGCGGCCGGTGGTGGAGCGGGAGTACAAGCACCTGATCGACGAGATGTACGCGGGCACCCGAGAGGCGTAGGCCCCTTCGGGGCGCGGGGGCGGCTGCGCCGGTGCGGCGCGGTCGCCCCCGCGCCAGTTCCCCGCGCCCCGCGCCAGTTCCCCGCGC
>NZ_MUBA01000220.1 GCF_002154575.1 Streptomyces bobili
ACCACGTACTGGTCGCCGTCGGGGTGGGCGTGGAGGACGTGGGCGGGGTGGACGGCGTCGGCGTGGGTGACTGCACGGTGCAGCTGCCGTTCGACACCTGGAGACCCTTGCCGGCCCCGGCCGTGCGGCTCACCACGTCCGGCACACAGGCGGCGGAGTCGAGCGTGTAGGCGTAGGGGATGCTGACCGTGGTGTTGGACTGCGGGTTGGGACCGGCCGGCTTGTTGTCGGTGCCGGGGGCCGACCAGGTCACGTTGTCGAAGACGTTTCCGCCGACCTGCCAGTAGCCGGCCGCGTCCGTGTAGAAGGTGCCCAGGACGTCCTTGGAGTCCTCGAAGTAGTTGTTGTCCACCTTCGCGCGTGCCCCGGCACGGGAGTTGATGCCGGACTCGTTCAGGCTCACGTAGTGGTTGTTGTACATGTGGGCCACTCCGCCGCGCAGCAGGGGCGCTCGGGAGTCGATGTTCTGGTACAGGTTGTGATGGAACGTGATGTAGCTGTTGGAGACGTCGGTCTCGCTGGAACCGATCAGACCACCGCGGCCGGAGTTGCGCAGCGTGCTGTACGACAGCGTCACGTACTGGGTGTTGTCCTTCATGTCGAAGAGGCCGTCGAAGCCTTCCGACTCCCCGCCCGACGCCTCCAGGCTCGAGTGATCGACCCAGACGTTGCGGACGCCGCTCTCCATGCCGATGGCGTCGCCGCCGTTGGAGGTGGGCGAGCCCGACTTCTTCACGTTCTTGATCGTCACGTTCTGGATGATGATGTTGCTGGCCTCACGGATGTGGATGCCCAGCTGGTCGAAGACGGCTCCGCTGCCGACGCCGACGATGGTGACGTTGCTGATCTGCTTCAGCTCGATCACACCGGCGGCGGTGTTGCAGCTGGTGCCGGACACCTTGGCGGTGTTGGCGTGATTGATGGTCCCCTCGACCTCGATGGTGATCGGGGTACTGCTGCTGGCCCGGCCGCACAGTGCCGCGTGGATCGCGGTTCCGGTGGTGGCTCGCACCGTCTGACCACCGGCTCCGCCGGTGGTCCCGCCGTTCTGAGTCGCGAAACCGGTTGCGGTACCGGTCGCCGCCGATGCCTCCGGCATCGACAGCACGACACCTACGCCGGCCGCGACGGCCATCGCGGCTGATGCGGCGGAGAGCCGTAGAGCGACACTTCTCTGCATGGATGTCTCCTGATTCTCTGCTTCTGCCTGACCCAAGTTGCTGCCGCACACAGCGTTCGATTGTCGATGTACCGTCAATCTGGACGGATGAGCCACCCGCCATCCACGCCGCGCCCGCCCGGGTGTCACCCCGGACGCGGGTCGACGAAGGGGCATGCGTGACCGCTCCAGGTCACCACCGGATCACTGGCGGCTCGCACGCAAGTCGCGGCGCCCACCGCGACGATCACGCTTTCCCGCAACAGTCCCCGGCTCCGAGAAAGCGCTTTCCGTGGGGCGACGATAGGGGCCCCGTGGCGCGGTGGCAAGGGTCTGAACAGGCTGAGCCGGAGGGGGAGAACCCGCTTACAGGCCCGTTCCGCCTTAAGGCCCACGGCATCACACCGGCGTCAGTGGTCACCGCGACTCACGCCAGCACGTTGCAGATGTAAACGGTTGATCCAGGCGTCGAGCCGTTTCCGCCCCAACGGAGCTTTCCAGACAGCGCAAGGCTCGACCCTCGCCAGCGTTCCCATACGTGAACCTGGATGATGTACGTGATTGCCGGGAGGGCGCCGGACGGTAGCCGGAAGCGGTCCTGCCCGAACGCGACAGCCGAACGTGACAGCCGAGGACCGCATGCCTCTGCACGGCGCCAGGGCGCGGCGGTTCCGGCGGCGTCCCGCGTGCCGCACACGGGCGGCGGGCGGGCGGCGTGCGTGCGGCCGGGCCCCGGCGTCGCGGTTCTGCCGCTCGTCGCGCGCGATCGCCCGTGGTCCCGTAGGGTCGCCGTGCCGCTGGGCACAACGGGCAGTGGCGGCGTGTTCCTTGACGCGTGCGGGTCGACCGATCGGGAGTGCCGATGTCAGGACAGTTCGAGGCGAACGTCGAGATCGACCGGCCCGTCGAGGAGGTGTTCGCCTACCTCGCCGACGGGCGCAACGATCCGCAGTTCAGTCCCAGGGTGCTGAAGATCGAGCGGGTCCCCGATGCCCCGACCACCGTGGGCACCGTCTTTCGGAGCACCGTGAAGGACGCCGGGCTGAAATCCGGCCGGGAGTTCCGCATCACCGCCCTCGATGCCCCGGTCACGATCCGGTGGGCCGAGGTGTCGAAGAACGCCGTCATGGCCCGCGAAGGCGGCTACGATCTGGAGCCGCTGCCGACCGGCGGGACCCGCGTCCGTCTCTTCAACGTGCTGGAAGGCCACGGCGTGGGCAAGCTGCTGGTCGGGCCGGCGCTCGCCGCCGCACGCAGGGACGCCGATGGATTCGGTGCCCGGATCAAGGCGGCGGCGGAGGCGGCGATCGCGCCGAGGTGACGCTCGGGGCGACCCGCGCCGGCGCTGAGTGAGTGGTCCCCCGCTCAGGGCGTCGGCGTCCGCGTGAGCCTCTCGGCGAGAGTGGCAGCGAACTCCTCCGCCGCCGCCAGCTGGACGCGTAGATCGTCGACCCTGCGCTGCGCGGCCTGTTCGAAGCCGCGGATCCGCGCCAGCAGTTCGTCGCGGTCGGCGGGCGGGAGCTGCTCGCCGGAGTCCAGGAGGTCGGTCGCGTCGAGCAGGTCCCGCATCTCGTCCAGGGTGAAGCCGAGGGGCTTCATCCTGCGGATGACCATCAGGCGGGCCACGTCGGCCTCGGTGTAGAGGCGGAAGCCACCCTGGGAACGGGCGGAGGGGATGACGAGGCCGGTCTCCTCGTAGTGCCGGATGGTGCGCAGCGACAGCTCGGTCCGTGCGGCGACCTCGCCGATCTGCATGTGCTCGCTGCTCACGCGGGGCCCTTCCTCGTCCGTCTCCCGACCGCCGCCAGGACCGGCGCCAATCTCTACTCTAACGTTAGGGTAGAGTTTCCCTGGTCCTGGGGCGGCCGTTCCCCGTGTCCGTTCCCCTGGTGCGGGACACCGTCCCGCACCATCTGCTGTACCGGGGCCGACGAAGCCCCCGGCGAAGTCCGATGTCCGCCGGAGCGAGCGTGCCCGTGCCGGCCGGCGGCGCTGCCTTCCCGCCGTGACGCTTCGCACCTGAACGGCGTCGGCCGGGACTCCGCAGCCGCCTCGCCCCCTGCCTTCCCCGTCCTTCCGCGTGCCCGCCGTGATGCCGGGTGTGCCCGAGCACGACAGGTTCCGCTTCTCTTGTCTTCCTCCGCACTGTCCCCGGCCGCGTGGCTGCGTGGTTCCCGGCGTCCCACCTGGCTGACCGATCCGAAGGTGCTGCGCACCGAGGTGCTGGCCGGTCTCGTGGTGGCCCTGGCGCTGATCCCGGAGGCGATCTCGTTCTCGATCATCGCCGGGGTCGACCCGGCCATCGGCCTCTTCGCCTCGTTCACGATGGCCGTCACCATCTCCGTGGTCGGCGGCCGGCCGGCCATGATCTCCGCGGCCACCGGCGCGGTCGCCCTGGTCATCGCCCCGCTCAACCGCGAGTACGGTTTCGGCTACCTCGTCGCGGCCGTCATCCTGGCCGGTGTCATCCAGATCGCGCTGGGCGCGCTGGGGGTGGCGAAGCTGCTGCGGTTCGTGCCGCGCAGTGTGATGGTCGGCTTCGTCAACTCCCTCGCCATCCTGGTCTTCATGGCGCAGGTGCCGGAGATGACGGACGTGCCCTGGCCGGCGTATCCCCTGCTCGCGGCGGGCCTGGCCCTCCTGGTGTTCTTCCCCAGGGTCAGCAGGGCGGTCCCGGCCCCGCTGGTGTCCATCGTCGCCCTCACCGTCATCACGGTCGCGGCGGGGATCGCGGTACCCACCGTCGGAGACAAGGGCGACCTCCCGTCCGCGCTCCCGGTGCCCGGCCTGCCGGACGTGCCGTTCACACTGGAAACCCTGACGACCATCGCGCCGTACGCGCTCGCCATGGCCCTGGTCGGGCTGATGGAGTCGCTGATGACGGCCAAGCTGGTCGACGACATCACCGACACCCGCTCCTCCAAGACGCGTGAGTCCGTCGGGCAGGGTGTCGCCAACATCGTCACCGGCTTCTTCGGCGGCATGGGCGGCTGCGCCATGATCGGCCAGACGATGATCAACGTACGGGTGTCCGGCGCCCGCACCCGGCTGTCGACGTTCCTTGCGGGCGCCTTCCTGATGGTGCTGTGCATCGTGTTCGGGCCGGTCGTGTCCGACATCCCCATGGCCGCGCTCGTCGGCGTGATGGTGATGGTGTCGGTGGCCACGTTCGACTGGCACTCCATCGCGCCGAAGACGCTCAGGCGGATGCCGGCCGGGGAGATCGTCGTCATGGTGGTGACCGTCGTCTGCGTGGTCGCCACCGGCAACCTCGCCATCGGTGTCGTGGTCGGGTCGGTCACGGCGATGGTCATCTTCGCCAAGCGCGTCGCTCACCTCGCCGAGGTCACCGCCGTCGGCGACCCCGACGGCACGAGGGTCGTCTACCGCGTGACCGGCGAGCTGTTCTTCGCCTCCTCCAACGACCTCGTCGGCCGGTTCGACTACTCCACCGGCGCCGACACCGTCGTCATCGACCTGTCCGCCGCCCACATCTGGGACGCCTCCTCCGTCGCCGCCCTGGACGCCATCGAGAACAAGTACGCCCAGCGCGGCAAGACCGTGGAGATCACCGGCCTCAACGAGCCCAGCGCACGTATCCACAAGACGCTCAGCGGCGAACTCGCGGGCAACGGCTGACCGTC
>NZ_MUBA01000221.1 GCF_002154575.1 Streptomyces bobili
CGGGACACGCGGCCCCAGCCATTCGCGGGCTTCGCCCCGAAAGGCCTCGTCGAGAGCGGAGAACCCGAACTCCACGGCCACTCCTCACATGGATGGACATNNAGGGGAACGGCATCCGACACCCGGTTACCGCTCCCCGCTCACCGCTCACCCCGGCGGCCGTGGCAGCAGCGGCATCGGATCCACCCCCACCGATCCGGGCAGCGCCTCCGCGATGCTCTGCGGGGTCCAGCCGCCACAGGCGTAGGCCGACCGCAGTTCACGCGGCTGCGCCCATACCGCGATCTTCGGCCCCGCCACCGTGTACACCTGCCCGGTCACCTCCGCCTGGCGAGCCCGCTCGGAGAGCAGGTAGACGACCAGCGCGGCCACGTCCTCGGGCTCCCCGATCTCCGTCAGCTCCATCGGCACGCCGGCCGACATGCGCGTACGGGCGACGGGGGCCACCGCGTTGGCGGTCACCCCGTACTTGTGCAGTCCGAGGGCGGCGCTGCGGACGAGGGAGATGATCCCGCCCTTGGCCGCGCTGTAGTTGGCCTGGGAGTACGACCCCTGGTGGCTGCCGCTGGTGAAGCCGATGAGGGTGCCGGAGCGCTGGGCACGCATCACCGCGGACGCCGCCCTGAACACGGTGAACGTGCCTTTGAGGTGGGTGGCGATGACCGGGTCCCACTCGTCCTCGGTCATGTTGAACAGCATCCGCTCGCGCAGGATCCCGGCCACGCACACGACGCCGTCGAGCCGTCCGAAGGCCGACAGGGCGGTGTCGACGACCCGTTGGCCGCCCGCCATGGTCGAGATGTCGTCGGCGACGGCGACGGCCCGGCCGCCGGCGGCCTCGATCTCCTTGACGACGGCCTCGGCGACCTCGCTGGAGGGCGAGCCGCCGTCCATGGAGACGCCGTAGTCGTTGACGACGACGCTCGCTCCCTCGGCCGCGGCGGCCAGCGCCACCGCCCTGCCGATCCCTCGTCCGGCGCCGGTGACGGCGACGGCCCTGCCGGTCAAGAAGTTCCCCACGCCCGGCCCCTTCCCGCAGTTTCTGACGGACCGTTAGATTTTATGTCCCGTCGGATACCCGGCGACAAGCCCCGGGGAGGCACCGAATGGCACTGCCCGCCGAGTTCCACGACATCGCCGAGCGCGTCAACAACTGGGGACGCTGGGGCGCCGATGACGAGATCGGCACCCTCAACCTCGTCACCGACGAGGTCGTACGGCGTGCGGTGGCCGAGGTGCGCACCGGGCGCCGTGTCCCGCTCGCGCTGCCGCTGCGCGAGGACGGCGTGCAGACCGGGATGATCCCGGGGCGGGTCAACCCCCTGCACACGATGGTGCAGATCAATCAGGAGATCTTCGGGCCGGGCACGGTGGCGTGCAGCGACGACGCCGTGACGATGGGCCTCCAGGCGGCCACGCACTGGGACGCGCTGCCGCACGTCTCGCACTCGGGCCGGATCTACAACGGCCGCCCGGCCGGCACGGTCACCGCGCACGGCGGCGCGGAGTTCAGCGGCATCGACAAGGCCCCGTACGTCGTCTCGCGCGGGGTGCTCCTGGACGTGGCACGCGCGCGTGGCGTCGACCGGCTGGAGGGCGGCCACGCGGTCACCCCGGAGGACCTGGAGGCGGCCGAGGAGCTGGCGGGGACGCGGGTGCGGGCGGGCGACATCGTGCTCGTACGGACCGGGCAGATGCGGGTCTACCTCGCCGGCGACCGGCAGGCGTACGCGCACCCCTCGCCGGGGCTGTCGGTGCGCACGCCGGAGTGGTTCCACGCGCGCGATGTGGCGGCGGTCGCCAACGACACCCTGACGTTCGAGGTGTTCCCGCCCGAGATCGAGGATCTGTGGCTGCCGGTGCACGCGCTGCATCTGGTGGAGATGGGCATGATGCAGGGTCAGAACTGGAATCTCGAAAAGTTGTCCACAGCCTGTGGACAAGAAGGACGTTACGCGTTCCTGCTCTCCGCGACGCCCGAGCCGTTCGTCGGCGGGACGGGAACGCCGGTGGCGCCGGTGGCCGTGCTGTGAAGCCCCTCCCCGCGGGCCGCCACCGGCCGGGCGCCCGACGGATCACGTCCGATGCATCACGACGGATCACGTCCAACGGGTTACGCCGGATGGTGGCGCGCCGCTGCCCGCCCCGAGCACGGCACCACGCGCCACCATCCGGCTCGGCGTACCCGCCCCGGTCTCCCCCGGCCCTGAGGGACCCGACGCCGAATCACGACCCACACTCGACGGGGGTCCCCGTCACCGGAACCCTCGTCGTCCCCTCGCGGCGAATCGCTGACCACAAGCGTGATCAAACGGACACCTGGCGTCAACACCCGATCGGGGATTTGTGATTTACGTCCCATTTGTCATGGGCGCGCACGGAAGCACGTCCGGGCGCACCGATTCCCGCCCCCGGCCTGACCGACAGCGCTTTCTGCACCGGTACGCCGAGGCCCCGCACACCGTGCGCCGTAGGCAGGGCGCCGTACGCAGCGCTCGCGCGCAGCACTCCACGCACCGTCCGGCTCCCCGCGCACCGGTGCACGGACATACGGGCGCACCGAGGTGCCCGTGCGCCGTCACACGGCTTCGTACGCGAAACCCTCGTAGACCGGCGGCCGGAAGGCGCCGGCACCGGCCCCGACCTCCGCCGCGGCGTCACCCTCCGCCGCACCGCCGCACCCGGCCGCACCGCCGCATTCGGCCGCACCGCCGCGCTCCGCCGCACCGCCGTGGCCGGCGCCGTCGACGGGCCGGGCGCAGCGGTCGAGTTCGCACCAGATGCGCTTGCCGGGGCCCTCGACGCTCCAGCCCCAGCGGTCCGCGAGTCCGTCCACGAGGGCGAGGCCGCGGCCGCCCGTGGCCTCGTCGCCCACACAGCGGGGCACGGGCGCCCGGGTGCTGCTGTCGGCCACCTCCAGCCGGACGGTGGCCTCCCCGGTCTCGACGCCCGGCAGGGAGAGCCGCAGCACGGCCGGACAGCCGGTGTGCACCACGGCGTTGGTGACCAGCTCGGAAATGAGCAGGATCAGCGTCTCGGCGAGCGGCTCGTCGGCCTCTATCCCGGACCCGGCGATGCGCGAACGGGCCCACCGCCGGGCGCGACCCACTTCAGCGGGGTCGGGCCGGATCTCCAGCTGCACTTGAAGCACCTGCACCGCTCACACCATCCGAACCGGCGGACACATGGCCGCGCGCCACGTGAGCCACGCAAGCCACGCGAGCACCATGACGACGAGGGCCACGATCGTAGCCATTTTCCGCATGACCAGAACAACGGCCAGAGGCGGAGTGACGGAACGTGATTCCCTTACGAGACAGCTTGGTTGACATACAGTCACCCCAACAAGCGCTTCGGGCATATTCCAGCGCGAAGGAGTACGCGTGCGGCATACTGTGCGACGCTCGCTGCGGGGAGTCGAACAGGCCATGCTCCCGCGCCCGTCCAGCCTGCGAGCAGGGGCGCGCACCGTCGCATCCGGCACTGCCCCGGGGGCACCACCGGCACGGCTCGCGCTCGTAGCCACTCGCATCCCACAGAAGGTACCGGAGCGACTCCCCGACTCCGGCCCGTGACGGGTCACGCATCGGCCACAACCACATCTCACGCTGTGTGACCGGCTGATGCCACGATCATCGACACGTTTCCCGGCCGGCCCTCATCACCGCAGGCCGGGGCCTGCGGAGCCGGTCCCGGACAGCAGTTCACGCGCCAACAGTTCCTCACTCTCCGTGCCGCCTCCCGTACGTCGCGTGCGCACCCACGCCCGCTTCAGCACCAGGTGGACCTCGACGTCCCAGGTGAACCCCATCCCGCCGTACACCTGGAGGCAGTCGCGCGCGCCGCGTACGGCGGCCTCGTCGGCGAGGAGCCGGGCCGCCGCGATGTCGGCGGGGTCGGCGGTGACGGCGGCGGCGTAGACGGCGGCCCGCGCCACCTCCACCCGCACCAGCAGTTCCGCGCACAGGTGCTTGACGGCCTGGAAGCCGCCGATCGGCGGCTTCCAGGC
>NZ_MUBA01000222.1 GCF_002154575.1 Streptomyces bobili
CGCCCCCGGCGTCCCCCAGCAGGCCGGCGGGGCTCAGCCGGCCGGGGCCGCCGTCGGCGGCGCGCCCCTCGCTCCCGGCTCCGGTGGCGGGCAGCCCTCCTGGGCGCAGCAGGTGCACCAGCTCGCGGGAGCCGGGGACGACCAGCCCGTCGTGCCGTGGCGGCCACCGGTGGACGACGTGTTCCAGGCCGCCGCCCGCCGCCAGTCGGAGGCGCGTCCGGCGGGACTCGGCAGGCGGCTGGGCGCGCGGCTCGTCGATACGCTCGTCCTCGCCGCCGTCACCGGCGCCGCCGCGGTCCCGCTGGGACTGAAGGCGGTCGAGCACGTCAACGACAAGATCGACGCGGCCAAGCTGACCGGCGAGACGGTGACGGTCTGGCTGCTGGACGGCACCACGTCGGTGTACCTCGGTGTCGTGCTGGCCGTCCTGGTGCTCTTCGGCGTCGTGTACGAGGCGCTGCCGACCGCCAAGTGGGGCCGCACGCTGGGCAAGAAGCTGTTCGGTCTCGAGGTGCGCGACATCGAGGGCCACGAGCCCCCGTCCTTCGGTCTCGCCCTGCGCCGCTGGCTGGTCTACAGCGTTCCGGGCCTCCTCGCCATCGGCGTCGTCGGCATCCTGTGGGGCCTGTTCGACAGGCCGTGGCGCCAGTGCTGGCACGACAAGGCGGCGCACACGTTCGTCGCGGGCTAGGGCCTGTCCGACAGCCGTTCGGATCAGGCCGTGGAGCGGCGGCGTGTGCGGAGCCGGCGGACACCTTTCACGCCGTAGAAGACGCTCACGAGCGCGTAGCCGGGGAGGGCGAGCCAGAACCAGGATTCCGCCACCAGGAGACCCAGCATCAGGCCGCCGAAGAGCAGCAGGGAGCCGACGACGTCCAGCAGGTCGAGGCGCGCCTTGGCACGCAGCGCGGCGTCGGATCCACGCAGCCGGTCGATGACCGTGAAGAGGCCGAGGACCTGCAGAAGGAACAGGGGGAGCGCGATCCAGGCGAACCAGCCGGGTATGTCCACGGCGCGCACTGTATCGCTCCCCGGGACCCTCGGAACGAAGATCCGGAAGATGCGGGCCGGGCTCGGTCGGCACCGTGGCGGTGCCAGGGTCTCGTACCCCGGACGGCGGCTCGCCGGATGCGGGGGCGGGCGGTTCGCGGTCGACTCGGGCCATGACGACCGAACCGCCCCCCGGTTCCGGCGGCGAGCCGCCGGAGGACGATCCGTTCAGGAAGCAGCCCCCGCAGCAGCCGCCGTACGGTCAGGGGCAGGGCCCGCAGGGTTCCCCGTACGACAGCCCGCACGGCGGTGCGGGCGGGCAGCAGCCCCCGCCCCACGGAGGCGGGCAGCAGCCGCCGTACGGCGGTGCGGGCGGGCCCTACGGCGGTGCGGGGGGGCCCTACGGCGGTGACCCCTATGGGGGTTTTCCCGCTGACCCGCTCTCCGGGATGCCGCCGCTCGCCGACAGCGGCAGGCGCACGCTGGCGCGGATCATCGACATGATCATGGTGGGCGTCGTCGTGTGGCTGCTGACGTGGGGCTTCGGCGTCAACGAGTACGACGTGGACGGCGACGGCGTCGAGGTCGGAAAGTCCTTCGCCCAGTCCTTGGTGGCCGCCGTGCTGTACATCGCCTACGACACCTTCATGACCGCCAAGTCCGGCCAGACGCTGGGCAAGAAGTGGCTGGGCCTGCGCGTGGCCAACCTCGACAACGGCTCCACGCCCTCCACACAGACCTCGCTGGTGCGCGCCCTGGTGCTGTGGGTGCCGTTCGCGTTCTGCTGCGCCTGTCTGTGGACGGCGATCTGCGGCGGCTGGAGCTTCTTCGACAAGCCCTACAAGCAGGGGCTGCACGACAAGGCCGCCAAGACCGTCGTGGTGAGCACGGGCTGACGGCCTGTGAGTACGACGAGAAGGGCCCGCGGCCTCACTGGAGCGGGCCCTTCTCGTCGTGGCGTTCAGGGTGTCGACGGCTCCCGGACCGGCTCGGGTGCCGCGGAGACCGAGGCGGGTACGGGCTCGGCCATGGTGGAGCGTGCCACGGTGACGGTGACCTGGCGTCGGGGCACCGGGAGCGTCATGGCGACGAGTACGCCGAGGGCGAGCGCGGTGATGACGACGACCGCGATGAGTGAGCCCGAACTCGTCTGCGACAGCAGCAGCATGGCGAGCGTCGAGAGGATGACGGTGCAGGAACCGTACGTGAGCTGTGCGACGGTCGGACGAGGCATGGCAATCGTGTCCTCGGGAGCGGGGGCGGTCTCGACTCTATTCGGCTGCATGCCCGACCGGAACGAGCAGTAAGCGTGAGCTGACACACGGTGCCGGTGCACAGGGGGCGCACGGAGTCATGGCGTCCACTCGGTGGACGGGGCCGCGCGCCTGTCGCGTAACAGTCACATGTCCGCAATGCGAACTCGTCCTCCCAATAATGCGTTGATCTGTTCAAGTCAAGGTCTGTCTTTTCTGGTGAAGCAGTAGTCAAATGACGGCACTTGACTACACGCGTATAACCGCGCGCGGACTTCCCTTGACATGGATCCCCCTTCCGCGCGTCAGGCACGCGTTAGGGGAGGCAATCAAGTGACCAGCAGATCCTGGACGTTCAGGACGTCCGCCACGGTCGTCGCCCTTGCGGCGGCCTCGGCGACGTTCTCGGCGTTCGCCGTGGCTCAGGCGGCCGACAACGCGCCGACCGGGACCACGGCGGTGGACCGGCACGACCCGCAGCCGGCCAAGGCCCGCGAACACGACTTCGACGGGCCGCTCAGCAAGACTCAGGAGGCACAGCGGGAGGAAGCCCTCGAACAGGTCATCTCCGGTGAGGCCACGGTCAAGGACCGGGACGGCTCCAAGGTCGTCCAGCTCGACAGCCGCAGGGGTGAGAGCAAGTACGTCGAACTCGGCCGCGAGAAGACCGACAAGATCTTCACGATCCTCGTCGAGTTCGGCGACCAGGTCGACAGCCGCTACGGCGGCACGCCCGGCCCGCTGCACAACCAGATAGCCGCGCCGGACCGTGCCAAGGACAACAGCACGGCCTGGCAGGCGGATTACAACCAGGCGCACTTCCAGGACCTGTACTTCGGTACCGGCGCGGGCACCGAGTCGCTGAAGAAGTACTACGAGAAGCAGTCCTCGGGCCGCTACTCGGTCGACGGCGAGGTGACCGACTGGGTCAAGGTCCCCTACAACGAGGCCCGCTACGGCTCCAACGACGCCTCCACCGGCGCCTGGTACGCCGTGCAGGACGGCGTCAACGCCTGGGTCGCCGAGCGCGAGGCCGCCGGTGACACCCCCGCCGAGATCAAGGCGGAACTGGCCGAGTTCGACCAGTGGGACCGCTACGACTTCGACGGCGACGGCGACTTCAACGAGTCCGACGGTTACATCGACCACTTCCAGATCGTGCACGCGGGCGAGGACGAGTCCGCGGGCGGCGGCGCGCAGGGCGCGGACGCCATCTGGGCCCACCGCTGGTACGCCTTCGGCACCGACGCCGGTTCCACCGGCCCGGACACCAACAAGCTCGGCGGCGCCCAGATCGGCGACAGCGGCATCTGGGTCGGCGACTACACCATCCAGCCGGAGAACGGCGGCCTGGGCGTCTTCGCCCACGAGTACGGCCACGACCTCGGCCTGCCGGACGAGTACGACACGGCGGGCGGCGAGAACTCCACCGGCTTCTGGACGCTGATGTCCTCCGGTTCCTGGCTCGGCACCGGCAAGGACTCCATCGGTGACCTGCCCGGCGACATGAACGCCTGGGACAAGCTCCAGCTCGGCTGGCTGGACTACGAGGTCGCCAAGGCGGGCGTGAAGTCCAAGCACAAGCTGGGTCTGGCGGAGTACAACACCGCCAATCCGCAGGCCCTGATCGTCACGCTGCCGGAGAAGACGGTCACCACCGACGTCGTCGTGCCGGCCCAGGGCGCCACCCAGTGGTGGAGCGGCAGCGGTGACGACCTGCGCAACACCCTGACCCGCTCGGTCGACCTGACCGGCAAGTCGACGGCGGCACTGTCGCTGGACGGCTGGTGGGACATCGAGGCCGACTACGACTACCTCTACACCGAGGTGTCCACGGACGGCTCCAACTGGACGCCGATCGACGGCAAGCTGGCCGACGGCAGCGCCGTCCCGCGTGACGGCAGCGGCAAGCCGGCCCTCACCGGCACGGTCGAGGCCTACCAGAAGCTGACGTACTCGCTGGACGCCTACGCGGGCCAGAAGGTCGACGTCCGCTTCCGTTACGCCACCGACGGCGGCGTGGCCCAGAAGGGCTTCGCGGCCGACCAGATCACGGTGACCGCGGACGGCGCGGCCCTGTTCTCCGACAACGCGGAGAGCGCGGACGCCGCGTGGACGGCCAACGGCTTCACCCGCATCGGTGCGGCCATCACGGACGACTACGCGCAGTACTACATCGCCGAGAACCGTCAGTACGTCTCGTACGACAAGGTCCTCAAGGTCGGCCCGTACAACTACGGCTTCTCGACGACGCGTCCGGACTGGGTGGAGCACTACCCGTACCAGAACGGCCTGTTGATCTGGAAGTGGGACACCTCCCAGGCCGACGACAACACCAGCCAGCACCCGGGTGAGGGCCTGATCCTCCCGATCGACGCACACCCGACACCGCTGAAGTGGTCCGACGGCAGCCTGATGCGCAACCGCATCCAGGCCTTCGACTCCACCTTCAGCTGGTACCCGACCGACGCGATCACGCTGCACAAGGCCGACGTCGCCACGAAGATCAAGGCCCGTCCGGGCGTCCCGGTCTTCGACGACAGCCTGTCGTCCTACTACGACGCGTCGAACCCGCTGGCCGGCGTCAAGATCACTGACACCGACACCTCCATCAAGATCGTCAGTGAGCCGCTGAGTGGCTCGACGGTCACCGTGAAGGTGGGTCCGTCGGCTAAGTAGCCAACGTTTTCCCAGGTCAGACGCGTATCGGCGGCAACCCTCTGGCGGGTTGCCGCCGATCGTGTTTAGGTGCCTCCTGTGTCCTTCTTATTGACAGACTCATCGACAGGCCCCTTGACGGACCCAGGGGCGACCGCTTCGACGCCGACACGCACGGGGGTGTGACCGCATGGCCGCAGGAGGTTTCTGCATGTTGCCGAACGGCTCGGTGGTGGTGGCGCTGAACCTGCCCAGCCCCGCCGCCGACGGCGCCGCAGCCGTACGTGTCCTGGTCGTCGCCCAGAACCGCGCCCGAGCCCTGACCAGGCTCCGCAACCTGGGTCTGCGCGCCGTCTACCTGCGGGGCAACGCGGCCCCGCCCAGCCCGGACGAGATCACCGCGGTCCTGCACCATCCCGACGGCCTCATATGGCGAACGGCTCCCGACAACGCTGTCAGCACCCTCGTCAGCGTCCCCGAACTGTGGCGCCCGATCCGTGCGCTGCTCCGCCGCCCGGCGGCCTCGGGGACGTAGCCCGCGGCCGGAAACGGTTACTGCACGACCGGCTTCCCCGAGAGTTCCACGCCCGCCCCGCGCAGCTCCTCGAGCGCCCGCTCGGTGGTCTCCGGGGCGACGCCGGCGGTCAGGTCGAGCAGGACGTGGGTGCGGAAGCCCTCGCGGGCCGCGTCCAGCGCGGTGGCCCGGACGCAGTGGTCGGTGGCGATGCCCACCACGTCCACCTCGTCGATCTTCCGGGCGCGCAGCCAGTCGCCCAGCTTGACGCCGTTCTCGTCGGCCCCCTCGAAGCCGCTGTACGCGGCGGCGTAGGCGCCCTTGTCGAACACCGCGTCGACGGCGCCGGAGGCCACCGCCGGGGCGAAGTTCGGGTGGAAGCCGACGCCCTCGGTGCCGGCCACGCAGTGCGCCGGCCAGGAGTGCGCATAGTCGGGGTTGTCGGCGAAGTGGCCGCCGGGAGCGATGTGGTGGTCGCGGGTGGCCACCACATGGCGGTATCCGGCGGGGGCCTGCCCGATCAGCTCGGTGATCGCGGCTGCCACATCGGCGCCCCCGGACACCGCGAGGCTGCCCCCCTCGCAGAAGTCGTTCTGCACGTCTACGACGATCAAGGCGCGGCGCATGGTGGGTGTCCTTCGACAGTGGGTGAAGTAATCGAGCCTAGAGACTTCGGCGGCGATAGGGGAGGGGGCGTCACGCCCCGTCCCCCATGGACATGGCGCTTCAGAGCCTGTCGTTCGGGTCAGGCCCTAACTACCCGAGCGCCCCTGGATGTACTCCGTGGGAATCACGGGTTCCCCTCGGGAGAGCTGTGTGGCCGACAGCGGCAGTCCGGCGCGGGCGGCCGTGTGCCGGTCGCGGACCACGTCCAGCGGCTCGCGGGCGACGACCTCGCCGCTCTTGACCAGCTCCACCAGGAGCTGGTGGTCGGCCAGCTCGGCGGGGACCTGGCCGGTGCCGACGACCTCCGCCTCGGCGACCCCGTCGGCGTCCGGGCGGCGCGCGGCCCACTTGCGGCCGCCGACCGAGGTCTTGCCCCCGGACGACTTCTTCGCCACCGGCACCAGCGGTGCCTTCGGGTCGTCGGACTCGGCGCGGGCGACCAGCTTGTAGACCATGGAGGCCGTCGGGTGCCCGGAGCCGGTCACCAGCTGGGTGCCGACGCCGTACGCGTCCACGGGGGCGGCGGCCAGGGAGGCGATGGCGTACTCGTCGAGGTCGGAGGTCACGATGATCCGGGTGTCGCGCGCACCCAGCTCGTCCAGCTGCTGGCGCACCCGGTGGGCGACGAGCAGCAGGTCACCGGAGTCGATGCGGACGGCGCCCAGCTCGGGCCCGGCGACCTCCACGGCCGTACGGACGGCCTCGGTGACGTCGTAGGTGTCCACGAGGAGGGTGGTGCCGCGGCCCAGCGACTCCACCTGGGCGCGGAAGGCGTCGCGCTCGGTGTCGTGCAGGAGGGTGAAGGCGTGCGCGCTGGTGCCCACGGTGGGGATGCCGTAGCGGAAGCCGGCCGCGAGGTCGGAGGTGGTGGCGAAGCCGCCGACGTAGGCGGCGCGGGACGCGGCCACCGCGGCCAGTTCGTGGGTGCGCCGGGCGCCCATCTCGATCAGCGGGCGCTGCCCGGCCGCCGAGGACATGCGGGAGGCGGCGGCCGCGATCGCCGAGTCGTGGTTGAGGATGGACAGGATCACCGTCTCCAGCAGCACGCACTCGGCGAAGGAGCCCTCGACCCGCATGATCGGCGAGCCGGGGAAGTACACCTCACCCTCCGGGTAGCCCCAGACGTCACCCGAGAAGCGGTAGGAGGCGAGCCATTCCAGGGTCGCCTCGTCGACGATCTTCCGCTCCCGGAGGAAGCCGAGGACGCCCGCGTCGAAGCGGAAGTTCTCGACCGCGTCCAGGACGCGTCCGGTGCCGGCCACCACGCCGTAGCGCCGGCCCTCCGGCAGCCGCCGGGTGAAGACCTCGAAGACGCTGCGCCGGTCGGCGGTGCCCGCCTTCAGCGCGGCTTGCAGCATCGTCAGCTCGTACTGGTCCGTGAAGAGCGCCGTCGAGGGAACATCCACCGGCAGCCCAAGATCTGCAGTGCTCATGGCGAGAATCGTACTCCCTTTTCGTCGGTGTGACGATTTCCCTGGTGCATGGCAGCATGGGCAGTGTGACGTCACCCGCTCCCCTAGAGATCGAACGCACCGAGTCGGCGGAGGAGGTCTTCGCCGTACCCGAGCCGGACGTCCCCTGGGTCACCATCGTCCACAACGACCCGGTCAACCTCATGAGCTACGTGACGTATGTCTTCCAGGCGTACTTCGGCTACTCCAAGGACAAGGCCACCAAGCTCATGCTCGACGTCCACCACAAGGGCCGGGCGGTCGTCTCCAGCGGAACCCGCGAGGAGATGGAACGCGACGTGCAGGCGATGCACGGTTACGGACTGTGGGCCACCCTCCAGCAGGACCGGAAGTAGTCACCTCACCGATGCCAGGACACTTCGAACCGATCCCCGGCGGCGGCGCGGCCGTCGCCCTCGACGACGTCGAGATCTCCATCATCCGGTCGCTGGCCGTGCAGCTCCTGGAGCTGATCGGCCCCGGCCCCGCCGAGGACGCCTCCGCGGACCCGCTCGCCGAGCTGTTCGCCGAGGGCCCGAGCGAACCGCCCTCCGACCCGGTCCTCAGGCGCCTCTTCCCCGACGCCTACACCGACCCCGAGGTCACCCCCGGCCCCCGCGAGGAGGAGGAACGGCGCGCCCACTCCGCCGAGTTCCGCCGCTTCACGGAGAACGACCTGCGGGCCGGCAAGCGCGAGAACGCCCTCGCGGTCGTGCGCTCGCTGGACGCGCTGGTCGCCGAGGGCGACAGCGTGGCGGTGCTCAAGCTGTCGCCCGCGGAGTCCCAGCAGTGGCTCCGCACGCTGAACGACCTGCGCCTGGCGATCGGCTCCCGCCTCGACATCACCGACGAGGACGACACCGACCTCCTCTACCGGCTCCCGGACGAGGACCCGCGCAAGCCGATGGTGATGGCGTACCTGTGGCTGGGCGGCCTCCAGGAGACGCTCGTGACCACCCTGATGGGCTGAGACGACCGCCGTCACGGCAGGGGGAGTCGCCGTCACGGCAGGGGGACCCGTCGTGGCGGCTGGGGATGCCGCCGTCGCGGCTGAGAAACATGCCGTTGCGGGCCGATATGTGACGGTTCTGTGTTCGCTCAGAGGACGCTCAAATCCGGATAACGATCACGTCACCGGTGCGGCCGACTGTGTCCCTTTTGTGACTAGTTTGGCCGCGTCTCCTTGTGTAATGCGCCACACGCGCGCCGGGCGATCACTATTGCGGCCGTGATAAATCTTCACGACCGCCCGGCGAACACCACCCGTATGTCCGCCGGGTGCGCCACCGAGCCGGCGGATCGCCGGCCAGGCACAACGCTCCATCATCCGGGGGGATCGAGACCCGATCCGCGGCCGACGAAGGCCCGGTTCGGCATGGAGAAAGGCGCACCACACATGACCTCCGCTCAGGTCGGCACGGAAAAGGGCCCAGAGGAGTCGGAAGAGGGCTACGAGCGCGGACTCGGCAGCCGACAGGTCCAGATGATCGCGATCGGCGGCGCCATCGGCGTCGGCCTGTTCCTGGGAGCCGGGGCGAACATCGCCAAGGCCGGTCCCAGCCTCATCCTCATGTACGCCCTCGCGGGCGTGATCATCTTCTTCATCATGCGGGCACTCGGCGAGCTGCTCCTCTACCGCCCGGTCTCCGGGTCCTTCGCGGAGTACTCCCGCGAGTTCCTCGGCCCGTTCTTCGGCTACTTCACCGGCTGGACGTACTGGCTGATGTGGGTCGTGACCGGCATGGCCGAACTGACGGCCGCCGCGATCTACGTCAACTACTGGTTCCCGTCCGTCCCCCAGTGGGTGACGGCGCTGGTCTTCCTGGTGATCCTCTTCGGGGTCAACCTGATCTCCGTGAAGCTCTTCGGTGAGCTGGAGTTCTGGTTCTCCATGGTCAAGGTCACCGCGCTCATCGGCATGATCGTCATCGGCCTCGGTGTCCTCACCTTCGGCTTCAGCTCGGCCGGCGACACCGCCGCCGTCTCCAACCTGTGGGCCTTCGACGGCTTCTTCCCCAAGGGCGTCGGCTCCTCCCTCATGACCCTCCAGGGCGTCATGTTCGCCTACCTCGCCGTCGAGCTGGTCGGCGTCACCGCCGGCGAGTCGGAGGACCCCGAGAAGACCCTCCCGAAGGCCATCAACACCCTCCCGTGGCGCATCGCGCTGTTCTACGTCGGCGCGCTCACCGTCATCCTCTGCGTCGTCAGGTGGACCGAGTTCGCCCCCGGCGTGAGCCCCTTCGTCGCCGCCTTCGCCAAGATCGGCATCCCGGCGGGCGCCGCCATCGTCAACTTCGTCGTGCTGACCGCGGCCCTGTCCTCCTGCAACTCCGGCATGTACTCCACCGGCCGCATGCTGCGCAACCTTGCCGACAGCGGCGAGGCCCCGGCCGTCTTCCGCAAGCTGTCCTCGACCAAGACGCCCGCCCTCGGCATCGCCGTCTCCGTCGCCTTCATGGGCATCGGCGTGATCCTCAACTACGTCGTCCCCGAGAAGGCCTTCGGCTACGTCACCTCCGTCGCCACCGCGGCCGGCATCTGGACGTGGCTCATGATCCTCGTCAGCCACGTCCTCTACCGCCGCGCCGTCGACGCGGGCCGCCTGCCCGCCTCGTCCTTCCCGGCCCCCGGCGGCGCCAAGTGCAGCTACGTCGCCATCGTCTTCCTCCTCTTCGTCACCGGCCTCATCGCCTACGACCCCGACTCCCGCGTCTGCCTGTACGTGATGGCCGGCTGGGCCGCCGCCCTCGGCATCGGCTGGGCCGTGCTGAAGACCCGCAACCCTCAGATCGCCGAGCGCAGCCCGGAACTGGACAAGGTCGGCTGACCCCCGAGGACGTCCGGCCGCAGGGAGCACTCGTGGCGCCCCCTGCGCCCGCCGCTCAGGACGTCCGGCATACGGGCCGCCCCGTACCGTCCCTCGGTACGGGGCGGCCCGCCCGTCTCCCGCCGCACCCTGCCGACGCGCTGCGCGCGGCCCCTTCGGCCCGCCTGTTTATCCTGGCGACCATGCTCACCATCACCCAGGCCCTGTTCGACCAGATCGTCGCCCACGCGCGCGAGGACCACCCCGACGAGGCGTGCGGCGTGGTCGCGGGCCCCGCGGGCTCGGACCGCCCGGAGCGGTTCATCCCCATGCTCAACGCCGCCCGCTCGCCCACGTTCTACGAGTTCGACTCGCAGGACCTGCTCAAGCTCTACCGCGAGATGGACGACCGCGATGAGGAGCCGGTGATCATCTACCACTCCCACACCGCGACCGAGGCCTACCCCTCCCGCACCGACCTCTCCTACGCCAACGAGCCCGGCGCCCACTACGTCCTCGTCTCCACCGCCGACAGCGACGACGCGGGCCCCTTCCAGTTCCGCTCCTACCGGATCGTGGAGGGCCAGGTCACGGAGGAGGAGATCAAGGTCGTCGAGGCGTACTGAGCCGGGCCGGACGGCCGCTCCGCCCACCCGCCCAACCTCCCGCGGCAGCTACCGTTTCCGCCAGGTACCCGCACAACCGGCCCCGACGGAGATGGTCTTGACGCAACGGACGAACGCACGCCGCCCCACCCTGGAGGACGTGGCCCGACGGTCGGGGGTCTCCAAGTCCACCGTGTCACGGGTGATCAACGGCGAGGCGCGGGTACGGGCGGAGGTCGCCGACCGGGTCCGGGCGGTGGTCGCCGAACTGGGTTACGTCCCCAACCAGGCCGCCCGCCAACTGGTCACCCACCGCACCGGCGCGATCGCGGTCGTCGCCTCCCAGCCCGAGAACCGGCTCTTCCTCGACCCGTACTTCGACTTCCTGCTGCGCGGCATCCGCCGCGAACTCGCCCGGCACGGCGCACAGGCCGTCATGCTGTTCCTCGACGAGCCGGACGACCACCCGCGCGTGGCCGACTACCTCGGCGGCGGCCACGTCGACGGCGCGCTGCTGTTCCCCCTGCGCCCCGACGACCGCCTGCCCGAGATGATCGACCGCATCGGCCTGCCCGCCGTCTTCGGCGGCCGGCCCCTCCCGCGCGACGGCGGCACCATGCACCGCCACCCCTACGTCGACGGAGACAACCGCGGCGGCGCCCGCCAGGCCGTCCGGCACCTCGTCTCCCTCGGACGCCGCCGGATCGCCGCGGTCGCCGGGCCCTACGACCAGGAGAACTCCGCCGCCGACCGCCTCGCCGGCTACCGGGACGTCCTCCCGGCCGCCCCGGCCGGCCTCGTCGAGAAGGCCGACTACACCCGGCAGGGCGGCGCCGACGCCATGGCCGTGCTCCTGGACCGCCACCCCGACCTGGACGCCGTGTTCGTCGCCTCGGACTTCATGGCGTCCGGCGTCCTGCAGACACTGCGCGAGCGGGGCCGCCGGGTCCCCGACGACGTCGCCGTCGTCGGCTTCGACGACCTCACCTCCATCGCCGAGTCCACCGACCCGCCCCTGACCACCGTCCACCAGGACGTCGAGGAGATGGGCCGGCACATGGCCCGGCTGCTCATGGACGACGCCACGTCCACCGCGTCCTCGGTGGTCGTCCCCACCCGCCTGGTGCTCCGGCAGTCCGCCTGAACCGGGCGGCGCCTCCGGGCGGTCTCACTCCCCGGCCCCATTTCGTCCATCATGTGGGATCACACTCCAGGGCCCGGACCGGGAATCGATACGATGAGCCCATGGTTTCCCACGACGTGAGCGAGAAGACGCCGGGCGCACTGCTCGTGGCGCGGCTGCACGTCGACCTGTGCAGGCTCGCCAGCGCCATCTGTTGACGCCGGCCCTGCCCGCCGTACGGCCGTGCGCCGCGGCGCCCTCTCACGCATGTACCTGCGCTGCCCACACCTTCCGACAGGAGCCCTGAGCCATGGCCATCGAGGTCCGCATCCCCACCATCCTGCGCCAGTACACCGACGGCAAGAAGGCGGTGGAGGGCAGCGGTGACACCCTCGCCGACCTCTTCACCGACCTCGAGACCCGGCACACGGGCATCAGGGACCGCATCGTGGAGAAGGGCCAGCTGCGCCGCTTCGTCAACGTGTACCTGAACGACGAGGACGTCCGCTTCGTCGAGGGCATCGACACCAAGCTCGCCGACGGCGACACCGTGACGATCCTGCCGGCCGTGGCCGGCGGCATGGCCTGAGCGACCCGATGCGCTACGACTCCCCCCTCGCCGCGGTGGGCAACACCCCTCTGGTGCGCCTGCCGCGGCTCTCGCCGTCCGCCGACGTCCGCATCTGGGCCAAGCTGGAGGACCGCAACCCCACCGGCTCGGTCAAGGACCGTCCCGCCCTGCACATGATCGAGCAGGCCGAGAAGGACGGCCGGCTCACCCCCGGCTGCACCATCCTCGAACCCACCAGCGGCAACACCGGCATCTCCCTCGCCATGGCGGCCAAGCTCAAGGGCTACCGCATGGTCTGCGTCATGCCGGAGAACACCTCCCAGGAACGCCGCGAGCTGCTCGCCATGTGGGGCGCCGAGATCATCCCCAGCCCCGCCGCCGGCGGCTCCAACACCGCCGTACGCGTCGCCAAGGAGCTGTCCGCCGAGCACCCCGACTGGGTGATGCTCTACCAGTACGGCAACCCCGACAACGCCGGCGCCCATTACGCCACCACCGGCCCGGAGATCCTCGCCGACCTGCCGTCCGTCACCCACTTCGTCGCCGGACTCGGCACCACCGGCACCCTCATGGGCGTCGGCCGCTTCCTGCGCGAACACAAGCCCGACGTCAAGATCGTCGCCGCCGAACCGCGCTACGACGACCTGGTCTACGGCCTGCGCAACCTCGACGAGGGCTTCGTCCCCGAGCTGTACGACGCCTCCGTCCTCACCACCCGCTTCTCCGTCGGCTCAGCCGACGCCGTCACCCGCACCCGCGAGCTGCTCCAGCAGGAAGGCATCTTCGCGGGCGTCTCCACGGGCGCCGCCCTGCACGCCGCGATCGGCGTCGGCAGGAAGGCGCTCACCGCGGGCGAGAGCGCCGACATCGTGTTCGTCGTCGCCGACGGCGGCTGGAAGTACCTCTCCACCGGCGTCTACACGGCCGCCACCACCGAAGAGGCCATCGAAACCCTCCAGGGCCAGCTCTGGGCGTGAGCGGCCCCCTCGCGCACCTCTACGTCGCCAGGTGACGGACCTGGTCCCACAGGACCGGGTCCACCACACCCACCCGCCGCCGGAAGTCGCCCAGCGCGACCTGGCGCAGCTCGTCCGTCTCCAGGTAGCTCGCCCGCCCCCGCGTGTCCCCGACCGCGCCCGGCGGCAGCGGAATCACCCCGGCCCGCTCGTCGTGGTACTTGCTGGTGATCTTCGCGACGGTCACCCGGTTCCCCCGCACCACCAGCACCAGACACGGCCGGTCCTTCGCACCCGGACCGTCCTCGAACGGCACGTTCGCCCACCAGATCTCCGCCGGCCGAGGCCGCCTCGCACCCCGCCCGCGCCCCGGTCCACGCGCCGGCCGGCCCGGCGGCCGGGACCTGCGCCCGGCCGGACGCCGGCCGCGCCCCCATCCGTCGACGAGCGTGGCGACGAGCGCGAGCAGCACCACCGCCGCGAGAGCCAACCACCAGGACGTGTCCATACGCACGACCGTACCGGGGCGCGTTCACCATCGCGCGCCCTCCCGCACGCCCCCGCACCCCCGGTCCAGCCGAACCGGTGACACCACAGGTGAGTTCCCCCACAACAGCCCCTGGTGGAGGAGCGACCAGAGGTTTTGCGCCTTACGCTCGACGAACCGCACGACCTCTGTCGCCCCCTTTTCACGACCGTCCGTTTTCCGATCTTCCCCGGTACTTCTCGGTTTCCCGCCAGCGGAGGTTTCTGCTCTATGAAGCTCACCGTCGTCGGCTGCTCAGGGTCGTTCCCGTCCGCGGAATCGGCCTGCTCGAGCTACCTCGTCGAGGCCGACGGCTTCCGGCTGCTTCTCGACATGGGCAACGGCGCCCTGGGCGAGCTGCAGCGCCATTGCGGTCTCTACGACCTCGACGCGATCTTCCTCAGCCATCTGCACGCCGACCACTGCATCGACATGTGCGCGTACTTCGTGGCCCGCTACTACCGCCACGACGGCGGACGCTGCGCCCCCATCCCGGTCTACGGCCCCGAGGGCACCGAACACCGCCTCACCACGGCCTACGCCGACACCCCCTCGGCCTCCTCGATGAGCGAGGTCTTCGACTTCCACACCGTCAAGCCCTCCACCTTCGACATCGGCCCGTTCACGGTCCACACGGAACGCGTGGCCCACCCGGTGGAGGCGTACGGCATCCGCGTCGAGCACGGCGGGCGCTCGCTCACCTACTCCGGCGACACCGGAGTCAGCCCGGCCCTCGACGAACTCGCCCGCGACAGCGACCTGTTCCTGTGCGAGGCCGCGTTCACGTACGGCAAGGAAAGCATCCCCGACCTGCACCTCAACGGCCGCGAGGCGGGTGAGACGGCCGCCCGCGCGGGCGCCCGCCGCCTCGTCCTCACCCACATCCCCCCGTGGACCGACCCGCAGGTCAACCTCGCGGACGCCCGCGCGGCGTTCGCCGGCCCGGTCGAAGCGGCGGCGCCGAGAGTGACGTACGAGATCTGAAGTCCCCGCACACGACGAAGGCCCCCGGAGCGGTTCAGGGCTCCGGGGGCCTTCGCATGCGCCTGCTGTGTACGTCCGTCAGCCGAGGCTCACGCCTTCGTGAGGTCCTCGACCTCCTCCTCGGGCTCGCGGCCGGGGGTGGTGAGGTTGAACCGCACGATGGCGAAGCGGAAGACCACGTAGTAGATCGCCGCGAACACCAGGCCGATCGGGATGATCAGCCATGGCTTGGTCGCCAGGTTCCAGTTGAGGAAGTAGTCGATCGCACCGGCCGAGAAGCTGAACCCGTGGTGGACACCAAGACCCCAGGTGACGGCCATCGAGACGGCCGTCAGTACCGCGTGGATCACGTACAGCAGCGGCGCGATGAACATGAACGCGAACTCGATCGGCTCGGTGATACCGGTGACGAACGAGGTGAGCGCGAGCGAGACCATCATGCCGCCGACCGCCTTGCGACGCTCCGGACGCGCGGTGTGCGTGATGGCGAGGGCAGCGGCGGGCAGCGCGAACATCATGATCGGGAAGAAGCCGGTCATGAACTGGCCCGCGGTGGGGTCACCGTGGAAGAAGCGCGGCAGGTCACCGTGCCAGACAGCACCCGACGCGTCCTTGAAGGTGCCGATCTCCTGCCAGGCCACCGTGTTGACGAACTGGTGCATGCCCACCGGGAGCAGCGCGCGGTTGATCGCGCCGAATATGCCCGCGCCGACCGCGCCGAGGCCGGTCATCCACTCGCCGAAGTTGGTGATGACATCACCGATGGGCTCCCACACCAGGCCGAAGACGACGCCCACGGCGGTGCCGATGAAGGCCATCAGGATCGGTACCAGCCGGCGGCCGTTGAAGAAGCCCAGCCAGTCGGGGAGTTTGGTGCGGTGGAAGCGCTGCCAGGTGACCGCGGCTATCAGGCCCATGATGATGCCGCCGAAGACCTTGGGGTCGTTGTAGGTGGCGGCTACGTCCGCGCCCTCGGTGACCTTCGCGTCGCTGATCGGGAACGCGGTCAGGACGTTCTTGTAGACGAGGAAGCCCACGAGCGCGGCGAGCGCGGTGGAGCCGTCGGCCTTCTTGGCGAAACCGATGGCGATACCGACGCAGAACAGTAGCGGCAGGTTGGCGAAGACGGCGTCACCGGCGGTGGCGAACACGTCCGCGACCTTGCCCCAGCCCAGGCCGTCCTTACCGAAGACGTCGGGCTGACCGAGCCGCAGCAGAATGCCTGCCGCCGGCAGCACGGCGATCGGCAGCTGCAGGCTGCGGCCGACCTTCTGAAGGCCCTGGAACAGGCCTGATCCCCACTTCTTCGTGGGGGCCGCCGTTGGCGAGGTGGCGGTGCTCATACACTTCCTCCATCGGGTGGTGGTCTACACCACTCAGTGGTGTAGACCTGTTTCTAGCACGATGAAGGCGATATAAGGAACCCGTCAAAACTGCAACCGGAACACTACGCAGCGCACCCGCCCGAGCGATCCCCGCCGAGCATGACGAAGGGCCCCCGGACCACTGGTCCGAAGGCCCAAACCCCTTGCCCGGTAAGGCCTTTCAGGGCTTCGTGATGTCCTCGTGCTCCTCCTCCGGCTCCCGTCCCGGCGTTTTCAGATCGAACCGCGTGATCGCGAAGCGGAAGATCACGTAGTACACGAGGGCGAAGCACAGGCCGATCGGAATGATCGCCCACGGCTTCGTCGCCAGATTCCAGTTGATGACGTAGTCGATGAGACCCGCCGAGAAGCTGAAACCGTCGTGCACCCCCAGCCCCCACGTCACCGCCATCGACACACCCGTCAGCACCGCGTGGATCGCGTACAGCACCGGCGCCACGAACAGGAACGAGTACTCGATCGGCTCGGTGATGCCCGTCACGAACGACGTCAGCGCCACCGACAGCATCAGCCCGCCGACCTCCTTGCGGCGGCCCGGCCGTGCGCAGTGCGTGATCGCCAGCGCCGCCGCGGGCAACGCGAACATCATGATCGGGAAGAACCCCGACGTGAACTGACCCGCGTCCGGATCACCCGCCAGGAACATGTTGATGTCACCGTGCACGACCGTCCCGTCCGGCTTGGTGTACGAACCGAACTGGAACCAGATGGGCACGTTCAGGAACTGGTGCAGACCGATCACCAGCAGCGCCCGGTTCGCAATACCGAAGATGCCGGCACCCCACGCGTCCAGACCGTCCAGCCAGTCGCTGAAGTTCTCCAGCGCGTCACCGATCGGCGGCCAGACCCACAGGCACAACGCCGCGAACGCGATGGCCACGAACGCCATGATGATCGGCACCAGCCGACGGCCGTTGAAGAAGCCCAGCCAGTCCACCAGCTTCGTACGGTGGAAACGCTGCCAGAAATACGCGGCCAGCAGACCGATCACGATCCCGCCGAAGACACCCGGATTCTGGTACGTGAACGCCACCACCGTGCCGTCCTCGGTGCCCTGGCAGCCGATGCCCGGCACCGCCTTCAACCCCTCGCCGCAGTCCTCCGGGAACTGCCGCAGCACGTTGTAGTAGACGAGGAAGCCCGCCACCGCGGCCAGCGCCGTCGAGCCGTCCGACTTCTTCGCCATACCGATGGCCACACCGACGCAGAACAGCAACGGCAGCCCCAGCTGACCGTCCAGCAGGGCGCCGCCCGCGCCCATCATCACCTTCGAGACGTCCGTCCACCCCAGCCCGTCGGCCCCGAACACGTCAGGCTGACCGAGCCTGTTGAGGATCCCCGCCGCAGGCAGCACGGCGATCGGCAGCTGAAGACTGCGCCCCATCTTCTGCAAACCCTGGAACAGACCGTTCCAACGGGCCCGCGCAGGCCCGACCGTGGTGTCAGCGCTCTCGGCACTCATGGTTTGGCGACCGCCTGTCAGGTGGTGTAGACCAGCTACGGACGATTTCGGTGCTGTGACGTCATCCTTCGATACATCCGGCACGATCGCTCGCAAAGATGGGCCAACTGTGGGTTACTACGACAAAGCGGTCGCCGTCGACAGCAGCCCACCACGTCGGAACTCAGGGACCTCAGGGAGAAGGACATGGCCACCAAGGCTGAGAAGATCGTCGCCGGGCTCGGCGGCATCGACAACATCGAAGAAGTCGAAGGCTGCATCACCCGCCTTCGCACCGAGGTCATCGACGCCGGCAAGGTCGACGAGGCCGCCCTGAAGGCCGCCGGCGCCCACGGCGTCGTCAAGATGGGCACCGCTATCCAGGTCGTCATCGGCACCGACGCCGACCCCATCGCCGGGGAGATCGAAGACATGATGTGAGCCCCACCGCTCACTCGAAAGGGCCCCACCGCACCCGCGGCAGGGGCCCCTTCCGCGCCTGCCGCTAGGCTCGACACCATGTCTCGCATCGACGGCCGCACCCCCGAACAGCTCCGCCCCGTCACCATCGAACGCGGCTGGAGCAAGCACGCCGAAGGCTCCGTCCTCGTCTCCTTCGGCGACACCAAAGTCTTCTGCACCGCCTCCGTCACCGAAGGCGTCCCCCGCTGGCGCAAGGGCAGCGGCGAAGGCTGGGTCACCGCCGAATACTCCATGCTCCCCCGCGCCACCAACACCCGCGGCGACCGCGAGTCCGTCCGCGGCAAGATCGGCGGCCGCACCCACGAGATCTCCCGCCTCATCGGCCGCTCCCTGCGCGCCGTCATCGACTACAAGGCCCTCGGCGAGAACACCATCGTCCTCGACTGCGACGTCCTCCAGGCCGACGGCGGCACCCGCACCGCCGCCATCACCGGCGCCTACGTCGCCCTCGCCGACGCCATCACCTGGGCCCAGGGCCGCAAACTGATCAAGGCTGGCCGCCAGCCACTCACCGGCACCGTCTCCGCCGTCTCCGTCGGCATCGTCGGCGGCATCCCCCTCCTCGACCTCTGCTACGAGGAAGACGTCCGCGCCGAGACCGACATGAACGTCGTCTGCACCGGCGACGGCCGCTTCGTCGAGGTCCAGGGCACCGCCGAGGCCGAGCCGTTCGCCCGCGAGGAACTCAACTCCCTGCTGGACCTTGCCGTTTCCGGCTGCACGGAATTGACCGTGCTCCAGCGCGCCGCCCTTGATACCGTCCTGCAAAAGTAAAGAGAACGCCAAACAGGGCCGGACGCGCGGGCAACCTCGCCGTCCGCCCCGGCGTCTTGCGCAGTACCACGGCCCGCGCACGGCCGCACACAACGGGGGCCTCCCGGGGCCTGCACTAGGGGAGGAACACCGTCATGTCCAAGGTCGCGAGCCGTCACCGAGGCCGCCGTATCACCATCGCCGCCGCCACGGCGGCCGTCGCACTCACCGTGGGACTCACCACCACCGGCTGCGACGCCGTGAACAAGGCACTCGACTGCGTCCAGACCGCCGACGCCATCGCCGACAGCGTCACCGACCTCCAGCAGGCCGTCGAGAACGCCGCCAACGACCCGACGCAGACCCAGGAATCCCTCACCTCCATCGAGAAGAACCTCGACAAAATAGGTGAGAAGACGGACAACACCGACGTCAACAAGGCGGTCGACGACCTCCGCGAAGCCGTCACCAACGTCCGCACCGCCGTCGACAACGGCGACAACACCCCCGACCTCAGCCCCGTCACCGACGCCGCCGGCGAACTGACCAAGGTCTGCACCCCCTAGCACCCCGCAGAACCGCGCGCGGGAGTCGGGGCACGACTCGGGATACTGGGCCCATGACCCGCCTGATCCTCGCCACCCGCAACGCCGGAAAGATCACCGAACTCAGGTCGATCCTCGCCGACGCAGGCCTGCCCCACGACCTCGTCGGCGCGGACGCCTACCCCGACATCCCCGACGTCAAAGAAACCGGCGTCACCTTCGCCGAGAACGCCCTCCTCAAAGCCCACGCCCTGGCCCAGGCCACCGGCCACCCCGCCATCGCCGACGACTCCGGCCTCTGCGTCGACGTCCTGAACGGCGCCCCCGGCATCTTCTCGGCCCGCTGGTCAGGACGCCACGGCGACGACAAGGCCAACCTGGAACTACTCCTGGCCCAGCTCGCCGACATCGCCGACGAACACCGGGGCGCCCACTTCGCCTGCGCGGCAGCGCTCGCCCTGCCGGACGGCACGGAGCGGGTCGTAGAGGGTCAGCTGAGAGGCACCCTCCGCCACGCCCCGACCGGCACGAACGGCTTCGGCTACGACCCGATCCTCCAGCCGGAAGGCGGGACCCGCACCTGCGCGGAACTGACGGCGGCGGAGAAGAACGCGATCAGCCACCGGGGGAAGGCGTTCCGGGGACTGGTGCCGGTGATTCGGGAGCTGTTGGGCTGAGACGCGGGAGAGGGGCCGCCCGGACGGGCGGCCCCTCTGTCGTGTGCGGCCGGTGGGACTCGAACCCACACGGGTGTTAACCCACTGGGACCTAAACCCAGCATGACTGCCAAATTCCATCACGGCCGCTCAAAAACGGTCATCAACCTCGACCGGCGGCACTCAGTGTACGGGGGTGCCGGGTCACCCGGCGAGTGCGTCTCTGCCGTCCTCGTGGCGCCACGTCTCCGTCGGGGAGTGGTAGTTGGAGCACATGTGCAACGGCCCGCGGCGACCGAGGTCGACGCGGGCCTGGCGGGGAAGGGAGGGGGTCTCAGATGCCCAGGTCCTTGATGATCTTGGCTACGTGGCCGGTGGCTCGGACGTTGTAGAGGGCGTGTTCGACCTTGCCCTGCTCGTCGACGATGATCGTGGAGCGGATGACGCCCATGTAGGTCTTGCCGTAGTTCTTCTTCTCGCCGTAGGCGGCGTAGGCCTCGGTGACCGTCTTCTCGGGGTCGGCGAGGAGGGTGACCTTGAGGGATTCCTTCTCGCGGAACTTGCCGAGCTTCTCGGGGGTGTCGGGGGAGATGCCGATGACGTCGTACCCGGCGCCGGCGAGGAGGTCGAGGTTGTCGGTGAAGTCGCAGGCCTGCTTCGTGCAGCCGGGGGTCAGGGCGGCCGGGTAGAAGTAGACGATGACCTTGCGGCCCTTGTGGTCCGACAGGGACACCTCGTGGCCGTCGGCGTCGGGGAGGGTGAAGGCGGGGGCCACGTCGCCGGGCTGGAGTCGCTCGCTCATCGGTCCAGCGTAACGGGGGGTCCTGACGGTGCGGGCGGGTGGGGAACTGACAGACTGTCCAGAACATGTAGGAAACGTCGGCTCACTTCGGAGGCCCCACCGTGGCGGACACGTCGGACACCAGAACCCCGGCGCAGATCGAGGCGGACATCAGGCGCCGCCGAGAGACGCTGGCTGAGACGCTGGACGAGATCGGGGTGCGGGTGCATCCCAAGACGATCGTCGGCGATGCCAAGGCGAAGGTCGCGGCCAATGTCGATCACACGATCGGGAGGGCCTATGTGCAGGTCAACCGGGTCGTGAGCGATGTGAGGGCGCAGTTCGTGGACGAGGAGGGCGCGCCTCGTCTGGAGCGGGTGGTGCCGGTGGCCCTGGTGGTGGTCGGGGTCGTGGGGCTGCTGGCGTTCAGTACGCGGCGACGCAAGGGCTGACCCGGAGGCGTTCCGGCCGGGCGGAGGCAGGTAGGTTCGTCGGTGTGAGCGGTATGAGAAGCGAGCACAGTGGTGACGACGACAAGCTGCCCATCCGGATGCTGCACGACCGGGTCCTGGTGCGTCAGGACGCGAGTGAGGGTGAGCGGCGTTCCGGTGGCGGGATCCTGATCCCGGCGACGGCGGCCGTGGGCCGTCGGCTGGCGTGGGCGGACGTCGTTGCGGTGGGTCAGAACGTGCGGACCGTGGAGCCGGGCGACCGGGTGCTGTACGACCCGGAGGACCGGGCCGAGGTGGAGGTGCGGGGGACCGCGTATGTGCTGATGCGTGAGCGTGATCTGCACGCGGTGGCCGCGGACCGGTTCGAGGGGTCCGAGGACTCGACGGGGCTGTACCTCTGATTCGCCTCTGATGCGCCTTTGATTCGTAGGCTGAAAAGGGCTGGTGACCATGGTCACCAGCCCTTTTTCTCTTCTTTTTGCTAGCTTGGAGGGAGCCCGACGAGACGCGCCGTACCGGGATGTACGTAGGCAAAGACGACGCACCGTTCTGTTGAGCGTTCGTGTCTCGGAGGTGCTGTCATGGCCTGGGTTCTGTTGATCGTCGCCGGTCTGCTCGAGGTGGGCTGGTCGATCGGGATGAAGTACACCGACGGGTTCACGCGTCTGGTGCCCAGCCTTTTCACCGGTGCGGGGATCGTCGCGAGCATGCTGTTGCTGTCGTATGCGGCGCGTTCGCTGCCGATCGGGACGGCGTACGGCGTGTGGGTGGGGATCGGTGCCGCGGGGGCGGCGGTGTTCGGCATGGTGGTGCTGGGGGAGCCGGCGACCGCCGCCCGGATCTTCTTCGTGTGTCTGCTGCTGGTCGCCGTGGTGGGGCTGAAGGCGACCTCGGGGCATTAGAGGTCGGAACCGTTACTCGTCGAGCGGTCTGCGGGTCGTGAGCTGGGGGAAGGTGCCGCCGGGTGTGCCGATGGCGCCGCCGTCGGAGGTGTCGCCGGTGGTTCCGCCGTCGGAGGTGTCCCCGGTGGTGCCCGCGTCGGTGGTGCCGCCCGTGGTGGGGGTGCCGCCGGTGGAGGTGTCTCCGGTGGTGCCGCCGGTGTCCCCGCCGCCGGTGGTGGGGGTGCCGCCGGTCGTCGTACCGCCGGTGGTGCCGGTGGGGGTGCCGCCGCCGGTCTGGCCCTGGTTCGTGCCGGGGGACTGGCTGTTCTGGCCGCCGGTGGTGTCGTCCTCGTCGTCCTCCTCGGTCGGCTCGCCGCGGGAGGGTTCGGCGGACGGGTACGCGGTTTCCTCGGAGCCTTCCTGGATCTGGAGGGTGAAGTCGGTGGGCGGGGTGTCCTTGAGGGCGTTCTTGGTGAACTGGGCCCAGATCTCGGTGGGGGCGCCGCCGCCGTTGATGCGGGGCAGGCCCATGACGTTGTACAGCGACTTGTGGGCGGCGGTGACCGGGTCCTGGCCCATGACGGCGACGACGGTGGCGAGGTCGGGGGTGTAGCCGGCGAACCAGGCGGCGGTGTCCTCCTCGGCGGTGCCGGTCTTGCCCGCGGCGGGGCGGCCGGCGGCGAGGGCCGCGGTGGCGGTGCCGTTCTGGACGACGCTGCGCAGGACGGAGGTGGTGGTGTCGGCGGCTTCGCGGCTGATGACCTGGGAGGTCTTGCGCTCGGGGAGGTCGAAGACGTCGGCGCCGTTCTTGGTGACCTTGTCGATCATGGTGTAGGTGCCGTGCCGGCCGTGGTTGGCGAGTGTGGCGTAGGCCTCGGCCATGTCGAGGACGCTGGCGGTGGCCGTGCCGAGGGCGATCGACGGGTAGGGCTCCAGGTCGGGCGTGTCGGTGGGCAGGCCGAGGTCGACGGCGGTCTGCTCGACCTTCTCGGGGCCGACGTCGACGGCCATCTGCGCGTACACGGCGTTCACGGACTTGTCGGTGGCGCTGCGGACGCTGATGTCGCCGTAGTCGACGTTGTCCTCGTTCTCGGGGGCGTAGCTGCCGCCGCTCCAGCCCTGTACGGGGCGCTGGTCGGTGCCGTCGTAGATGGTGTTGGGGGTGATGCGGCGGCCGTCCTGGGTCTCGGACTCGTTCTCGACGGCCGAGGTGAAGACGAAGGGCTTGAAGGTGGAGCCGACCTGGAAGTCCCGGCGGGTGGCGTTGTTCGTGTACTGCTTGACGTAGTCGATGCCGCCGTACAGGGCGAGGACGTTGCCGGTCTTGGGTTCCACGGCGGCGCCGCCGGCGCGGACGTAGGTGTCGGCCTTGCGGTCCTTCGGGTCGAGTTTGTCCATCAGCTTGTCGTTGACGGCGTCGACGAAGGCGTCCTGCTTCTTCTTGTCCAGGGTGGTGGTGATGCGGTAGCCGCCGGCTTCGAGTTCCTCGGGGGTGGCGATCTTGGTGGTGCGGAGGTAGTCCTTGATGGCGGTGACGAGGTAGCCGCGCTGGCCGGACATGCCGGTGTCGGCGCCGGAGGTCTCCTTGGGGGCGGGGAACTTCAGGCCGGTGCGGTCGGCCCGGCTGAGCCAGCCCTTGCCGACCATGCCGTCGAGGACGTAGTTCCAGCGGGCTTCGGCGGCCTTGCGGTTCTCGGGGTGGGCGATGACGTCGTACTCACTGGGCGCGTTGACGAGGGCGGCGAGGTAGGCGCCCTGGGCGGGGGTGAGTTCGGCGGCGTCGACGCCGTAGTAGGCCTTGGCGGCGGCCTGCATGCCGTAGGCGTTGCGGCCGAAGTAGCTGGTGTTGAGGTAGCCCTCGAGGATGTCGTCCTTGGAGATCTCGCGGTCCAGCTTGATGGAGATGAAGAACTCCTTCACCTTGCGGGTGACGGTCTGTTCCTGTGCGAGGTAGTAGTTCTTCACGTACTGCTGGGTGATCGTGGAGCCGGACTGCTTGCCCTTGCCGGTGGCGGTGTTCCAGCCGGCCCGGATCATCGCCTTGGGGTCGATGGCGGACTCGGTGTAGAAGTCGCGGTCCTCGGCGGCCAGGACGGCGTGCTGGGCGGCTTTGGAGATCTGGGAGAGGTCGACGTTCTCGCGGTTGACGGTGCCGTCGCGGGCGATCTCGGTGCCGTCGGCGTAGAGGTAGACGTTGCTCTGCTTGGTGGCGAGGGCGTTGGCGGGCGGGATCTTGACCATGGAGTAGCCGACGAAGAAGAGGCCGACGACGAGGGCCGCGCCGAGGAGGAGGGTGCCGAGGACCATGCGCCAGGTGGGGAAGATCCGACGCCAGCCGGTGCGTTTGGGCCGCTTGGGGCGCTTGGCTTTGGCGCCGGCCGCAGGGCCGGCTGCCTGGGGGACGCCGGGAGCTTCGGCGGATGCGGCTGCTGAGGCTGCGGCTGCGGCGGCCGGGGAGGTGTAGGCGGCTCGGGGTGTGTGCGCGGCCTTGGGTGTGTGGGCCGGCTCGGGGGTGCGGGGCGCTTCGGGGATTCGGGCCATTTCGGTGGTACGGGCCGTGTCGGGCGTGCGGGCGGTGTCGGGCGCAGGCGCCGAGCCGGGCGTACGGGCGGCTCCGGTGGGACCGGTGGGACCGGTGGCCGCCTCGGGTTCGCGTGCCGCTTCGGGTGTCCCGGCGGACTTCGGTGTCCCGGTGGCCGCGGGTGCCTTCGTGGCCTCGGAGGGCTTGGCCGTCTCGGACGTCCCGGCGGTCTCGGGTGTGCCGGCCGCTTCGGGTGTGCCGGCTGCCTCGGGTGTGCCGGTCGGCCGGCCCTCGGTCGGCTGCTTCGGCTGCGGCTGCGGCTCGTCGCTCATGTGTTGCTCGGACTCCTGTTTCGCCTCGTACGTTCCCGTACGTCTCGTACGCCTTCTGCGCCCCCTGTTGAAGACTCTCGCACCATGCGTTCCGTTCCCGGCAATCGGCGCGTGTTGTGCCACACGTGCGGAAGGTGCCCGGAAATGGCGTGGCACGCGAGGGGATCCGCCCGTTAGGCTCCTGCGCTTCGCCGCGGTGGCGGGACCGGCGCGGGATCGCCGCGGGGGAGGGGGCTGGTGCCGTGGGTTCGGTGCGTCTGTACGCGGCCGTGGCGGCGGGGAGTTTCAGAAGGTACGCGACCTATCGTGCGGCGACGGCGGCGGGGGTGTTCACCAACACCGTTTTCGGCCTGATCCTCGTCTACACATATCTGGCGTTGTGGGACGAACGGCCGCAGCTGGGTGGCTACGACCAGGCCCAGGCGGTGACGTACGTGTGGCTGGGCCAGGCGTTGTTCGCGACTCTCGCGCTCCAAGGAGGCGGTTTCGAGGCCGAGTTGATGGAGCGGATCCGCACAGGTGCGGTGGCGATCGATCTGTACCGTCCCGCTGATCTGCAACTGTGGTGGTTCGCGGCCGACTTGGGGCGTTCGTTCTTCCAGTTGCTGGGGCGGGGGGTGATTCCGTTCGCGTTCGGGGCGCTGGTCTTTCCGTCGGCGCTGCCCTCCGATCCGTGGCTGTGGTTGCGGTTCCTGCTGGCGTTGCTGCTGGCGATGGTGGTGAGTTTCGGTATCCGGTTCCTGGTGGCGTTGAGCGGTTTCTGGCTGCTGGACGGGACGGGTGCGCTCCAGTTGCTGATGGTGTCCGGGATGTTCTGTACGGGTATGGCGTTGCCGCTGAACGCGTTTCCGGAGCCGTTGGGCGGGATCGTGCGGGCGTTGCCGTGGTCGGCGATGCTCCAGATGCCGGCGGACCTGCTGATGGGGGAGACCGGGGCGCTGCGGACGTACGCCTTCCAGGCGGGGTGGGCGGTGGTGCTGCTGGTGCTGGGGCGGATGGTGCAGGTGGCGGCGACGCGGCGGGTGGTGGTGCAGGGTGGGTGAGACCGGCGGGATGGGTGAGAAGGGCCGCGCGCGGTACGGGCTGCGGGAGGGGTGGCGGGCGTACCGGCTGATCGCCGGGATGTGGATCCGTTCGACGATGGCCTACCGGTTGTCCTTCGCGATGACGCTGGTGAGCGGCCTGCTGGTGACGGGGCTGGACTTTGTCGCGATCTTGCTGATGTTCTCGCGGGTCGATGCGCTCGGCGGCTACTCGCTGCCGGAGGTGGCCTTCCTGTACGGCCTGTCCGCGACCTCGTTCGGGATCGCGGACCTGGTGATCGGTTCGGCGGGCCGGCTGGGTTCGCGGGTGCGGGACGGCACGCTCGACACGCTGCTGGTGCGGCCGGCGCCGGTGCTGGCGCAGGTGGCGGCGGACCGGTTCGCGTTGCGCCGGGTGTCCCGGATCACGCAGGGGGCGCTCGTGCTGGCGTACGCGCTGGCGGCGACGGACGTCGACTGGACGGTGGCCAAGGTGCTGCTGGTGCCGGTGACGCTGGTGAGCGGCGCGGTGATCTTCGGTGCGGTGCTGGTGGCGGGGGCGGCGTTCCAGTTCGTGGCGCAGGACGCGGCGGAGGTGCAGAGCGCGTTCACGTACGGCGGTCAGACGCTGCTCCAGTATCCGCCGACGGTGTTCGGGAAGGAGTTGGTGCGTGCGGTGACGTTCGTGTTCCCGCTGGCCTTCGTCAACTGGGTGCCGGCGGCGTATGTGCTGGACCGGCCGTATCCGCTGGACCTGCCGGAGTGGACGGCGTACGCCCCGCCGCTGGTGGCGGTGGCCTGTTGCGCGCTGGCGGGACTGGCCTGGCGGGCCGGGCTGAGGTCGTATCGGAGTACGGGAAGTTAGCGAAGTGAGCGCGGTCCGGCGAGTTGCGGGAGTCCAGGAATCAAGCGGAGTACGGGAAAGCGGGGGAGTCGTGGTGGACGCGTTCATCGAACTCGACGGGGTCGAGAAGGTCTTCGACGTGCGTCGGCGTACGGGGTTTCTCCGCAGGGAGCGGCGGCAGGTGCGGGCGGTGGACGGGCTGTCGTTCACCGTGGCGCGTGGCGAGATCGTCGGGTACATCGGGCCGAACGGCGCTGGGAAGTCGACGACGATCAAGATGCTGACGGGCATCCTCACCCCGAGCGGCGGCCGGCTGCGGGTGGCGGGCATCGACCCCGCCCGTGAGCGGACCAGGCTCGCCCATCGCATCGGGGTGGTGTTCGGGCAGCGGACGACGCTGTGGTGGGACCTTCCGCTGATCGACTCCTACCGGCTCGCCCACCGCATGTACCGCATCCCGGACGCCCGTTACCGCGAGAACCTGGACCGGCTCGTCGAACTCCTCGACCTGGAGAGCCTGTTGGAGGTGCCGGTGCGGCAGCTGTCGCTCGGCCAGCGGATGCGGGGCGACATCGCGGCGGCGCTGCTGCACGACCCCGAGGTCCTCTACCTCGACGAGCCGACGATCGGCCTCGACGTCGTCTCCAAGGCCCGGGTGCGGGAGTTCCTGGGCGAGCTGAACACCGAGCGCGGCACGACGGTCCTGCTCACCACCCATGACCTCCAGGACATCGAGCGGCTCTGCTCCCGTGTGATGGTCATCGACCACGGCCGCATGATGTACGACGGCCCGCTCGCCGGGCTGCACGAGGCCGGGGAGAGCGAACGGACCCTGGTCGTGGACCTGGAGAGGGAACTCCCGCCCATCGACGTGGGCCCGGCGGCACGGGTCGTACGGGTGGAGGGGCCGCGTCAGTGGCTGGCCTTCCCGGCGTCGGAGTCGGCGGCCCCGCTGGTGGCGCGGATCGCGGCGGAGCATCCGCTGGTGGACCTGTCGGTGCGGGAGCCGGACATCGAGGCGGTGATCGGCCGCATGTACGCGGACCGGGAGACCGTAGTGCCGGGCGCGAGGAACTCGTAGGCTGCTGTGCATGACCGACGACGCAGTCCCGGACCTCCGTGCCTCCGACGCCGACCGTGAGCGTGTCGCCGAGGTCCTGCGGGACGCCCTGGCAGAGGGTCGGCTCGACATGGCGGAGTTCGAGGAGCGGCTGGACGCGACGTACCGGGCGCGGACGTACGGCGAGCTGACGCCGATCACCCGTGACCTGCCCGCGGCCGGGGTGGCTCCGCCGGCCGCCGTGTCCCTGCACAAGAGCGCGGCGCGGGGCGACGGTGAGGTGGACGGGGCGTGGGCCGGGCGGATCGTGGGCGGCGAGGGGTCGTCCACGTGGGCCGTGGCCGTCATGTCCGGGTTCCAGCGCAAGGGGCGCTGGACGGTGCCCCGGCGGTTCACCGGCTTCGCGTTCTGGGGCGGCGGGGAGATCGATCTGCGCGAGGCGGACTTCGCGGCCGGGGAGGTCGTGATCAACTGCGTCGCCATCATGGGCGGGATGAACGTCGTGGTGCCGCCCGGGGTCGAGGTGGTGGTGCGGGGGATCGGGATCATGGGCGGCTTCGACCACCGTGAGCAGGGGGTGCCGGCCGCGGCGGGCGCTCCGCGGGTGGTGATCACGGGGTTCGCGTTCTGGGGCGGGGGGGGGGTGGACCGCAAGCGGAGGCGGAACCGGGGCGATCGGGAGTTGCCGCGGGGCCGGGACAGGCACCGTCACTTGGGCCACTGAGCCGGGCTGGGCAGGTCAGGTCAGGTCAGGGCGGTCAGGGCTGTGCGGGCTCGGGCGTCACAACTGCGCCCGCTCGGCCCCCTTCAGCTGGCTCCACTTGATCAGTTGGGCCATCTTGCGGTAGCCCCTGTCGCTGGGGTGGAGATGGTCGCCGGAGTCGTACTCCGACTTGAGGCGGCGGGGGTCGTAGGGGTCGTGCATCGCCCGGTCGACGTCCACGACGGTGTCGTAGACCGACCCGGAGCGGATCTCCGCGTTGATCCGGCGCCGTACGTCCTCGCGGGCGTCGGTGTAGCCGCGGTGGCCGCGGAAGGGGAGCAGGGTGGTGCCGACGGCCTTGATGCCGTGGGCGTGGGCGCGGCGGACCAGGTCGCGCAGGCCGTCGAGGACGGCGTCGGGGTCGGCGGTGTCGCGGCTGCGGAGGATGTCGTTGACGCCGAGGTCGATGACGACGACCTTGACGTGGGGCCGGTCGAGGACGTCCCGGTCGAAGCGGTCCAGCCCGCTGGGGTTGTCGGCGGGCCGGCCCCCTCCGCCGGTGAGGACGCGGTTGCCGCTGATGCCGGCGTTGACGACGCCGTAGCGAGGGGCGTCGTCGTCCCGGTCGGAGAGGGCCGCGCGGAGCCGGTCGGCGAGGGCGTCGGGCCAGCGGCGGTTGGCGCCGGGGGTGGAGGTGGAGCCGTCGGTGATGGAGTCGCCGAAGGCGACGACGGTGCCGCCGGCCTCCTCGCTGAGGACGTCCAGCGCGGTGAGGTAGCGCCAGGAGGTGCTCTGTCCGGTGTACGGCGTTCCGGTGACGTCGGCGGTGTGCTCGCCGTCGGCGACGTAGCTGGTCTGCTGGGCGCGGTGGTGGAAGGTGACCAGGCCTGCGGAGGTCGGGGTGTAGAGGCTGACCAGGACGTCGGTGTCGCCGGGGACGGTGAGCGGGACGGTGTCGCTCACGGCCTGTTCGCCCGCCGGGATGCTGATCGCGGGGCGCCCGCCGAAGGTGAGCCGGCGCAGGGTGCCGGGGTCGGCGGCGGGGCTGTCGTCGTCCGCCGCGACGGCGAGGGTGACGGAGGTGACGGTCAGCGCTCCGGTGCCGTAGAGGTTGGACAGGGTGATGCGGGCACTCGTCCCTCCGACGCTGGTGTGGACGACGTTGCGCACCGTGCGGCCCGCCGTGCCGTCGGGTTCGGTGAGCGGTTCGCTGCCGACGGGGGCGGCGGCCCAGCTGCCGACCCACACACCGGTGGAGGCGGCCGCGGCGGAGTGCGGGCCGGTGCGGGAGGAGGCGAGGGTGTCCTGGCCGCGGCGCCCGCCGTCCCCGGCGTCGACACCGATGTATATGGCGGCCGAGAGGCCCACGATCACGGCGAGGACCGCGGAGAGGAGGACGTGATGAGGGAGGTGGTGAGGGAGATGGTGACGGGGGCCGCGGTGGCCGCTCCGGCGGGCGTGGGGCGCCCCGGACCTCCCGGACCCCTCGCCGTCATGCCTGGTCATGCGGGTGTGTCTCCTCGGACGAGGGAGCGGCGAGGCTCCGACAGAACATTCAGGAGATCACCGTTGAACTCCCCCACCTGACAGACGCCGGGAACTCCTGTTTCGTTCCAGTAGTCGGACAGGTGGGGACAATGGTCGCGTGCGGGGCACGGGGGACCGGGAGCGGGTGGAGAGCGGATGGAACGTACGGGTACGGACGACAGGGCCACGACGGAAGGCGGGGCGCCGACGGACGACGGGGCCGCGACGGTGGGGCGCGCCATGGACGTCTTCAGCGCGGCCGACGAGGAGCGCGGGCGCGGGGTGCGGCGCATGAAGCTCACCGCGACCGGGCTGCTGGTCTTCGTGGCGGTGGTGTACGTCCTCGCCGAGTGGGCCTCCCACCGGGGCGCCGGGCCCTGGGCGGGCTATGTGGCGGCGGCGGCCGAGGCGGGCATGGTGGGCGCGCTCGCGGACTGGTTCGCCGTGACCGCCCTGTTCCGCCATCCGCTGGGCCTGCCCATCCCGCACACGGCGATCATCCCGACCAAGAAGGACCAGCTGGGCGTCTCGCTGGGCGAGTTCGTCGGCGAGAACTTCCTGTCCCGCGATGTCGTACGGCAGCGGCTGCGCGCGGTCGGTATCGGCAGCCGGCTGGGGGCGTGGCTGGCGGAGCCGGAGCACGCGGACCGGGTGACGGAGGAGCTGGCGACGGCGCTGCGGGGGGCGCTGACCGTGCTGCGGGACTCCGATGTGCAGGCGGTCGTCGGCGAGGCGATCACACGGCGGGCGGACGCCCAGGAGATCGCGCCGGGGATGGGCAAGATGCTGGAGAAGATCGTCGCGGACGGCGGTCACCGGCGGGCCGTCGACCTGGTGGTGGCGCGGGCGCACGACTGGCTGGTGCTGCACGCCGACTCGGTGATGGACGCGGTGGAGGGCGGCGCGCCCGGCTGGACGCCACGGTTCGTCGACAAGCGGATCGGCGAGCGGGTCTACAAGGAGTTGCTGCGGTTCTGCGCGGAGATGCGGGACATGCCGTCCCACCCGGCCCGTGGCGCCCTGGACCGTTTCCTGCGGGACTTCGCCTCCGACCTCCAGTCCGACACCGAGACCCGCGCGCGGGTGGAGCGGCTGAAGGGCGAGGTGCTGGGCCGCGGCGAGGTGCAGGACCTGATCGCGTCCGCCTGGACGGCCGTACGGTCCATGATCGTGTCGGCGGCCGAGGACGAGCGCAGTGAGCTGCGGATGCGGGTGCGGGCGGCGCTGCTGTCGCTGGGGTCCCGGATGGCCACCGAGCCGAAGGTGCAGGGCAAGGTGGACCGCTGGGTGGAGGGCGCGGCGGTGCACGTGGTGTCGACGTACCGCAAGGAGATCACCCTGCTGATCACCGACACGGTGGCGAGCTGGGACGCCGAGCACACCACGCGCAAGATCGAGGCGCACATCGGCCGTGACCTGCAGTTCATCCGTATCAACGGCACGGTGGTCGGGTCGCTGGCGGGCCTGTTGATCTACACGGTGGCGAAGGCGCTGGGGGCGTAGGGCTGCGGGCGTAGCCGCCCTTCCTCGGGGAACCCGGCAACGGTTTCCGCTCGATGAGGAGGGAGCCGCCCATGACCACCGCCGCACCGGCCGAGACCGGCCGGACCATCACGACGGACATCCCGGCCCGCCTGGACCGCCTCCCGTGGTCCCGCTGGCACTGGACGATCGTCATCGGTCTCGGCACCGTGTGGATCCTCGACGGCCTAGAGGTCACGGTCGTCGGCAACATCGCCGGGCGGCTGTCGGAGCCCGGCAGCGGCCTGCCCATCACGTCCGGGCAGGTCACCGGTATCGCCGCCGCGCTGTATGTGGCGGGTGCCTGCCTCGGCGCCCTGTTCTGGGGCCGGCTGACCGACCGCTGGGGCCGTAAAAAACTGTTCATGATCACGCTGGCGGTCTATCTCGGCGCGACCGCCCTGACCGCGATCTCCTTCGACACCTGGTGGTTCCTGCTCTTCCGCTTCCTCACCGGCTTCGGCATCGGCGGCGAGTACGCGGCGATCAACTCGGCGATCGACGAACTGATCCCGGCCGAGTACCGGGGCCGCGTCGACCTGATCATCAACGGCAGCTTCTGGCTGGGCGCGGTCGGCGGTTCGCTGCTGTCGATCGTCGCGCTGAACACGGACCTCTTCGCGGCGAACGTGGGCTGGCGGCTGACGTTCGCGCTCGGCGCCGTCCTCGCCCTGGTCATCCTCCTCGTACGGCGCCATGTCCCGGAGAGTCCGCGCTGGCTGATGATCCACGGCCGGGACCGGGAGGCGGAGGAGATCGTCTCCTCGATCGAGCGGCGCATCGAGTCCGAGAAGGGCGTCCCGCTGCCTGCGGCCGAGGGAGAACTCACCATCCACCAGCGCCGCAGCGTTTCCTTCGTCGAGATCGGCCGCACGGTGTTCTCCGGCTACCGCCGCCGCGCCGTCCTCGGCTTCTCCCTCTTCATCGGGCAGGCCTTCCTCTACAACGCGATCACCTTCGGTTTCGGCGCGATCCTCACCACCTTCTTCGACGTGCCGACCGGCCACACCGGCTACTACTTCGCCGTGATCGCCCTCGGCAACTTCTGCGGCCCGCTGCTGCTCGGCAAGCTGTTCGACACGGTCGGCCGCCGGATCATGATCTCCTCGACGTACCTGCTCTCCGGCCTGCTGCTGTTCGGCACGGCCTGGCTGTTCGACCGCGGTTCGCTGAGCGCGACCACGATGACGGCCTGCTGGTGCGCGGTGCTGTTCTTCGCCTCCGCGGGCGCCTCCAGCGCCTACCTCACGGTCTCCGAGATCTTCCCGATGGAGACCCGCGCCATGTCCATCGCCTTCTTCTACGCCCTCGGCACCGCCGCGGGCGGCATCAGCGGCCCCCTGCTGTTCGCCGAACTGACCGGAACGGGCAAGGTCGGCGACACGGTCCTCGCGTTCCAGATCGGCGCGGCCCTGATGTGCGCGGCGGGCCTGGTCGCCGCGTTCCTCGCGGTACGGGCCGAGCGACGCTCCCTGGAGGACATCGCGAAGCCCCTGACAGCGGCGGCCACCAAGGCCCGTACGGCGGTGGGGGCGGGGGCTGCGACGGCCTCGACGGCCTCGACGGCTGCGAAGTCCGGGAAGTCCGGGAGGCCGGGGGGACCGAAGGGGCCGCAGCCCCCGCAGCCTCCGGGGCCGAAGACGGCTACGGCGTAGCCGCCGCACGCACGCGGGCGGGAGCGGGGGCCAGGGCAGGCAGGGGCTACTTGCCGTGGGCCCCGCCTCCGGTCCGGGGCTGTTCCTGCTGTGTCTTCCCCCGCCGCCGCAGGAGCAGCAGGCCGCCGGCGAGGGCGGTGATGCCGGTGGCGGCGGTCCAGGCGGCGAGGTCGCCGGCGCCGGTGGACGCGAGGTCACCGCTGTTGCCGCCGGCGGAGCCGGGGCCGGGGGCCGATCCGCCGGGGGTGTTAGCGGCGGATCGGCCCCCGGC
>NZ_MUBA01000223.1 GCF_002154575.1 Streptomyces bobili
GCCCCGAGCAGCCCCACCGCGGAGCCCGCGACCGCGCCCTGGAACACCGACTGCACCCACTACTTCGGCAGCGGCCGCACCCGCCAGGGCGACACCGGCAAACGCGTACTCCAGGTCCAGTGCATGCTCTCCCGGCGCGGCTACGGCATCGGTGACGGCGGTGCCGACGGCATCTTCGGCTCCGGCACGGAGACCGCCGTACGCGGCTTCCAGAGCGACAAGGGCCTGACCGTCGACGGCATCGTCGGCCATGACACCTGGACGGCCCTGCGCGACGAGAACTGACGGCGCCCTTGTCCAGGGGAGCGACGTGCCTCGCCCGCTCGTCGAGTTCCATGCCGCAGGAGAACACCATGAAGCTGAGCAACACCGTCCGTCGCTGCTCCGCCGCCCTCGCCGTCGGCGCCATGTCCTCGGACCGGTCACGGTCACCGGCGGGGCCGCGCAGGCAGCCGCCTCGTGCACCGGTGACGTGTCGATCTACGGCACGCTGTCCGACGGCAAGCTGACCTACACACAGATCGAGCCCAACACCGGTGACCGGATCAAGACACTGATCGGACCGGCCCTGGGCTTCACGCCGAAGGCGATGGCGACCCTCAACTTCAACACCGTCCTGGTCACCTCGATCGCCGGTGACCTCTACCGGGTGGACGTACAGACCAACAACACGACGCTCGCCCTCGCCGGGGTCGAGAAGATCTGGGACGGCGGCTGGACGTTCGACAAGATGGTCTACGACGGTGCCGGCACCTTTACGGCACGGTCGAGGGCCAGCTCCACCAGTACCTCGTGTCCCAGGACAAGCCCCAGGCTCGGCGCACATAGGCCAGCACGTCGTCATCGACACCGGCTCGTCAGTCGCGCGGAACCCGACTTGTCCGAACGACTGGTTCATCAGACTAAGTCGGTCATCGGGTATGTCGGTATGCGGTCATGGCTCACGTTCCCGCGGCCGAGCGCCGTCCCCAGCTGATCAGAGCGGCCATCGACTACATGGCGAGGGAAGGCGTCGCGGCCGGAAGCACCCGGGCCATCGCCGCCGAACTCGGGGTGGCCCACCGTGCACTACACCTTCGGCACGAAGGAAGGGCTGTACCGCGCCGTGGGTGGAGAGACGGTCCAGCTCGGGAGTGGTGGGGGCGGCGCAGATCCTCGTGACGTCCGACCGCGACGAGATGACCACACCGCCCCGGCCGATCAGGTCGAGAGCCATCACGAATGGGACGGCGTGGCCGCGTACCGGGCCGGCGTGCCGGTGAGCGGGTCTGTCGCACGGCGTACGGGGGTCGACGGCCGTGCCTGACCGTCGGCCCCCGTAGGCCGTATCGGCCAGGGCGCCGACGCAGTCGGTGTGATGCCCGACGCCGGCGACGGGCGGGCCGGCCAAGTGGTCGTCGCCACCGAACCCGACCGGCGTCTTCGGGTGCCCACCTGGTCACGATCGCCTTCGAGAGCGGACTCGTCAGCCCCGGACTGCCGCCGGCGTCCGCCACACACGCGGTACTGAGGTTCCTGTCGCCTTCCTGTGCGGAAGCTGTCGATGTGCAGTAAGCGCATTCATGTGACTGGTTTTCCCAGTGACGCGGACCACATTGAACGTTAAAGCTGTGTGAGCCGCCGCCGCACGCCGGTGCCGCGGCCTCGCACCTCAGCACGTCCGCACCTCCGCACCTCCGCACGATGCTCGACATATCGACGCACGTCAGCGTTCAGTCGCCCGAGGCATCTTCCCCCCACAGCCAGGAGGTCTGTGAAGCATGCCCCTGAGCCATCTGTCCCTCCAAGACAGGGCCCTGTTCCGGCAGTTCGGCCAAGGTCCTGAAGTCCCCGTCCCCGACCCCCTCGTCCACCACGCCGTCGAACGGCAGGCCGCCGCCGCGCCGGGCGCCGTCGCCGCCGAACACCAGGGCACGACGATCACGTACGGCGAGCTGAACCGCCGCGCCGACCGGCTCGCGGCCAGACTCGTACAGGAGGGGGTACGGCCCGGCGATCACGTCGGTCTCTTCGTACGCCGCTCCATCCCGATGCTCGTCGGACTGCTCGGCACGCTGAAGGCCGGCGCCGCGTACGTCCCGCAGGACATCGGCCTCACCCCCGCCGCCCAGCTGCGGCACGTCATCCGCACCGCCGGAACCCGGATCGTCCTCACTCAGTCGGAGCACACGCTGCGGGTGCCTCCGCCTGACACCGGACACACCGGACACCGGCTGATCACGATCGACGACGACGATCTCGCCGGCCTCCCCACGGAAGGGCCGGTCCATCCCGAGCGGCCCGTACGCCCCGCGCGCCCCGTACTCCCCGACGACGGGTGCTACGTCCTGTTCACCTCCGGCACGACCGGCAAGCCCAACGGGGTGAAGGTCACCCACCGCAACGTCGCGAACATCCTCCTCACCGAGCCCGGTGACCTGGGCATCCGCCCCGGTGACCGGGTCGCCCAACTCCTCAACATCGCCTTCGACATGGCCGCCTGGGAGATCCTCGGCTGTCTCGCCCACGGCGGCACGCTCGTCGTCCGCGGCAAGGACGTCGCGGCGGCGGCCCGTACCGCGGACGTGCTGATCGCGACGCCGACGGTGCTGTCCGGGATCGACCCGGCCGGCTGCCCGCGGGTGCGGACGGTGGCGGTCGCGGGCGAGCCGTGCCCGCGCCCGCTCGCGGACGCCTGGGCCCGGCGGTCCGCCTTCCACAACTGCTGCGGGCCCACGGAGACGACGATCGTCAACACGATGGGCCACCACCGCGTGGACGACGCACTGCTCACGATCGGCCGCCCCACCCCCAACAACACGGTGTACGTACTCGATGAGCACCGGCGTGCGCTGCCCATCGGGGAGGTCGGCGAGATGTGGGCCGGGGGCGACTGCGTATCGGCGGGCTACCTGGACAACGAGGCGCTGAACGCCGAGCGGTACGCCCCCGACCCCTTCCTCGGCGGCGGACACCGCATGTTCCGTACCCGCGACCTCGGCCGCTGGACGCCGGACGGCGAACTCGAGCATCTGGGCCGTACCGACGACCAGGTCAAGGTCCGCGGCTTCCGCGTGGAACTCGACTCCGTCTCCTCGGTGCTGGAGTCGGTGGCGGGCTGCTCGCGCGCCGTCACACTCAGGCGGGACGCCCGCAGCCTGATCTCCTTTGTCTGCCCGGCCGACGTCCACCCGGACACGGCCCGGCGCGCGGTGGCCGACGTACTGCCGTACTACTGCGTGCCGGGCATGGTCCTCCCGCTGGCCGCGCTGCCGGAGACGGACCGGGGCAAGGTCGACCGGGCGGCACTGCTGCGGCTGGCGGCGCAGCGGGAGGAGACGCAGCGGGAGGAGGCCGCGCGGCCGGTGACGGTTCATGGCGAGGGGGCACCCCTGCTGCCGGTGTCGGCGGTACGAGAGGGGGCGGCCTGATGACGCCGCCCGCCGAGACCGCGTCCGCCGAGGCGGGAGGCACAACGCACGCTCTCGCCGAACTCCCCCCGCTCACGTCCGCGCCCCGCCGCCTCCTCAAGCACCCCCGCCTGATGCACTACAACCGCCTGGCGGCCCTGGTAATACTGGCCAACATCGCTTTTCTGGCGGGGAGTTGGGTCCCGAACGCCGAAACCATCGGCTACGCGTCCCTCGTGAACCTCGCGCTCGCGGTGGTGGTACGGCAGCAGTACGTCGTCAACCTCTTCTTCCGGCTGGCGACCTGGGCTCCGACGAGCTGGCCGCTGAAGGCTCGGTGGACGCTCGGGAAGGTGTACCACTTCGGCGGGCTGCACGTGGGCGGGGCACTTGCCGGAGCGATGTGGTTCCTCGCGGGGGCGGTCGTCGCGACCGTCGACGGCGCAGGCCTGCCGCTGGTCACTGTGGGTTGGGCACTCGTCGCCCTGCTCGTCGTCATCGTCGTCACCGCCCTGCCGCCCTTCCGCTCCCGCTTCCACGACCACTTCGAGAAGGTCCACCGCTTCGGCGGCTGGAGCGCCCTCGCACTGTTCTGGACGCATACGCTGCTGGGCGTGCGAGGGCCGTTCGCCCTCGGGGTGCTGGCCGTGGCCACCTTCAGCGTCGCCCTGCCCTGGCTGCGGCTGCGCAAGGTGGACGTACGGATCGAACGGCCCTCCCCGCACGTCGTGCTGGCCCGTTTCGACCATGGCGTGACCCCTTTCGCGGGGTCGTCCACCGCCATCAGCCGCAGACCGCTCACCGAGTGGCACTCCTTCGCCAACGTGCCCTCACCCGGCGAACCCGGCTTCCGGCTGACCATCTCCCGCGCGGGCGACTGGACGGGCTCCTTCATCGACGACATGCCCCCGAAGGTCTGGGTCAAGGGCATCACCACGGCCGGGGTCGCCAATATCGAGACCCTGTTCAGCAAGGTGATCTACGTCGCCACCGGAAGCGGTATCGGTCCCTGCCTGCCGCATCTGCTGGCCGCCGAAGTGCCCTCACGGCTCGTGTGGGCGACGCGTGATCCCCGCACGACCTACGGCGACGGCCTGGTCGACGAGATCCTCGCCGTCCAGCCGGACGCACTGGTCTGGGACACCTCGCAGCACGGCAAACCGGACATGGTGCGGCTCGCGTACACCGCGTACCGCGACTTCGGTGCCGAAGCCGTCATCTGCATCTCCAACAAGAAGCTGACCTGGCAGGTCGTTCACGGTCTCGAACGGCGGGGCATTCCCGCGTACGGCGCGATCTGGGACTCGTAACCGGCCGTCAGGAAGGAAGGAGATCAAGGAGAGTCGATGAACACCCTCAAGATCGACCGTCATGACCGCGTGGTCACCGTACGACTCCACCGGCCGCACGTCCTGAACGCCCTCAGCAGCGAGCTGCTGGCCGAGCTGCTCGACGTACTACGCCCGCTGGACCGCGACCCGGACGTCGGCTGCTTCGTCGTCACCGGTTCGGAGAAGGTCTTCGCGGCCGGTGCCGACATCAAGGAGATGGCCGGGAGGTCGGCCGTGGACATGGCGGCGGAGGACTACTTCGCGGGCTGGGAGGAGTTCGCCGGATTCCGAACGCCGAAGATCGCGGCGGTCAACGGCTACGCGCTGGGCGGTGGCTGCGAACTCGCGATGATGTGCGACCTGGTCGTCGCGGGTGAGTCGGCGGTCTTCGGCCAGCCGGAGATCAAGCTCGGCGTGATCCCCGGCATCGGCGGCACCCAGCGGCTCACCCGCCTGGTCGGCCGCGCCAAGGCCATGGACCTGATCCTCACGGGCCGCACGATGGACGCCCGCGAGGCGGAGGCCTCGGGCCTGGTGTCGCGGGTGGTCCCGGACGACCGCGTCCTCACCGAGGCCACGGAAGCCGCCGCGACCGTCGCCTCTTACGGCCGCCCGGCCGTCACGGCCGCCCGCGAGTCGGTCGACCGGGCCCTGGAGACCGGTCTGCGCGACGGGCTCCTTTTCGAAAGGCGCGTGTTCCACGCACTGTTCGCGACGCAGGACCAGAGGGAGGGGATGAACGCGTTCATGGAGAAGAGGGCGCCCGTCTTCAATGGGCGCTGACGGGGCGGCCCACCCGGTGAGCGGGGCGGCGGACGGGGTCTGTGTCCGCCGCCATCGGCCACGGGGTCGGACTCACGAGCAGCGGGTTCAGTCCGTTGGGCGAAAGCCCTGACTCCCCACACCCGCTGAGACGTCTCCGCAGGCAAGAAACCCGCACAGGTGGGGCGGGTGGGACTCGAACCCACGGCCGGCGGATCATGAGTCCATCGGGGATCTTGGCGGCCCTTGCCGATCAGTGTCCGGTCATGACGTTTTTGCTGGTCAGACCGGGCGCGCCATGTCTCCGCCCGTCAGTCTTTAGCGGTCCGTCCCTATCCTTGCGTCCCAACTGCGTCCCGACGCCGCCCCCGAACGGCCAGAGACGCCGGGCTGTCGGACGATTACGCGAGCTCAGAGTCGGGGCGAGAACCCGCCCGCAGCGGACTCCCCTTCCAACCGCGCGGAGGCTCTCCCCGGGTGCCGAGGCAGAGCCTCTACGACATTCGGGGAGCGGGGCAGTACGGCGACCAGGCGACCATCCCGAAAAGGACGATCTCCCGCCTCACCTGGAAGTTCGAACGCTGAAAGGAGCCCACCGGGAAGCCCCTGGCGCACCCCCCTCCTCTGACGCGCTCACTGCAAGGCCACGGATTCGAGAAACGGACCGCCCAGGGGTGCGCGAGTCGATATACAATCGATCATGTATATTGATATACGCCGCAATGTGCATGAGGAGGCCATCGTGAGCCGCACCGTGATCGACCTCGACGACGAGGCACTGGAAGAAGCCGCCAAGGAACTCGGCACCACCACCAAGCGCGACACCATCAACACCGCCCTGCGTGAGGTCACCGCCCGCTACCGGCGCCTGCGCGCACTCGAAGACGCCCGGCAACTGGTGACCGACGGAGCCCTGGACATCGACATTCTCCTGAACAAGAACCAGTACCGGCCGTGACCGTCGCCGACTACCTCATCGACACCTCCGCCCTCGCCCGCGTCGTGCTCCGCCAGACCACAACCGAGTGGGACGACAGGATCGGCGCCGGCCTCGTCGCGATCTGCGACATCACGGAACTCGAGGTCCTCTACTCCGCCCGCTCAACCGCGGACCGCGCGCGGCTGAAGGCTGCACTCGACGCCCACTACGCGTGCTGCCCCATGCCTGAGGGCATCTACCGCCGCTCCCGCATCGTCCAGGAACAACTGACCACCAAAGGGGAACACCGCAGTGCGGGCCCCGTCGATCTCCTGGTGGCCGCCGCCGCGGAAGAAGCAGGCCTCATCCTCCTCCACTTCGACCGCGACTTCGAAACCATTGCTCGCACGACGGGGCAGCCGGTCCACATGATCGATCTCAGGCAGTAGAGTCCGCGCGGCCGCACGGACGGGCGTCAAGCCTCTCGCCGACCGCCCACCCGAGGCGGTATCACGGCGATTCCCCCACTGCCGGACGGCCCTCTTTCCGCGCCCTGGCACCCGCCCCGCGCGCTGAACCGCCTCGCCTGCACCCAGTCCGGGGCATGGCACGCGCGGGTGAACTGCCGTCCCCACCCGCCGTGTTTCGTCGATCACTTGTCGGTGGTCGCGCCACCGAGCGCAACGCCGGGGTCGCACGTCAGGAGTACCGGCAGGCCACGGTCCCGGCTCAGCTGTCGACCGCTGTTGGTCACTGGTAGGACCGGTCGCCGCTCGCCGCCATTCGTTGTCGATCGAGTCACCCATACGTGCATCTGTCCCGGAGGGTGACGCATCGGGGTCCTTGCCACGTGAACTGGTGGTCCAGGGTTCAGGATCCGGTGCGATAGCGGGTGAGCATGAGGGCGACGGCTTCGTCCACGATCGCGGGGTCGGTGGGGTCGGGCGGGACGAAGTCGGTCCGTACGAGTTGAGGCCACAGCAACTGGGCGCAGATCATGCCGAGGAACTGTTCGGCCACTGCGGATGCCGACTGCGCCTGCCCGTCGGCCGAACGGAAGTCGAGTGTGCCGGCCTGCGCTTCGGTTTCCAGGTAGTCGCGGAGCCGGTCGAAGAAGGGGCCGCGGTCGATGGCGAAGCCGGTGCCGACGATGTCGGCGAGTTCCGGCATCTGGGGAAGTTCGGTGATGATCAGGCGACACAGTGCGGCCGTGCCGGGCCGCGCGACCAGGCAGGCGTAGTCACGGCCGATGTGGTCCAGACCATACCGGGGATCACCGGGCGGCGGCGGTGCGGCGTACTCCACGGCCAGCTGCCATTGCTCGGAGGTGACGGCCGCGAACAGTGCGGCCTTGGTGGGGTACCGCTTGAAGAGGGTGCCGGTGGAGACGCGGGCCTGTTTGGCGATCTGGGCGAGGGAGGTCTTGTCGTATCCCCGGGCGAGGAAGAGGTCGCGGGCGGCGCGGATGATGCGCGCGCGGTTCTCCTCTTTGATCTGCGCGTGATATCCGGCCTGGCACGTGTCGCCACCGGTTGCCGCTCGGTCCTCCACCGACATGCCCTCGCCCGTCTTCCGGCCGCGTCCTCGCTGTCAGAGGACAATCTGGCCGCCGTCCAGGATAAGGTCCTGGCCCACCGCGAAGGCGGAGGCGTCGGAGGCCAGGTACACGACCGCTTCCGCGACCTCCTCGGGCAGGCCCATGCGACCGAGCGGGATGCCGGCGCTGATCCCCTCCAGGACCGCCGCCCGCTGCGCGGGGCACTGGGCACTGGGCACTGGGCACTGGGCACTGACAGGTGTCGCTCAGCCGCTCGTGGGGAAGCTCGCGGTGCTCATCGGGCACTGGGGCGGTCGCGTCCCGGCAGCCGCTCGGCGACCAGGTCGTAGGAATCTTCGACCGCGTCGGTGACCAGCCGCTCGGTGATGCCGGGTCCCGGCCCCAGTGAGATCCAGTGGCGTTTGTCGAGATAGCGGCCCGGTGTGATCGAGGCGTAGCCGCGTACGTGAGCACGGGCGTGTTCGGGTTCGCACTTGACCGTGATGATCTGTTCGTCCGGGTCGTCGGTGACGATCAGGAACACTTTCCCCGCGACCTTGTACACGTCGAGTCCCGGGGTGAAGGGATGGCCGTGGCTGCCGCCGGGAAGAGCCAGGGCCGCCCGGCGGGCGGTGCCCTGGAGCCACTCACCCGCCGCGCTCAACGGGCCGCCCGCGTGCCGGTGCCGTAGGTGTGCGGGTCGACAGGCCGCTCGGCCTTGGGCAGGTGAGCGACGACGAGACGATAGGAGTCGGTGACAAGCTCCCTGACGAGGTCCTCGTCGACGCCTTCTCCGCTCTCCAGGGTGATCCAGTGCTTCTTGTTCATGTGATAGCCGGGGGTGATGTGGCTGTACTGCTCCCGCAGGGCGTGGGCCTCTCCGGGGTCCGCCTTGAGGATCACGACGGGCCGCCCCGGGACGTCGGTCATCAGCATGAACACCTTGCCGCGCACCTTGTAGACCTCCCAGTCGGGGCCGAAGGGGTGCTCCAGCTGGGCCCCGGGGAGTTCCTCCGCGCAGTCGGCGGCGGTCTTGTGCAAGGCCGATCCATTCATGGGCGGTGAGCCTCCTCAGGTGGTGACGGGCTGCGGCATCGCAGAAGGCGCGGAGCGCGCCGGCACGTCCCATCCTTCCGCCGCAGCCGGCCGGAAGGGCGGTAGGCTGCGGACACGTGATGGTCGACAAGCGACACCCCAGCCCGAGCGGAAACACGGCCGGGCCAGCTGCGGTTCCGCTGTACGGTTTCCAGCCCCCGGTCGGTACTCCCTACGGCCTCGAGGTGAGCACCGTCGAGGACTTCTTCGCCCAGCACGACGACTGGCCGTGGAACCCGCCCCGTCCAGGCCGTGCCACCTTCCACTACCTCATCGCGGTCACCGAGGGTGATCTGCGGCACGACGTCGACCACGTCACGCGGACCGTCGCCCCCGGCCAGTGGCTGTGGGTGCGCCCCGGACACGTGCAGTGCTGGCATCTGCCCGGCGCGGCCCGCGGCCCGTTCATCCTCTTCGAACCGGATGTACTGCGGCCCGACATCGCCCGTCTCCTGGCCCCGCTCACCGCGCACGAGGCCCCTGCCGTGCTCAGCCCGCACCCCGACGACACCGCCTGGCTCCAGCAGACGGCACTCCAGCTCCTGGACGAACACCGCGCACTGGGGCGCCGCCCCCTCGACATCCACCACGCCCTGCGGCGCAGCCTGCTCGAATCACTGCTGCTGCGCCTGGCCGGCTCCCCGGGCATCGCCCCCATCGACACGGCCGCGTCCGGCACGAGCCGCGCCGACCGGTACGGACGCTTCCTGGACGCCCTGGAGCTGCATTTCCGTGAGCTGCACCAAGCCGCGGACTACGCCGAGTTGCTCGGCTGCTCGGTCCGCACCCTCAGCCGCGCCGCCCGAGACGCCACCGGCAAGGGAGTACGTGACCTCATCGACGAGCGGCGCCTCCTCGAAGCCCGGCGGCTGCTGAGAGGCGCCCAATGGGATGCCCGGACCGTGGCCGTGCACCTCGGCTTCACCGATCCCGCGAACTTCGGCCGCTTCTTCCGCGACCGAACCGGCCTCACCCCGTCCGTCTTCGCGGCCGGCGAGGCCACGACCCTCCCGCCTCCTCTCCTTGACTGACGAGATCTCGGTGGTTTCCGACCGGCTCTCAGCCGATGGCCTCGATGGCGACGTCGACCGCGCCGTCGCACTTCTTGAGGACATCGGCCCCCAAGTGGTCGATTTTCCCGAGGATCACGATGCCGGGGTCGGGGATGGACTCGCCGTCGTCGTCATAGAAGACGGCGATGTCGGGACCAGGTGACCAGTAGGCGATGTCGCCGATCTCGTAGCTGAACCGCGGCTCGCCTCCCACGGCGAGAGACCGGGACAGGTGACCGTACTTCTCCCGCTTGAACAGGTCGTCCATCCGCAGAGTCAGCGGAAGCAGCGAGGCGAAGTCGCGTGCCGTCGCGTTGTCGTCGAGGGTTGCGTTGAGGACGGTCGCTCCGGCGGTCAGCCGGATTCTCATAGGGGTCCCGCTCTCCGGGGTGCAGTTGCAGTGATCGTCAGGCCGACTCGGACACCGCGTTCATCGGGTACGAGCTTCACTTCGGCACGGACCGCGTGAAGGCAACTCCGACATCACCGAGAAATGGCAAGTCGATTCACTTACCATTCCCGGCCGCCGGGCCGGTTGACGATGATGACCCGCACGTCGCCTGTGCGGCGTCACCGGCTGCTGCCGACCGGCCCGTGCGGGCCGTGGAGGGGCGGTTCAGTCGGTGGTGAAGCTGGACAGCATCGCGGCCGGGAGGCGGCTGCCTGCCGAGCCGTGGGGAAGGATCTCGGCGATGCGGGCCAGATCGGCGGCGGAGAGCTGGACGTCGACGGCGCCGGCGTTCTCCTCGAGGCGCTTGGTGCTGCGGGTGCCGGGAATGGGCGCGACGTCCTCGCCCTGGGCGAGCAGCCAGGCCAGTGCGAGCTGGGCGACGGTGATACCCCTGGTGTCGGCCAGGTCCTTGAGCTGCTCGGTGGCGTGCAGGTTGTACGTGTAGTTCTCGCCCTGCCAACGCTCGTCCCAGCTGCGCATGTCGTCCGCGGGGTATTCGCCGGCGGGCTTGACCTGGCCGGTGAGGAAGCCGCGACCGAGCGGGGAGTAGGGCACCAGGCCGACGCCGAGTTCCCGCAGAACGGGAAGGATCTTCTCCTCGACCTCCCGCTCGAAGAGCGAGTACTCGTACTGGAGCACGGAGACCGGGGTGACGGCGTGGGCGCGGCGGATGTACTGGGGGCCGACGTTGCTCAGGCCGAAGTACTTCACCTTGCCCTCGGCGATCAGTTCGCCGACCACGCCGGCGACCTCCTCGACCGGAACGTCAGGGTCGGAGATGTGCTGGTAGAAGAGGTCGATGTGGTCGCTCTGCAGGTAGCGCAGGCTGTTCTCGGCGACCTTGCGGATGTTTTCCGGGCGGCTGTTGAAGCCGGGGCTGAGCGCCGGGGCGGTCATGTCGAAGCCGAACTTGGTCGCGAGGACCACTTCGTCGCGGAAGTCTTTGACCGCCTCGCCCAGGAGGATCTCGTTGCTGCCGGTGCCGGCGCCGTACAGCTCGGCGGTGTCGAAGAAGTCGATCCCGAGTTCGTGGGCGCGGCGGATGGTCGCGATGCCCTCGTCGTCGTTCGAGGCGCCGTAGGCCATGGACATGCCCATGGTCCCCAGGCCGAGCGCCGAGACGCGCAGGCCCTGAGAGCCCAGATTGCGATGCTGCATGAGTTCACTCCCTCAGTGGTTCGCCGACTTCACCCGCAGAGGCCAAACCGAACTGTTCCGTTTGATCCTACGTGCCGATCACCCGAATGCCAAACCAAACGGTTCGGTGCTCTATCCTGGGCCCATGTCCCAGTCCCGCGACTCCGGCCAGACCGCAGCTCCCGCCGCCGCCGGCGACACCACGCGCGAGCGCATCCTTGCCGCTGCCATGGAGGAGTTCGCCCGCCACGGCATCGCCGGCGCCCGCGTGGACCGCATCGCCAAGCTCGCCAAGACCAGCAAAGAACGCGTCTACGCCTACTTCCGCAGCAAGGACGCGCTCTATGCCGCTGTCGCTGCACGGGAGTATGTCGTCATCGCCGAGGCCACCCAGATAGACCCGACCGACCTCCCTGGCTATGCGGGCCGCCTGTTCGACTACTTCGTCGCCCGCCCAGACCACCACCGCCTGATCACCTGGGGCCGCCTCGAACTGCAGGGCACCGCTACCGGTGCCGACGATCCCGCCCAGGCAGCGATCACCCGCAAAATCGGCCTGCTCCGCCAGGTGCAGCAGGCTGGACAGCTCGACCCCGCCTGGGACCCGGCCGACGTCCTCGCCCTGGTCAACCAGATCGCCACGACCTGGGCGTCACAACCCGAACTCGGCGAGGCCGCCGCCGCACACGCCGTGGACCCCACCACCGCCGCCCGCCGCGCCGCGGTGGTGACCGCCGTCGAGCGGCTTTTCCCTCGAGCACGCTGAGGTCCCCCGGACCGGCGGCAGCCTGCTCGAGCATTGCCGAAACGGGCCGGCCGCCGTTGCCGCTGCCCATGGGCGCGTCCTGCTGACGAATCAGAGCTCCTGGCCAGGGGAACAGGTGCCTGCTGGGGCAGGCACGGGCGCCCCTTGCGCCTCACGCGGTGTCAGGATTCCGTGCTCACCGGCGCTTACGTTGTCGGCCCTCGCGCATCGGGAGTGGTTGGTTGTCGTTTCTCGGTTGCCCGAGTCTCAGTCGTCCAGGACGACGACGTGCTTGCCCGGCGTGGTGCCGGACTCGACGTCGGCCTGGGCGTCACGGACCTGTTCCAGGCCCTGGTAGACCTTCGCGACCGGGACGTTGAGGCGTCCTGCGGCGATGGCCTGGAGCTGGTGAGCGAAGACGTCGGCCGGGAGGTCGGCGGCCTGACCGCCGTAGGACGTCAGCCGCACCCCGCTGGGGATCATGAACGGGCTGAAGTCGGGGATCGTCCACTGGCCGGCCAGGGCTCCGGTGAAGCAGACCGTGCCGTGCCGGCGGACGGTGCGGAGACTGTCGGCGAGGACCGAGCAGCCCACCAGCTCCAGTACGGCGTCGACACCCTCCGGCATCAGTTCCTCCACCTGGTCGGCGATCGTGCCCCTGTCGACGAGGGGATGATCGACGCCCGCGGCCCGCAGTTCCCCGGCCCGACCGGGGCTGCGGGTGGTGGACAGCACGGTGGCTCCGAGGTCCTTCGCGATCGTGGCCGCGCTCAGCCCGACCGTGGAGGTGCCGCCGCGGATCAGCAGCGTCTGCCCGGCCTTGAGGTCCAGGCCGGTGGTCAGCGATCCGTAGGCGGTCTGGAACATCTCCGGCAGCGCACCGACGACCTCCCACGGCAGACCGGACTCGAACGGAATGACCTGCCCGGCTGGGACGCTCACGTACTGGGCGTACGTGCCGTCGTAGGAGCGGCCCATGCCGCCCATCATCGTGGCCACCTGCTGTCCCGGCCGCAGCCCGCTGTCCTCATCGGCCTCATCGACCACGCCGACGCCCTCGATGCCGGGCACACGCGGGTAGCTGACCTCCGCATCCGACTCGCCCTTGCGGGTGGTGACCTCGGACTCGTTGACGCCGAACGCCTTCACCCTGATCCGCACCCAGCCGGGCTTGCGTACAGGCACCGGCACATCCTGGATCTCCAGTACGTCGAGGCCGCCCGGCCGGGTGACGACGACGGCCCGCATCGTGGCTGGTGCGGCCTCGCCGACTGCTGTCGGTTGGCTCATGTCGGGCTCCTTACTCTGTTCGCCCCCGTGGTGCGCGGTTGGGTATCGCCCGATGCCCGTCAGGGGCGGTCGATGCCCTCCCACAGCTCGAGGGCCTGCTGATAGTGGGCGGTGGCCTCGAAGGGAGGGTTGCCGACGCTTTCCGAGGCGGGCCGGTTCGTGACAGCGGGCCACAGCCGGGGCTGCTCGCCGGTGGCGAAGTCGAGCACGATGTCGCGGATACGCTTGTCACGCTCGGCCTGTTCTGCGCTGCGGCCCGGCCGCTCCTGGCCGACCAGCGCGTACATCTCGGTGCCGTGCACGGCGGGTGCGCCCTCGGCGGGCCCGATCATCAGGAGATGGGCGTTGCCGCCCGCCGCCGCGTGCGCCAGGGCGGCGCGGGCCGCGGGGAGCCCGAAGATGTAGTCCGACAGGAGTGCGGCGCGGACCTCGGCAGGGGTGCGGCCGCCCTGGTCGTAGGCATCGACGATCCTCTTGGCGCGGGAGCGGGGGATGCGCCACCCGGCGACCTCGTCGACGATGCGGTCGACGGTGTGCGGGTCGAACCGGTCGAGGTCGTTCGCCACCCACCAGCCCATGTCGTCACTGGCCATGCTCAGCAGCACGTCGACATCACGGTGTGCGCCCGAGGCAAGTTCGTCCATGGGGTGGGCGTGCAGCACCGCGCCGGGCTGTCCGGCGTCCAGGACGACCCCGAGGCTCTTGCTGTCCATCCCGCCACGGACTCCGAGGTCCGTCGGGGTGACCTTGTGCGTCCGTGACGCGCCGTGCGACGAACCCGAGGACGGCTGCGTCGGCCTCGTCGAGCCACGCCACGTCGTCGGCGATCAGCAGCAGCACGCGCTCGGCGGCCCTGGGCAGCGGACCACGTCCCGCCTGAGCGATGACCGTCGCTGCCCCGGGAGGAACGGGATGAGCAGGAAGACCGGCGGCTGTATGTGCGGGAGCCGCCCAGCCCGGCCGCTCCCGCCCCGCCTGTCGGTCCTCTCTGGGCCGTTTCCAGTACGGGCTGTTTTCGCGTCCCAACTCGGACCTCACGCCATTCGGACCGCGCCCGTGCCCCGCCGACCCGGCAGGCCCGCCTACTCGAAGGTCCCTGAGCAGCACTTCCGGATCCTCGTGTCCAGCCAGCGTCCAGAATCCGACATCCAGACGCTCGCACAGCCCACCCACGACGCCATCCTCCAGCCATGGGCCGATACGTCTGCGCAGGTCAGAGGGACCTCAACTAACGCTGATGGCAACAGAGTCGAACTCACGAGCAGCGGATTCAGCCCCGTGGACCAACACCCTGAATCCGCACCCCAGATGAGACGTTTCCGCAGGCAAGAAACCTGCACAGGTGGGGCGGGTGGGACTCGAACCCACGGCCGGCGGATTATGAGTCCTTTGAGGATCTTGGCGGCCCTTGTCGATCATTGCCGATTCACGCCGTTCTTGCAGGTCAGACGTGCTGATCAGTGTCAGCCCTTTGCAGTGCTTGCCGGTCTGTTCCTGTCCTTGTGGCCCCTCAATGGCCCCTGAGGGTCGATGAGTTGGGTGCGTACCACGAGCAGCCGCGTCCGCCCAGTTCGACCGACAGCGACGACAATGCGCCCTGCTCGCCGCTTCGCCCGCGGCAGGAGCCTCTCCTCCGTCACCGCTGGAGCTGCTTGAGCAGCCTGCGAGTGCTTGGAGAGGGTGACGCATCGATCCGGGCCAACGCTTCCTCACAGCCCACATACGCCGTGCGGACGCCATCGTCATCGCCCAGCGCGTTCGCCGCGCGCATCCGTACCCGCCACACCACTTCGCGGAGCGGGTCGACGGCGGTCACCTGGTCGCACAGGCGGATGGCGTCGCCGTACTGATGCAGGTGCAGCGCGAGTTCGGCCGCTGACGAGAGCGCCTCGACGGCCTGCTGGGACAGCACGCGTCGACGCTGCTCCGCCCACTCCGAGACACGGTCCGGCAGGTAGTCACCCTCGTGACGGGTGAGGACCTCCTCGATCGCCGACAACTTGGCCCGCCCGGCCAGCCGGTGTGCCTGGGCGAGGTCGGCCTCGAAGCGCAGCGACTGGCACCCTCGTGCCACCTCTTCGGCGACAGCCAACCTGTTCTGTTCGACGATGAGGCGGAATTGCCGCGGCAGCGCCAGATTCAGCTGATGGACGGCCTGGCGCAGGTAGGCGCGGGTCGATCGGTCGTCGCGTTCGAACAACGCCCCCAACACCTCTCGGCGGTCGGCGGCGCGACCGGGCCGGCTGCTCAGGTAGGAGACCAGTTCCAGGCTCTTGGTGATGCGCAGGCGGGCCTCGGCGCCGTCGACGAGAAGAGCGTGGCGTCCGAACTCCGTGACCGTCACCGCCGGCATCCGCTCCGTGACCTGGATGTTCGCGCCCTGCGCGGCGAGAGCCCGGCCGATCGTGTGCCACGGGGTGTCCGTCTCGGCCTCGGCGTCGATACGGCGCGACGCGACGGCGGGGAACTCGGTGAGGATCTGAAGCAGTACATGGCGCGAGTCCTGACGGCCCGATACCTCAAGGGCCAGGTCGGCGGCGCGGTCGGCCTCGTCCTCGTGACCGGCGCGCCATTCCGCCTCCGCCAGGAGCACCGCGACGATGGGCAGTTCCTGGAAGAGGCCGCCGGCCTTCAGGAGCGTCACGGCTTCACGCAGACAGTCGAGTGCGTCGGCATCCGAGCCTCCGCGCAACAAGAGCCATCCTCGCCATGCACGCGCTTTCGCCAAGGGGTGCTGCGCGCGCTCGATGAGCGGGTCGCTCTCCAACTCGTCAAGTATCGCCAGGGACTCGGCGGCGTCACGGTGGTCACGGATTCTGAGCCTGACGAGCCCCTCGGTGAAACCGAGGTACCAGGCGTGTGCCCCGGCGTCGAGGGCCAGCTTGCGGCCTTCCTCGATGGTTGCGATCGCTTCGGCGGGGAGCCCGGCGTCCAACAGGAGTTCTGGTACGACCGCGTGCAGGCTCAGGGGGTTGGGGGCCGAGTCGCGGGCTCGTTCGTACAACTCCAGGGCTCGCCGGGTGTGGCCTTGCGCGCGAAGCGCCCCGATCTGCCACGGAGTGGCCAGCGAGGTGCCCCAGTGTGACTCCAGGGAGACGTCGAGGTCGGTCAGGTGGCCGAACCAGTACTTCGCGAACAGCACCGCTGCGTCGAACGGCCCGCCTGTCAGCTCCGGTGGCGTGTCCGTGCGGTACGCGGGATAGATCGTCCCGAGCGTGTAGCGCACCGCGGCGACCTCTGTGCCGGGGTCGGCCAGCCGCAGGAGTTCGTCCACATCGTCCAGGCGGCCGCACTGGGCGTAGCAGTAGATCATCAGCGCCGCCGCCCGCTCGGATGCCCGGGCGACCTCGTCGCGGACGCCGGAGCCGAGGAGTGCGTCGGCGATGGCCACTCCCCCTCGGTAGTCGTCACGGGCCCAGGCGAGCATGAGTCGTGCCGTGGTCAGTTCCCGAGGCTCGTCGTCTGCCGTGCCGAATGCCTCCAGCCAGCGTTCGGCCACGGGCAGATCCCATCGCTCGATCACACGTCGGACGACGCGTGCCCCGCAGGCGCGTGCCGCGGCGACGTCACCGGCCTGCAGCAGTACCTCGGTGGCCTCCTCGTCGTGGCCTTCGCCGGCCAGTAGCGTGCCGTGGGCCCGGCGGATCCGGCGCAGTTCCTCCTCGTCGCGACGGCTGAGCTGCTCCACCAGGAACTCTCGTAGTCGCGGATGGCAGCGCATCATGCGCCCGTCCGGTGACCAGACGGCGGGCAGGCGGACCGACCTCAGCGACTGCATCCGCCGCGCGGGACTGTCCAGCCCGAGTGCCCTGGCACGTTCGGAGGTCACCGCGTCGAGGACGGAGGTCGTCACGAGGAAGTCCCGGTCTGCGCGGGGCAGTTCCGCGAGGATTCGGGAGGCGATGTAGCCGTGCAGCGGGTCGGCCTCGCCTCCGACGATCGCGGTGTGCTCCTCGGAGCGCCAGGCTTCGAACAGCACACCGGTGACCCAGCCGCCCGTCGCGGACACCGCCTCGGCCGCGTCGATCGTGGTGTTGTCGTTGAGCCTCAGCGCGTCGGCCGCCTCCTCGACGGTGAAGGCGAGGTCTTCCTCCCGGAGCGAGGCCACCGAGGTCGGGTCGAGTTCCCGGTGAATCGCCGCCGGGATGTCACGTCGGCTGAGCAGGACCGCGCGCGCCGTTCGCGGCAGGTAGTGCAGGAACGCGCCGAGCGCCTCCCATCCGTCTCCCGACACTCCGAGGCGTTCCAGGTTGTCGAGGACGAGCACCAGTCGGTGCCCTTTCAGGGACTCGGCGAGCAGCCCGGCGGACTCGGTATGCGGGATGCCCGCGCGCAGTGCGCGGGTCGCCACCTGGTGGGCGGCCGGCACGTGCCGTGCCAGTGTGTCTTCGAGGTAGGCGAGCAGGCGTCCCGGCCGCGTGTCGGTCGCGTCGACCGACAGCCACGCCACGGGGTGGGGCAGGTGCGCCGTCGCCTGACTGATGGCGATGGTCTTGCCCGCCCCCGCCGTCGCCAGTACGAGCACCACTTGCCGTCGCTCGATGAGCATGCCGAGGGCTCGCTCGATCCTCGGCCGCGGGACCATGCGTTCTGGTGCGTCCGGAACCGAGACCTTGTGCTGGATGAGACCTACGGCGTCCGGCACCGTCTGTCGGGGGTCGTCCATGGCCACCTCACCGCTGGAGGGCTTGCCAGGGCTTGGCCGCGTCAAGGCCCTCATCAGCGGTGCAGTCTAACCAGGGACGTGACGAGGCCGCTGGTCACAAGCCGACCTTTCCGGTCGCCCAGTACGGCTGCGTGTGGATGACGGACCGGTGCAGGCCATACCGGTCGCGGACCAGGTCGCGGGCGCGCTGGATGGTCTGCCCGTGCCCGGACAGGTAGGCGCGGGTGATCTCCCCGGGCGGAGCGTCGCCCAGCCAGGACAACACCGTCTCCCCCGGCTGCTCGGTCTGCGCGACGACGTCCACGCCGGGCAGGAGGTACCGCACCAGCGATACGTCCTGGAGGGGCACTTCGACCACGCCGCACACCCGGGCCTGGTCGCCCAGCCAGCGGATCATCGAGTGCCACAATCCCACCGTGGTGCCGTCGCCGCACACGAACACAGTTCCTGGCTCGGCACGTGCCCTGAAGCTCCGAGTCGCCTCCAGCCCCATGGCGCTGACCAGGTCGCCGACCCCGAGATCGTCCAGCCACGCATCGCCCGGCGAAGGGGGGCCCGCTACTGCGACGCTGTGCCGGTAGAACAGAATGGACATCCGCCCCGCCATCGCGTCGAACGCGTCCGGGGTGTAACGCCGGAACTCGGTCGGCGAGACCAGGAACGTGGTCACTTGGCACGGCGCCCATTCGTGCCCCTGCAAATCTTCGCCGATGAGGTGCACCCGCCGGAACGACGGCGACAAATCCTCTATGTCGATCACCGCGCACGGTCTACCACGAGTCTCGATCATCCGGGCGAGGGGCGCGGGCAGTCTGGGCATCGGTCATTCCTTGTCGGTGAAGGTGGAGGAGACGGTGTCGCGGAAAGCCGGCATGATCTGCTCGGCATAGGTCTTCAGTTGCTCGCGTTGGATGTCCGGTGCATGCTCACCGGGCAGCGCCTGTGCCCAGAACTCCCAGACGAACCAGTCCAGTTGGCCGCCGCCGTAGACCGCGTAGATCTCCTTCATCTGGTCCTGGACCTGGTCCGCGGTGCCGCACAGGAGCAGTCCCGACTCGTACATGCGGCGGGTCAGCGCCCGTGCGTCGTCCAGGTGCAGCCTGCGGTGGGGATCGTCGGACGCAGTGCGCAGTCCCTCGTTGAGGCCGAACGCCTGGAATACGGTCTGGAACCAGTAGCCCGAGGTCTGGACAGCGAGGTCGAACGCCTCGTTGAACGTGTCGCCGAGGAAGACCTTCGCGACGACGCCCGTGCCCTCGCCGAGCCGCAGGTCGCGGCCGTGCGCGCGGGCGGTGTCGCGGTACAGCTCGGCGATCGAGCGCACCTTCTCCCGGCTGCCGGCGGTGAGCAGCAGGGTGCGTTGGTGGCGGGCGGCGTCGATGACGGTCCGCGGGGTGGCACTGGTGGGAATGAAGACCGTGGGCTTGTGCAGGGGCTTGGGCACGACTCCGATCCGGCGCACGGTGCCGCCGGCGTCGACCTCGTCCGGGCCGCCGTAGGTGCGGGTCCAGTCGGCGAGCGGCCAGTTGTGGATGCCGCCGGCCGGGTAGGGCACCTGGTGGTGCTTTCCCTGGTGCTGGAAGGAGTCCTCGGTCCAGGCCTGCTCCACGATGGAGAGGTACTCGTCGAAGATCTCCCGGTTGCGGGCGTCGGAACCGGGGTGGTGGGAGACGATGGCATCGTCCTGGGCGAGGGTCTGCATCCAGCGGGTCTGGTGGCCGCGGGCGAAGGCGACGCCGAGCCGGCCGGGGAACATGTGGGTGAACAGGGCGAGGTCCTCGGCGACGCGCACGGGGTTATGGGCGGGGAGGACGATGGACATGGGAGTGAACATGATCTGCCGGGTCTGCGCCGCGAGCTTCGCGTAGAGCAGCAGGCTGTTGGGCATGTTCTCGCCGCCCTCGGTCTGGAAGTGGTTCTCCGTGCTGCCGAAGCCGTCGAAGCCGAACGCGTCGGCCCAGCGGGCGATGTCCTCGTAGTTGCGCAGCATGGCCTGGTAGGCGTGCACGTCCCGGCCGATCGGGCGCCCGGAGTGCCGCTCCGAGGGGGTCACGGGGATGGCGCTGCTGCACCAGACCAGTGTTTTCACGGTGTCTCCTCGGGGTGGGCGCCGTGACCGCCCCAGAACGCTCCCGATGTGGGCGAGCCGCTCGCCGGGAGGTGTTCCTCCGCCCACACGAGGAGGGCGGCCAGGGGGATCAGGAAGGCGTTTCCGTGAGGCGTGAGGGCGTAGAGGGTGCGGGTCGGTGGTCCGGGCCGGACGGTGCGGTTGACGAGATCGACCGTGGTCAGTTCCTGGAGGCGGTCGACGAGCATGCTGTCGCTGATGCCGGGGACCCGCTCGCGCACCTGGGTGAAGCCGATCGGGCCCTTGGCCAGGGCAGCCAGGATCAGGCCGGTCCAGCCTCCGCCCAGCAGGGCGAAGGCCCGGGCGAGGGCCGGGACGGGCCCGGCAGGCTGCTGCGGTTCGGGCCGGTGTGCGGGCTGAGAACGCTGTGGGGTGGTCATGGTGTGTCCGCTCCGGTACGGCGGAGGCGTCGTGGTCCGGCGCCGCCGCCGTACGTCGTCGTCGTGGCCGGGTCGGGAGTCGGCCCGTGTTCGCCGGGCCGCGCCCTTGCCGGCGTCGGCCCCCATGGACGAGGGCACCGCTCTTCGTGAGGTCAGCCCATGTGGACGGGCGCGGCGCCTTCGGCGTGCTGCTGCTTGCCCGCGTTGACGGCCAGGCCCGCGACCACCAGGCCCGCCAGGAACATGGCTCCCGAAGCGACGAAGGCCATGGTGTAGCCGTGCGTCAGCGCATCGCCCGCCTTCGACACCAGACCGAAGTCCTTGGTGGCCAGGCCCCGGTAGAGGCTGGAGGCCGCCTCAGGGAGCTTGTCGTCGGCCGCCGAGGTGGAGATCGTCGACAGGACCGCGAGACCGAGCGCGCCGCCGATCTGCTGGGCGGTGTTCAGCAACGCCGAGGCGACGCCCGTGTCCAAGTGGTCCACGCCGCTCACCGACGTCACCGTCATCGGGACGAAGGCCATCCCCAGGCCCAGGGCGGTGACGAACATCGCGGGCATCAGGTGCGCGACGTACGAGGAGTCGGGCTCCAGGGTGGCGAACCAGAACATGCCCCCTGCCGCGCCCATCAGGCCGGGGCCTGCGATCAGCCGCGGTGCGACGTGGGTGACCAGCTTGGAGCTGATGCCCGCGGCGGCCGCCATGCCGACGCTGAAAGGCAGATAGGCGAAGCCGGTCTTGACCGCGCTGTAGCCGAGGATCAGCTGCATGTAGAGAGTCAGGAAGTAGAAGGTGGCGAACATGCCCGCGCCGATGAACAGCATCGTGGCGTAACTGCCGGAGCGCGTACGGTCCTTGAACAGGCGCAGCGGCATCATCGGGTCCGCCACGCGCGCCTGGAGGAACAGGAACGCGACGAGCAGCACCGCCGCTGTGGCGAAGGAGACCAGGGTGAGGCTGTTGGTCCAGCCGTGTTCGCCGCCGCGGGTGATGCCGTAGACCAGGGCTATCAGACCGCCGGTGCCGGTGATCGCGCCGGGGATGTCCAGGCGGCCGGGGTGGCGTTCGGCTTCGACCAGGGTCTTGGTGCCGGCGAGGACGGCGAGGCCGATCGGGATGTTGACGAAGAACACCCAGCGCCAGTCGAGTCCGTCGGTGAGGATGCCGCCGAGCAGCAGGCCGACGGTGGCGCCGACACCTGCCATCGCGGCGTACACGCCCATCGCCGTGTTGCGTGGCTTGCCCGCGGGGAAGGTGGTGGTGATCAGGGCCAGTGCGCTGGGCGCGGCGATCGCGGCGCCGATGCCCTGCAGGACGCGGGCGCCGATGAGCAGACCTTCGTTCGGGGCCAGGCCTCCCAGCAGGGAGGCGAGGGTGAAGACGATGATGCCGACCTGGAACATACGGCGTCGGCCGAAGAGGTCGCCTGCCTTCCCGCCGAGCAGCAGCAGACCGCCGAAGGCGAGCGCGTAGGCGTTGACGATCCAGGCCAGGTTCGCGTCGGACACGTCCAGGTCGGTCTGGATGCTGGGCAGTGCGATGTTGGTGATGGTGTTGTCGAGGACGACCATCAGCTGGGCCGCGGCGATCACGAAGAGCGCCAGGCCGAGGTGCCGGCCGCCGGGGGAGGCCCCGGACGTGTCGGTACCCGGCTGCGCGGGGGTGGTGGTGCTGTCGGCAGACAAGGGGAGCTCCAAGGGACGACGGGGGGAGGCGGAAAATGGATTCACCCGGACAAGGAACAAACCTGGATTGTCAAATCCAATTCCGGCGGGACTGGTGTACGGCCCTGACATCGGGACGGGACACTAACACCCGGCTGCAACTGATATAGCACTGCGAGGACCGGTTGCGATGTGATTGTTTTCAGGCTTGACGAGCAGGCCAACATGTGAGCAAAACAGCTGAGGAAAGACATACTCCGTGCACATAAACCTGACCGGATTGCCAAACGCGAAATACTTCCGGGAACGCACGACCGGCGGCCGGACGGGCAACTCCGTGCCAGGTGGGAGCACCGAGCCACGAGGGCAGGGCGGCCTTCAGGTCACGCTTGGCCGGAGGGTTCCGGCGGACATGGCCGTCCGGGCGGCTGGAACGCGCCGACGCCCTCACCGGTGAGGGCGTCGGCACCCGGACCACGTCGAACGATCGGCCCATGGGCGGCCTGCGGCGACGAACGCCAGGTTCGGGCGGTGACGCCGGGCCGGCCGTCGTCACCGAACGGCACCAGCCTGGCGAAGTGCCAATCGGCGCCGGCGGCGATGACACGCTGCTGCGCGTCGTCGAGTGGACCGCGCAGGTCGAGCACCTCGCTGTACAGGCTGTGGGCTGAGAGCCCTGACCTGGACGCGGCGCTCGGACAGCCTACGGCGCCACCACAGCGGCGGCGCGAGTCCGGCAGCAAGCGTCCGGTCGGACCACTGCCGACGACCACGGCCTCCGTCGCCTCCATGACTTTTCTCCTGACGCCCTGATGTGTTCGTGCTTTGTTCCGGTGAAGAATTCGGGATGTCCCCGAACGCATTCGCCATGGCTTCGCGTATCCGTCCCAGGGAAGGGCCGGCCGTCGGGCATTCGGCACCCTGCCGACCCTGAAACAGCGGTCGAGTGAGACGGCCGGGAATTCTTCGTTCCCGACATCGACAGATAGTGCCAGCGGGGTGTTAGCAATGGAGAAACCAAGCGCAGGGCGCCATCCCGGCGGGGCGGGTCGCCGGTTCGTCGTGGAGCGCGGAGGCCGCCCGGGCGAGAGAGCCGATCGTGCTGAGTGCAGCAGCGGGAGGTCAGGTGTTCCAGACGCCCTCCCGGGCCGCAGTGTCGGCGTACTCGGAGAAGTCCCGGGGAGACCGGCCGAGCGCACGCTGAACGCCGTCGTCGAGCGAGTCGAGGCCGCCGGATCGGACGTGTTCGTACAGGCCGACCGACAGACGCACCCATTCCTCGGGCACGCCCTGCGCACGCTGCTCGGCCCCGTACGCCTCCGGGCTCAAGGCCACATAGCGGATGTCACGGTCCGCGGCCCGGGCGATCTCCGCGACCGCGTCCCCGAAGGTCATCAGCCGCGGCCCACTGAGTTCGTAGTCCCGCCCGGCGTGCCTGTCCTCGGTGAGGGCGGCGACCGCCACCTCGGCGATGTCCTCGGCGTCGACGAAGGCCTCCTTGCCGTCCCCAGCCGGCAGCCGTACCTCGCCGCTCAGTACGGGTTCATGCAGGAAGTCCTCGCTGAAGTTCTGGAAGAACCACCGCGGCCGCAGCACGGTCCGCTCCAGGCCCGCATGCTCCAGCGTCCGCTCCGCGGCAAGGACTTGCTCGTAGTCCGGGCCCCCGCCCGCGGGCATGGACAGCAGCACTGCTCGCCGGGCCCCTGCCGCCGCAGCCTGCCGGGCGAATGCGGCGACAGTCTCCGTGGCCTGCGGGCTGCCGAGGTCGGGGACGACGAGGTACACGGCCCCCACCCCGAGCAGTGCCAGCTCCCAGGTGTTCCGATCGGTCCAGTCGAAGGACGGCGTACCGGAACGGGACGCCGCGCGGATCGTCGTGCCCCGCTCCTCCAACAGCCGCACAACTCGGCGGCCGGTCTTGCCCGTAGCCCCTGTCACCAGGATCGTCTCGTCGTTCATGAATTCGACTGAACCAGCTACTGCCCGCCCCGACCATGCCGTGCCAACTCAAGTCCATACCCGTTCGTCTACGCTGACCGGCATGGAGGATCCCATGACGCTGACCAGCACGGATCCGCTGACGGACTTGCTGAACGGGGTAAGGACCAGTGGCGCGGTCTTCAACCGGTCGGCCTTCCCCAGGTCCTGGGCCGCTCGCTTCGAAGACGGCTCTCCGCTGGCGTTGGCAGTACTCCTGCGCGGCTCTGTCTGGGTCATTCCGCAGGACGCGGATCCGGCGCGGCTCGGCCCCGGAGATGTCGCCGTGTTCTGCGGTGGCGCCCCGTATGTGATCGCGGACGACCCGGCCACCGAGCCAGACGTGGTGATCCGCTCAGGAGGTCGCTGCACGACCGTGCGGGGCGAGGAGTCGATCGCCGCGCGAACTGCGGACGCGCCCCCCTCGGGCACGACAGAGCCTGCCGGCACGCTCCTCCTGAGCGGCCTCTACCCCGCCGATCACGGCGTGCCGAGCCGGCTGCTGGCGGCGCTGCCGCCGCTGGCCGTCGTCGAAGCCGAACTGGGTACCTGCCCGGTGAGCCCGGCAGTCTTCGAGGAGATCACCCGCGAGGAGCCCGGGCAGCAGATCCTCCTGGACCGGACGCTGGACCTGATGCTCATCACCGCCCTGCGGGCCTGGCTGACCCGCCCCGGCGCCCAGATCCCCGGCTGGTACCAGTCCCAAAGCGATCCCGTGGTCGGTCCCGTCCTGCGCCTGCTGCAGGCCGACCCCGCCCGCCCCTGGACACTGCCCGCCCTGGCGGCCGAGGCCGGAGTGTCCCGGGCGAACCTGGCCCGCCGCTTCACCGCCCTGGTCGGCCGGCCGCCGATGACCTACCTACGGCAACGGCGCCTCGCTCTGGCCGCCGAGCTCCTGCGCGAGCCCGACGCGACGCTCGCCCGGGTGGCGGACCGCGTCGGCTTCTCCAACGCCTTCGCCCTGAGCGCCGCGTTCAAGCGGGAACATGGCGTCAGCCCGAACGCGTACCGGATACGGGAGCCACGGGCGAAGACCTGACACCTCGGGGAACCCGTGCGCTCCCGATGCCGTTTCGACGCCTCCACAGGGCGCACTCTCTCGGTCACCTGCTCACACTCGCCTCAACGCGCGACAACGGCACCCAGGCGGCCAGCCCTCTGGCTGGCATCGAGCGGCGCGCAGAGCAAGCACATGAGACAACGAACCAGCCCGGGGACACCCTCGGCACGGCTACGCCCGCGTCGTCCCGGCCCCTGCCCGGCCCCTGGATCTTGATAGCAAGCCCCGGGCCCGTCATCCCCCAGGCTGGCGACAACCACGATCACCTACTCCACCGCAGGTCAAACGCGGTTGGAACTCCCGGAGCACCGCCGGGCCCCGAACTCACGAGCAGCGGATTCAATCCGCTCAGGCAAAGTTGACGATCCGCCACCCAAAAAAGAACGTTTCCGCAGGTCAGAAGCCTGCGTAGGTGGGGCGGGTGGGACTCGAACCCACGGCCGGCGGATTATGAGTCCGCTGCTCTAACCGGCTGAGCTACCGCCCCATAGCGGCGTGTCGCGTACACGTGTGCGCGCCGTCTGCCGCAGCATAGCCGCTCATACGATCTCACGCTCCGCCTGGTCCGACGCCGCTGACCATGAGGACCGCGCTGCGACCTGCGCGGTTCCCGGCGACATGAAAAAGGACCCCTAAGGGTCCTCGATCACGATGCTCCCCCGACTGGACTCGAACCAGTAACCTGCCGGTTAACAGCCGGCTGCTCTGCCAATTGAGCTACGGAGGACCGAGCTCCCCCGACTGGACTCGAACCAGTAACCTGCCGGTTAACAGCCGGCTGCTCTGCCAATTGAGCTACGGAGGAATGCCTCGTTTGCATCGAACGCCCCCACCTGGGTATTCGCCAGGGGGCGGACGCTGTCTGCGACACATACATTAGCGCAAGCAGGGGGGTGCTCCGCCAATCGGTTCCCCTCAGGCACCGATGCCGCACCGCAGACCTACACGAGGGAAGGGTGGCCGTCATGCGCTACCGGCTCACATTCGTCGTCGGACTCGCCCTTGGCTACGTGCTCGGCACGAAGGCCGGGCGGGAGCGCTACGAACAGTTGAAGAAGTCCGCCAGGCAGGTCGCGCAGAACCCCGCCGTGCGCAACACGGCGGAATCGGCGGCCCAGCAGGGCCGCCAGTTCGCGGGCAAGGCGTACCACGCCGTCAGCGACAAGGTCGGCGACCGGGTGCCCGAGTCGGTCGCGGGCCGGGTCCGGTCCCTGCGGGAGCGGTCCGCGCACAGCGACGGATCCGACGACTGGGGCACCAGTCATAGGTGAGGCGGGCCGAGCCGACGCGGTCACCCCCCGCGGTGCGGCAGAATTTTGGCCATGGGGATAGTCGCCGGGTTGGACAGTTCGCCCGAATTCACTCGCATCGTCGTCTGCGACGCGGACACAGGGGCCGTGCTCAGGCAGGGCTATGCGCCGCATCCGGTGGAGGGTTCCGACGGTGCCGGCCGTCCTTCCGACGTGGATCCGCAGGCCTGGCTGCTCTCCCTCGGGGAGGCGGCCGGCGGCGGACTGCTGGAAGGCGTGCAGGCCATCGGCGTGTCGGCGCAGCAGAACGCGATCGTGCCGCTCGACGCGCAGGGCAACACCGTGCGCCCCGCGATGGTCGGCGGCGACAAACGCGCGCAGGTCGCGGCGGCCGATCTGATCGACGCGCTCGGGGGGCGCGAGGCGTGGGCGCAGGCGGTCGGCTGTGTGCCGCAGGCCGCCCAGCCGGTGACCAAGCTGCGCTGGATGGCGAAGAACGAGCCCGACGCGGCCCTGCGCACCGCCGTGCTGCTCCAGGCCCACGACTGGCTCGTGTGGCAGCTGCTGGGGCGGCCGGTGCGCCGCACCACCGACCGGGGTGGCGCTTCCGGAACCGGGTACTGGTCGGCGGCCATCGGCGGCTACCGGCCCGAGCTGGTGGAGCTGGCGCTCGGTCACCAGGTGATGCTGCCCGAGGTGATCGGGCCCTCTGACGCGGCCGGTACGACCCCGGAGGGCCTGCTGATCTCGGCCGGTACCGGCGAGACCATGGCCGCCGCGTTCGGGCTGGGCATCGGCCTCGGGGACGCGGTCGTGTCGCTGGGCGCCTCCGGGTCCGTGATGGCCGTACACCGTGAGGCTCTCATCGACCAGAGCGGGATGATCACCTCTCTGGCGGACGCGACCGGCATGCATCTGCCGGTCGTCACCACCCTGAACGCGGTACGGACCCTGCGCGGGGCCACCGACCTGCTCGGGGTGGCCGATCTGGAGGCGCTGTCCGATCTGGCGATGAAGTCGACCCCGGGGTCGCACGGGCTGGTGCTGCTGCCCTATCTGGAGGGTGAGCGCACGCCGAACCTGCCGCACACCGCGGGCACCCTGACCGGTCTGCGGCGCGAGTCGATGAAGCCGGAGCACTTCGCCCGTGCGGCGTTCGAGGGCATGCTGTGCGGGCTCGCGGACGCGCTGGACGTGCTGCGCGGCCGGGGTGTGGAGGTGCGGCGGGTCTTCCTGCTGGGTGCGGCGGCCGAGCTGCCGGCCGTGCAGGCGGCGGCGCCCGCGCTGTTCGGGGTCCAGGTCGTCGTACCGCAGCCCGCGGACTACGCGGCGATCGGGGCGGCGCGGCAGGCGGCCTGGGCGCTCGGGGTGTCGCAGGGCACGCTCGATCCGCGGCAGCCGCCGGCCTGGCCGGGTCCGGCGGCGCAGGTCCTGGACCCGGGCGACGAGCTGGCCGTGGGGCAGGCGGTGCGGCAGCAGTACGTGTCGGTGCGGGAGCAGACGCATCCGACGGCGTTCCGCTCCTAGGCCGGAGGGGCCGTATAGCACAACGCTGTCGGCTTAATCGGTTGAGGTAACACCGGTGGAGTGTCGGACGATAGGGGCCAGGGGCAACCAATGTCCCCAGCCCCGCCGACTCCGAGAGACCTAGCGTGCTCATACGACTTCTGCGGACCTATCTCAGGCCCTACAAGAAACCCATCGCCCTGCTGGTGCTCCTCCAGCTCCTCCAGACCTGCGCCACGCTCTACCTGCCCACGCTGAACGCCGACATCATCGACGACGGCGTCGTCAACGGTGACACCGGTTACATCCTTTCCTACGGCGCCGTCATGATCGGCATCTCGCTGGTGCAGGTCGTCTGCAACATCGGTGCCGTCTACTACGGCGCCCGGACGGCGTCGGCGCTCGGCCGGGACATGCGGGCGGCCGTCTTCGACCGCGTGCAGTCCTTCTCGGCCCGCGAGGTCGGCCAGTTCGGCGCGCCCTCCCTGATCACCAGGACGACGAACGACGTCCAGCAGATCCAGATGCTGGCGCTGATGACGTTCACGCTGATGGTGTCGGCGCCGATCATGTGCGTGGGCGGCATCGTGATGGCCCTCGGCCTGGATGTGCCGCTGTCCGGGATCCTGGTCGCCGTGGTGCCGGTGCTGGGCATCTGCGTGACGCTGATCGTGCGCGGGCTGCGGCCGCTGTTCCGGTCCATGCAGACGCGGCTGGACACGGTGAACCGGGTGCTGCGCGAGCAGATCACCGGCAACCGCGTCATCCGCGCCTTCGTCCGCGACGGCTACGAGGAGGAGCGTTTCCGCAAGGCCAACACCGACCTCACCGACATCTCGCTGAAGGCCGGCAACCTGCTCGCGCTGATGTTCCCGGTGGTCATGACCACCGTGAACCTGTCGTCGATCGCGGTGGTGTGGTTCGGCGCCCACCGGATCGACAGCGGCGAGATGCAGATCGGCGACCTGACCGCGTTCCTCGCCTACCTCATGCAGATCGTCATGTCCGTGATGATGGCCACCTTCATGTTCATGATGGTGCCGCGCGCCGAGGTGTGCGCCGAGCGCGTCCAGGAGGTCCTGGACACCGAGTCCAGCGTCGTCCTGCCGAAGGCGCCGGTGCGCGAGCTGCGGCGCCACGGCCATCTGGAGATCCGGGGGGCCGGCTTCGGCTACCCGGGCGCCGAGGAACCCGTGCTCAAGGGCGTCGACCTGGTGGCGCGGCCCGGTGAGACGACCGCCGTCATCGGCTCGACCGGCAGTGGCAAGTCCACGCTGCTCGGGCTGGTCCCCCGGCTGTTCGACGCCACCGACGGGCAGGTCCTCGTCGACGGCGTCGAGGTGGCGCACCTCGACGCGGCGCTGCTCGCCCGGACCGTCGGGCTCGTGCCGCAGAAGCCGTACTTGTTCGCCGGTACGGTCGCCACCAACCTGCGGTACGGCAATCCGGACGCGACGGACGAGGAGCTGTGGCACGCGCTGGAGGTGGCGCAGGCCGAGGAGTTCGTGCGGAAGCTGGAGGGCGGGCTGAACGCCCCCATCGCGCAGGGCGGCACCAATGTGTCCGGGGGTCAGCGCCAGCGGCTCGCCATCGCGCGCACGCTGGTGCAGCGCCCGGAGATCTACCTGTTCGACGACTCCTTCTCCGCCCTCGACTACGCCACCGACGCGGCGCTGCGGGCGGCCCTCGGCCGGGAGACCGCCGAGGCGACCGTCGTCATCGTCGCCCAGCGGGTGGCCACCATCCGCGAGGCGGACCGGATCGTCGTCCTCGACGAGGGCCGGGTCGTGGGCGAGGGCACCCATCAGGAACTGATGGCGGACAACGAGACCTACCGCGAGATCGTTCTCTCGCAGCTCACGGAAGCGGAGGCTGCCTGATGGCCGGGCCCATGGGGCGCATGATGGCCGGGACCGGGCCGGAGAGCCGCACGCTGGACTTCAAGGTGTCCGGCCGGCGGCTGCTCGGCCACTTCAAACCCGAGCGGCTCACCCTCTACGCGATGCTGTTCTGCGTCGTCCTGAGCGTGGGCCTCAACGTGATCGGGCCGAAGATCCTCGGCCGGGCCACCGACCTGGTCTTCGCCGGCATCATCGGGCGGGAGATGCCGGCCGGGTCCTCCAAGGACCAGGTCCTCGACTCGATGCGCGAGCGCGGTGACGACGATGTCGCCGACATGCTGCGCGGCACCGACTTCACCCCCGGCCAGGGCATCGACTTCGACTCCGTCGGCCGGGTCCTGCTGTTCGCCCTCGTGGTGTTCACGGTCGCGGGCCTGCTCATGGCGGTGGCGACCCGGCTGGTCAACCGGGCCGTCAACCGCACGATGTACCGGATGCGCGAGGACGTGCAGACGAAGCTGTCGCGGCTGCCGCTGTCGTACTTCGACAAGCGTCAGCGCGGCGAGGTGCTGTCGCGGGCGACCAACGACATCGACAACATCGGGCAGACGCTCCAGCAGTCGCTGGGCCAGCTGGTGAACTCGCTGCTCAGCATCGTCGGCGTCCTGGCGATGATGTTCTGGGTGTCGTGGATCCTCGCGCTGGTCGCGCTGGTCACCGTGCCGCTGTCGGCGGTCGTCGCCGCGCGGGTGGGCAAGCGGTCGCAGCCGCACTTCGTGCAGCAGTGGCGCACCACCGGCAAGCTGAACGCGCACATCGAGGAGATGTACACCGGCCACACGCTGGTGAAGGTGTTCGGCCGGCAGGACGAGTCGGCGCGGCAGTTCGCCGAGGAGAACGACGCGCTGTACGAGGCCGGGTTCAAGGCGCAGTTCAACAGCGGGATCATGCAGCCGCTGATGTTCTTCGTGTCGAACCTCAACTATGTGCTGGTCGCCGTGGTCGGCGGGCTGCGGGTGGCCACCGGCTCGCTGTCCATCGGTGACGTGCAGGCGTTCATCCAGTACTCGCGCCAGTTCTCGATGCCGCTGACGCAGGTCGCGTCGATGGCGAACCTGGTGCAGTCGGGCGTCGCCTCGGCCGAGCGGATCTTCGAACTGCTGGACGCGGAGGAGCAGCAGGCGGATCCGGTGCCGGGCGTGCGGCCGGAGGAACTGCGCGGGCGGGTCGCGCTGGAGCACGTGTCCTTCCGCTACGACCCGGGCACCCCGCTGATCGAGGACCTCTCGCTGGTCGTCGAACCCGGCCACACGGTCGCCATCGTCGGCCCGACCGGCGCCGGCAAGACCACCCTGGTCAACCTCCTGATGCGGTTCTACGACGTCACGGGCGGGCGGATCACCCTCGACGGCGTCGACATCGCGCGGATGTCCCGAGACGAACTGCGCGCCGGGATCGGCATGGTGCTCCAGGACACCTGGCTGTTCGGCGGCACCATCGCGGAGAACATCGCGTACGGCTCCGCGCGCGAGGTCACGCGCGGGGAGATCGAGGAGGCGGCGCGGGCGGCCCACGCCGACCGGTTCATCCGGACCCTTCCCGACGGCTACGACACGGTGATCGACGGCGAGGGCAGCGGGGTGAGCGCCGGTGAGAAGCAGCTGATCACCATCGCGCGGGCGTTCCTGTCCGACCCGGTGATCCTGGTGCTCGACGAGGCGACGAGTTCCGTCGACACCCGTACCGAGGTGCTGATCCAGAAGGCGATGGCGAAGCTGGCGCACGGGCGGACGTCGTTCGTGATCGCGCACCGGCTGTCGACGATCCGGGACGCGGACACGATCCTGGTGATGGAGAACGGCGCGATCGTCGAGCAGGGCACGCACACCGCCCTGCTGACGGCCGAGGGGGCGTACGCACGCCTGTACAAGGCGCAGTTCGTCCAGGCGGTGGCGGAGGTCGACTGACGGGACGGGGGCCGCTCGGGCGGCGGCCCCCTGTCAGTCCAGGTAGCCCCTGAGCTGGTCGGCGAAGGCGTGGTCGCGGAGTTTGTTCAGGGTCTTCGACTCGATCTGGCGGATGCGCTCGCGGGTCACGCCGAAGATGCGGCCTATCTCCTCCAGGGTGCGGGGACGGCCGTCGGCCAGGCCGTAGCGGAGCTGGACGACCTTGCGCTCGCGCTCGCCGAGCGTCGACAGGACCACCTCCAGGTGTTCCCGCAGCAGGAGGAACGCCGCCGACTCGACGGGGCTGGCGGCGTCGCCGTCCTCGATGAGGTCGCCGAGGGCCACATCGTCCTCCTCGCCCACCGGGGCGTGCAGGGAGACGGGCTCCTGGGCCAGCCGCAGCACCTCTCCGACGCGCTCGGGGGCGAGATCGAGCTGGGCGGCGACCTCGTCGGCGGTGGGCTCGTAGCCGCGCTCCTGGAGCAGCCGGCGCTGGACGCGGACCACGCGGTTGATCAGCTCCACCACGTGGACGGGGACGCGGATCGTGCGGGCCTGGTCGGCGAGGGCGCGGGACATGGCCTGGCGGATCCACCAGGTGGCGTACGTGGAGAACTTGTAGCCACGGGCGTAGTCGAACTTCTCGACCGCCCTGATCAGGCCCAGGTTGCCCTCCTGGACGAGGTCGAGCATGGTCAGGCCGCGGCCCACGTAGCGCTTGGCGACCGACACGACCAGGCGCAGGTTCGACTCGATGAGGCGGCGCTTGGCCATCCGGCCCATGACGACCAGTTTGTCCAGGTCGAGGGCGAGGTCGCTGTCCACGTCGGGGGTGCCGCTCAGTTTCGCCTCGGCGAACAGGCCGGCCTCCACGCGGCGGGCCAGCTCGACCTCCTCGGCGGCGGTGAGCAGCGGGATCCGGCCGATCTCGCGCAGGTACTGGCGGAACAGGTCGGAGGACGGGGCGGAGGTGTCGACGAAGCGCCGGGCGGGCGTCTCGACCGGCTCCGGGGTCTCGTCGGACGTCTCGACGAGCGCCTCGGCGGGTGGGTTCTCCGGTGCCGGGTCCGCCGGCTCGGACTCCGGTTCCATGGCCGTCTCCGGGTGGCGCGCGGCACGGTTCTGCGGCGGCACCGCGACCAGGACGCCCGTCTCGCCGTCCGGTTCCGTGCCGTCGCCGCGGGTGTCGGTCTGGATGAGGGTCTGGCTCTGCACGGGCGCGACCTCCAGGGTGATCGCTGCCGGAAGATGCGGCAGCGCTGCTTCGAGGGCGGAGGCGGCCTCACCGCTGTCCGTCCCGTCCGCGACGAGCGGAACCGCGGGGTGTGGGACCCGCGGGGGACGGATCGGCCGCGCTCCGAGGGCTCAGACCCACCCTCCGAATGCCGGTCGGTCTCAGGTACCGGACCCCAGTGTGGAGTACGACACATCGCCGCCACGAGGGGCGTGCGATGACTTTTTGCGTCCGGTCCGTGACCGGGTGCTGACGGTGCTGGTCAGGGCCTGCTCAGAGAGCAGCGGCTCCCTGCCCGCGCAGCGCCTGGTCGTACTGCTGGAGGACCCACAGCTCGTTCTGTACGGCGGCCAGCTGGGCGGGATCGCCGCCGGCGGAGAGCCGGGCCAGCTGGCCCTGGACGTCGCGGACCCGGCGCTCCACGGCCCGCCGGCGCACCTGCACGAGGACTGTGCCCGCGTACACGTCGTCGACCGCGCGCCGCATGATCGGCTCCACGGCCAGCTCGGTGACCATGGCGCGCACGGTGTCGTCGGGCGCGGCGTCCCGCACCCGCATCAGGTACTCCTGCCCGTCCTGTACGCCGGACTCGGCACCGCCCGCGTCCTGGATCGCCTCGCGTACGGCGGCGTAGGGGGCGGCCGTGAACTCGTCGACGCCGTACGCGTCGAAGGCCGGGGAGACCAGTTCGGGGCGCTGGAGGGCGAGCTTGAGCAGTTCGCGTTCGGTGGCGTAGACGGGGTTGCGCAGGGTGAGGGCGGGGCCGCCGGCGGCGGGATGCT
>NZ_MUBA01000224.1 GCF_002154575.1 Streptomyces bobili
CCGCGGCCGGCGCGGTGGTGGGCACCGACCTGGTCATCGACAGCGGATCATCGGCCTGACGGCTCGTAGGCTTCGGCGGCGTCCTTCGCCGGCACGGAACTCCGCCACGACGGGCTGGGGGGGCGGAGCCCCCAGGGGCCTCAGCCGCGACGCCGGGTAAGGGCCACCGCCGCCCCACCCGCCGCCAGCAGGGCAACCGCGCCGCCCGCGGCGTACGGCGTCATCGAGCTGCCCCCCGTCTCCGCGAGGCCGGCCTCCGAAGGGGCGCCCTGCGCCTTCACGCCCTCGACGGGCTCGGCGCTCGACGGAGCCTCCTCGCTCCGCACCGCCGTCGGCGTCTCACACGTCGCCTCGGCCAGGGTCACCGTGCCCGTGACCTCGGCGACGTTGAGGTTCAACGGGTTGATGGACACGGTCAGTTCGAGGGCCGTCGCGGCGGCCGTACGGGACGTCGTCTCGCGTTGCCCGAGATCCAGCCGGACCTCGCCGACCCCCGGCACCTTCACCTCGGTGGGACCGCCGGCCGACACGGACACCCGCTTGCCGAGGACGGTGACCGCGCCGACCGGGCTGGAGGTGGCGACCGGCGCCTTCCCGGCCTCGCAGACGGCCTTGGCGGAGACGGCCTCGATCTCGATGAGGGAGAGGAGTGGAAGGCCCGGCACGTGCAGCCTGGCGTGGGCCAGCCGGGTCGATGCCTCGGCCCTGCCCGCCCCGGCCGTGGCCTTCGACTCGGCGACGTCCGCGCGCAGCACGCTGAAGGGTCGGCCGCCGTCGACGCCGTCGAGTTCGACGGTCAGCGCGGTCTTCTCGGCGCTCCGCGGCGCGCGCACCTCGTTGAGGGAGACGGCGAGGGGCACGTCGACGGTCTTGTCGAGCAGGGCCACGTCGAGGCCGGTGCGCAGCACGACGGCGCTCGCGCTCCCCTCGTCGGTCGCCTGCGCCGCGGGCGCGCCGGCCAGCGCGGCGGGACCTGCGACGAGGGCGGTGGCGGCCAGCACGGTGGCACAACGGCGTGCGGGCATGCGGAAGTTGTAGCGGTTCACGGTGTGGGACCCCCAGAGAGAATGCTTGGGACGTCGAAAGGATGTCGCACCACCGCCCGTTCGACAGCGCCCTCACCCGACTTCACCCCAACGGGGCGCACCCGCACGCGCCTTCGACTTTTTCAGCCCACGATCCGCCCGTTCAGCACAAGTCGTGACGGCGCCGCAAGGACCCGTACGTCCGCTCGCGGGTCCTGGTCGTAGACCACCAGGTCGGCCGGGGCGCCCTCGTCGAGGGCGGGGCGGCCGAGCCAGCTGCGGGCGGACCAGGTGGTCGCGGCGAGGGCCCGCACCGGGGGGATGCCTGCCTTCACCAGTTCCTCGACCTCGGCGGCCACCAGGCCGTGCGGCAGGGTGCCGCCCGCGTCGGTGCCGACGTAGACGGGGATGCCGGCGTCGTAGGCGTCGCGGACGGTGTCGTAGCGGCGTGCGTGGAGCCGGCGCATGTGGGCCGACCAGGCCGGGTACTTGGTCTCGCCGGCGGCCGCGAGCTGCGGGAAGGTCGCGATGTTCACCAGGGTCGGGACGATGGCGACGCCGCGGGAGGCGAACAGGGGGATCAGGTCGTCGGTGAGGCCGGTGGCGTGTTCGACGCAGTCGATGCCCGACTCGACCAGGTCGCGCAGGGAGGACTCGGCGAAGCAGTGGGCCGTCACGCGGGCGCCCAGGCGGTGCGCCTCTGTGATCGCCGCCTCCACGGCGTCCCGTGGCCAGCACGCGGTCAGGTCGCCGGCGTCGCGGTCGATCCAGTCGCCGACCAGTTTCACCCAGCCGTCGCCGCGCCGGGCCTCCTGGGCGACGTACGCGACGAGGTCGTCCGGCTCGATCTCGTGGGCGTAGCCGCGGATGTAGCGGCGGGTGCGGGCGATGTGCCGGCCCGCCCGGATGATCTTCGGGAGGTCTTCGCGGTCGTCGACCCAGCGGGTGTCGGAGGGGGAACCGGCGTCGCGGATCAGCAGGGTCCCGGCGTCGCGGTCGGTGAGCGCCTGCTTCTCGGCGATGTCGGTGTCGACCGGCCCGTGGGGGCCGAGGCCCACATGGCAGTGGGCGTCGACCAGGCCGGGCAGGGCCCAGCCGGTCACCGTGCGGATGTCACGGGCGCCGGCGGGACGGTCGTAGGAGACCCGCCCGTCGATCACCCACAACTCGTCGCGGACCTGGTCCTCGTCCGGTCCGGCGAGGACCCTGCCCTTCACGTGCAGCACCGTGTCGTCGCTCATGCACGGCACCTTAGACCGAGGCTCAGGTACCGCCGCCGACCTGGTCGGAGGTCTCCTCCTCCACCTCGGCCATCGCCGGGTCGAGGAGGCGGGAGAGGAAGTGGCGGGTGCGTTCGTGCCGGGGGGCGCCGATGACCTGCGCGGGGGTGCCGTCCTCGACGATCAGTCCGCCGTCCATGAAGACGACCCGGTCGGCGACCTCGCGGGCGAAGGTCATCTCGTGGGTGACGACCATCATCGTCATGCCCTCGTTCGCGAGCATGCGCATGACCGCGAGGACGTCGCCGACCAGTTCGGGGTCGAGGGCCGACGTCGGCTCGTCGAAGAGCATCGCCCGGGGGCCCATGGCCAGCGCGCGGGCGATCGCCACGCGCTGCTGCTGGCCGCCGGAGAGGGAGGAGGGGTAGGCGGTCGCCTTCTCGGACAGGCCGACCCGCTCCAGGTTCTCGGCGGCGACGCGGGCCGCCTCCGCCTTGCCGCGCCCGAGCACCCGGCGCTGCGGCAGCGCCAGGTTCTCGGTCACGGTCAGGTGCGGGAAGAGGTTGAACTGCTGGAAGACCATGCCGATACGGCGCCGGGCGGCGTCGATGTCGACGTCGGGGTCGGTCAGTTCGACGCCGCCGACGAACACCTGCCCCCGCGTGGGCTCCTCCAGGAGGTTCACGCAGCGCAGCAGGGTGGACTTGCCGGAGCCGGACGGGCCGATGACGCAGACGACCTCGCCCTGGCCGATCTCCAGGTCGATGCCGCGCAGCACCTCGTTGTCGCCGAACGACTTGTGCAGTCCTCGGACTTCGATCTCCGGTCGGCTCATTTCACGGCCTCCTGGGCCTTCGCCTCCATGCGGCGCACGACGAAGCCGAGCGGGATGGTCACCAGCAGGTAGCACAGGCCGGCGACGAGGATGGGGGTGGAGTTGGCGGTCGTACTGGCCAGGTCGCGGCCGTACTTGGACAGTTCGCGTTCCTCCAGGGTGACGCCGAGGAACAGCACCAGCGAGGAGTCCTTGAACAGGAGCACCAGTTCGTTGGTGAGCGGCGGGAGGATGATGCGGAAGGCCTGCGGGATGATGATCGAGATCATGGCGCGGGCGGGCGAGAAGCCCAGTGAACGGGCCGCCTCCAGCTGCCCCTTGGGCACCGCCTGGATGCCCGCGCGGATCGTCTCCGCCATGTACGCCGCCGCGACCAGGCCGAGGGCGAGGGCGACCTTGCCGTACGTGCCGCCGATGATCTCCGTGCCCGGGAAGGCCAGCGGCACCGCGACGCCGATGAAGATGAAGATCAGCAGGGCGGGCAGGCCGCGGAAGATCTCGATGTAGATGCCGGCGAGCCAGCGGTAGGGGCCCACGGACGACAGTCGCATCAGCGCGATGACCATGCCGAGGGCCAGTCCGACGGCGAAGCCGGACACGGTGTACAGCACGGTGTTCTTCAGCGCCAGCGTGATGACGTCGGGGAACATCTGCTCGGCGATGTCCGCCTGCGCGAACTGGTTCTGCAGCCGGTCCCAGTCCGCCGAGGCCGCGAAGACGATCAGGGCGGCGACGAAGACGGCGTACTGGATGCCGCGCGACAGCCTGCGCTTCTGGGTCCTCGACAGTCCCTTCCGGCGGAGCGGGACGTCCTGCTTCGTGGCGTCACTCATGAGGCGGACGGGGAGGCCGCGGCGCTGTCGTACGGGCCGATCCACTGCTCGTAGAGCTTCTTGTACGTGCCGTCGGCCCTGGCGTCGGCGATCGCCTTGTTGATGGCGGCGACCAGCTCGGTGTTGCCCTTCTTCACCGTGAAGCCGTACTGCTCACCGGTGTTGAGGTTGTCGACGATCTCGAAGGCGTCCGCGTTGGCCTTGTCCTTCAGCCAGCCCTGGACGACCGGGTAGTCGATGACGACGGCCTTGACCTGGCCGGTGCGCAGGCCGTTGAGGACGGCGTCGGAGGACTCGAAGGAGACCGGGTCGAAGCCCTGCTTCACCACGTAGTCCTCGCCGGTGGTCTGCGCCTGCGCGCCGAGCTTGACGTTCTTCGACTTGATCTCGGCGAGGGAGTTCACCCCGGCGTCCTTGTTCACCAGGACGGCCTGCGTGGCGTCGAAGTAGGGGTCGGAGAAGTCGACGTTCTTCTTCCGCTCCTCGGTGATGGTCATGCCGGCCGCGGCCAGGTCGCACTCGCCGGAGTTGAGGAAGGCGCCGGTCTTGAAGTTCTCGAACGGCGTGTCCAGGATCTCCTGCTTCACGCCCAGGTCCTCGGCGACCAGGTCGATCACGGAGACGTCGAAGCCCTGCACCTTGCCGTCGATCTCCGACTGGAACGGCGGGTAGGGCAGGTGGGTGCAGGTGGTGAGCTGACCCGCCTTGACCAGCTCCACACCGCCCGCGGCGGTCTTGGAGCCGCTGCCGCCGTCGTCGCTGGAGGTGCAGGCGGTCACGAGCATGAGCCCGGCAGCGACGGTGGTGGCGGCCAGGACACGGGTGCGACGCCCGAGGAGCGTGTTCACGGCGGGCCTTCCTGTGGGGGAACTGTAGGTTCCGATTATAAGGAGAAGTTTGAGTCTCTCAAATCAAACCCTTGGCACTTCGGTCCGTCGGCCTAAGAAGTCGCCGGTCCGGGTGGTGGGGGTCACGCCGGTTACTCTCGTCACCCTTACCCCGTGAGTGAAGAGAGCACCGCCGTGACCCACCCCTTCCTGGATCTCGCTCCGTTGAGCGCCGCCCGGTTCGCCTCGGTCGAGGACCGGGTGGCACGGCTGCTGGACACCCGGCAGGACGTCGTGATCATGCAGGGCGAGGCGCTGCTGCCGCTGGAGGGCGCGATCCGCGGGACGGCCGGGCCGGACACGACCGCGCTGAACGTGATCACCGGGCCCTACGGGCGGACCTTCGGCGACTGGCTGCGGGACTGCGGCGCCACGGTGATCGACCTCGCGGTGCCCTTCCACACGGCGGTCACCGCCGAGCAGATCCGCGCGGCCTTCGCCGAGCACCCGGAGATCGGCTTCGTGTCGCTCGTGCACGCGGAGGCGGCCACCGGGAACACCAACCCCGTCGCGGAGATCGGCGAGGTGGTGAAGGAGCACGGCGCGCTGTTCTACCTCGACGCCGTGGCCTCCGTGGGCGCCGAGCCGGTGCTGCCGGACGCGTGGGGCGTGGACCTGTGCGTGATCGGCGCGCAGAAGGCGATGGGCGGCCCGGCGGGCGTGTCCGCGGTGTCGGTGAGCGAGCGCGCCTGGGCCCGGATGGCGGCGAACCCGAAGGCGCCGCGCCGTTCCTACCTGTCACTGCTGGACTGGAAGGAGCGGTGGGTCGACGGCGGCCGCACAGCGCTGCCGCACGCTCCGGCGCAGCTGGAGATGCTGGCGCTGGAGGCGTGCGTGGAGCGCATCGAGGCGGACGGCCTGGAGACCGTGATGGCCCGGCACGCGTCCGCCGCCGCCGCGACCCGTGCGGGTGCGGTGGCGCTGGGTGTCGGGCTGGAGCCGTACGTGCACGAGGCGCGGGAGGCCGCGCCCGTCGCCACGACGCTGAGGGCGCCCGCGGGTGTCGTCGCCTCGGAGCTGGTGGCGCGGGCGCTGACGGGCGATCCGGCGCTGCCGCTGGCCGCGGGCGGGGGCGCGCTGGCCAAGGAGATGATCCGGGTCAACCACTACGGGGCGGACGCGACACCGGGTGCCGTGCGCAGCAGCCTGACGGCACTGGGCGCGGCGCTCGCGGAGAGGGGCCTGACCGCGGACCTGCCGGGCGCGCTGCGGGCGGCGGAGTCGGCCTGGCGGTGACCGGGGCCGCGGGGCCCCGCGGCCCCGTCCGGCTGTCGGTGGTGGCTGCCATGCTCGCCGCATGACCACTCTTCCCGACGGCCGTCCCGTCCCCCTGATGACCGGTGACGAGCGGGCCATGCTCGACAGTTGGCTCGACTTCCACCGCGCGACCCTGAAGCTGAAGTGCGCGGACCTGGACGACACGCAGGTCCGTCAGGCCTCGGCCGAGCCCTCCTCCCTCACCCTGCTCGGCCTGGTCCAGCATCTCGCCGAGGTCGAACGGAACTGGTTCCAGCGGGTGTTCGCGGGACTCGACGTCCCGCCCGTGTTCGAGGAGCCCACCGGATACGTCCTCGACGCCGGGCGGGGACTCGGCGAGGCGCTGACGGTGTGGCAGCGGGAGGTCGCGCGCGGGCGCGAGCTGACCGCGGGACGCTCGCTGGAGGAGACCGGCCGGATCGTCGACGGGCCGGTCGCCGGGGCGCGGGTCAGTCTGCGCTGGGTGCTGATCCATCTCATCGAGGAGTACGCGCGGCACAACGGCCACGCGGACATTCTGCGGGAGCGTATCGACGGGGCCACTGGAGCCTGAATTCGAGGTAATTCTCCAGCCGCTTTCCCCTCGACTTTCCCTCTCCCTTTCCCAGGATGGCTTTCCCGAGTTCTCCTGCCCGGATCTCCCGGACCTAAACGCAGGGATTTTTCGAGCGCATTACGGACGCGTGACGCATTGCACAGAGGTGGAGATTTGACCCGTTTTGTACGGTAGAAAACGGCACAAAGCGTCACGTGACCACGAGGGCATCACGGAACCATCGCCACCTCTCCATGCATTTTTGAATTTCTCTCGGTAAGTTCAATCCGCATGACTGCCACACAAGCAGACCTGCGGATCGACCGCCCCTCGGTGGCGGACGGGACCGCTCTCTGGCGTATCGCCAAGGAATCCGGGACGCTCGATGTGAACTCCTCCTACAGCTATCTGCTGTGGTGCCGGGACTTCGCCGGCACCTCGGCCGTGGCCCGCTCCGAGGGCGGCGAACCGGTCGGTTTCGTCACCGGGTACGTCCGCCCCGAGGCGCCGGAGACCCTGTTCGTCTGGCAGGTCGCCGTCGACGGCGCGTACCGCGGCCGGGGCCTGGCCGCCGCACTGCTCGACGGGCTGACCGCGCGGGTCGCCGCCGAGCGCCCCCTCACCACCGTCGAGACCACGATCACTCCGGGCAACACCGCCTCGGAGCGGCTGTTCACCTCCTACGCCGCCCGCCACGGTGCGGACGTCACGCGCAAGGTCCTGTTCGACACGGGACTGTTCCCTGACGGCCCGCACGACCCCGAAGTCCTGTACCACATCGGCCCGTTGACCTCAGCCTGAGCCGCCCGGACCTTCGCGACTCCCCCACCCCACAGACCCGCACGAGGAGTGTTTTCGCCGTGACCATCACCCAGCCCGACCTCAGCGTGTTCGAGACCCTCGAGTCCGAGGTGCGCAGCTACTGCCGCGGCTGGCCCGTCGTCTTCGACCGGGCGCAGGGCAGCCGGATGCACGACGAGGACGGACACCAGTACCTCGACTTCTTCGCCGGTGCCGGGTCGCTCAACTACGGCCACAACAACCCGGTACTGAAACGGGCGTTGATCGACTATCTGATGCGCGACGGCGTCACCCACGGACTCGACATGTCCACCGTCGCCAAGCGGACCTTCCTGCAGACCTTCCAGGACCTGGTACTGCGCCCGCGTGACCTGCCGTACAAGGTCATGTTCCCGGGCCCGACCGGCACCAACGCCGTGGAGTCCGCGCTGAAGCTGGCCCGGAAGGTGAAGGGGCGGGAAGCGATCGTGTCGTTCACCAACGCCTTCCACGGGATGTCGCTCGGCTCGCTCGCGGTCACCGGGAACGCCTTCAAGCGGGCCGGGGCGGGCATCCCGCTGGTGCACGGCACGCCGATGCCGTTCGACAACTACTTCGACGGCCAGGTCCCGGACTTCCTGTGGTTCGAACGGCTCCTGGAGGACCAGGGCTCCGGGCTCAACAAGCCGGCCGCCGTGATCGTGGAGACCGTGCAGGGCGAGGGCGGCATCAACGTGGCGCGCCCGGAGTGGCTGCGGGCGCTGGCCGAGCTGTGCGAGCGGCAGGACATGCTGCTGATCGTCGACGACATCCAGATGGGGTGCGGGCGCACCGGTGCCTTCTTCTCGTTCGAGGAGGCGGGCATCACCCCCGACATCGTCACGGTGTCGAAGTCCATCAGCGGTTACGGCCTGCCGATGTCGCTGTGCCTGTTCAGGCCCGAGCTTGACGTGTGGGAGCCGGGCGAGCACAACGGCACCTTCCGCGGCAACAACCCGGCGTTCGTCACGGCCACCGCCGCGCTGGAGACGTACTGGGCCGACGGGTCGGCGATGGAGAAGCAGACCCGCAAGCGCGGGGAGCAGATCGAGCAGCAGCTGATCTCGATCACCGAGGAGAACCTCGCCGACGTCAAGGAGTACCGGGGCCGCGGCCTGGTGTGGGGCCTGGAGTTCCACGACAAGGGCCGGGCCGGGCGGGTGGCGCACCGGGCCTTCGAACTCGGGCTGCTGATCGAGACGTCGGGCCCGGAGGGCGAGGTCGTCAAGCTGCTGCCGGCGCTCACCGTGACGCCCGAGGAACTGGACGAGGGCATGAGCGTCCTCGCCCGCGCCGTACGGGAGACCGTCGCCGTACCCGAGACCGCCTGATCCCGTTCAAGGCCCACCACCTACCTAGGAGGCATCGCAATACCGTGATCGTCCGTTCGTTCAAGGACATCGAGGGCACCGACCGGCATGTGAGGTCGGCGTCCGGCACCTGGGAGAGCAAGCGCATCGTCCTGGCCAAGGAGAGGGTCGGCTTCTCCCTGCACGAGACGATCCTGTACGCGGGCACGGAGACGTCGATGTGGTACGCGAACCACGTCGAGGCCGTCGTCTGCGTGGAGGGCGAGGCCGAACTCACCGACCACGAGACCGGGCGGGCGCACACCATCACGCCCGGGACCATGTACCTCCTCGACGGGCACGAGCGGCACACGCTCCGCGTCAAGGAGGACTTCCGCTGCATCTGCGTGTTCAACCCGCCCGTCACGGGACGGGAGGACCACGACGAGAACGGCGTCTATCCCCTGCTCACCGAGCCCGAGGAGGTGTGACATCCCCATGACCACTGTCACCGGCACCCACATCACCGATCTCTATCCCAGCCGCGGCGCCACCGAGGTGACCGTCCCCCGCCAGGACCCGGTCGTCTGGGGCGCCCCGGACGCGCCCGGCCCGTTCGAGCCGCTCGACCTCCAGTCGTTCGAGCGGGACGGTTTCGCCGCCGTCGACCAGCTCCTCACGGACGACGAAGTCGCCGTCTACAAGGGTGAGTTGGACCGGCTGGTGGGCGACCCGGCGATCCGGGCCGACGACCGGTCCATCGTCGAGCCGAGGACGAAGGAGATCCGGTCCGTCTTCGAGGTGCACCGGATCAGCGAGGTCTTCGCCCGGCTGGTGCGCGACGAGCGGGTCGTCGGGCGGGCCCGGCAGCTCCTCGGCTCGGACGTGTACGTCCACCAGTCGCGGATCAACGTCAAGCCCGGCTTCGGCGCGTCCGGCTTCTACTGGCACTCCGACTTCGAGACCTGGCACGCCGAGGACGGTCTGCCCCGGATGCGGACGGTGTCCGTCTCGATCGCGCTGACCGAGAACCACGACACCAACGGCGGCCTGATGATCATGCCGGGGTCGCACAAGACGTTCCTGGGCTGCGCCGGGGCCACGCCGAAGGACAACTACAAGCAGTCGCTGCAGATGCAGGACGCGGGGACGCCCTCCGACGAGGCGCTCACCGAGATGGCGTCCGCGTACGGCATCAAGCTGTTCACGGGCCGCGCCGGTTCGGCGACCTGGTTCGACTGCAACTGCATGCACGGGTCCGGCGACAACATCACGCCGTTCCCGCGCAGCAACGTCTTCATCGTCTTCAACAGCGTGGAGAACGCGGCGGTCGAGCCGTTCGCGGCACCCGTACGACGGCCGGAATTCATCGGGGCGAGGGACTTCACGCCGGTGCGCTGAGCACTCCCCCGCCCAGCGCACCCGGCGCTCTCAGCCCGAGAGCACGT
>NZ_MUBA01000225.1 GCF_002154575.1 Streptomyces bobili
GGGGAGCGCCGGCGAGACTGCCGACGACGACGATTCGCCGGAGGAGTAGGACCGGCGGACGCACGAACGGGGCGCCCCCCTCGCCAAGAGGGGGGCGCCCCGTTCGTGCGTCCGCCGACGATCTACAGGGCGACGCCCAGCAGTGCGTCCACGGCCCGGGACACCACACCGGGCGCCCCGATGTCCGTGCCGCCCCGCTCCTCCTGGAGCGCGGCCCAGCGGTCGACGGCGGCCAGCGCGGCCGGGGCGTCCAGGTCGTTCGTCAGGGCCGCCCGGAGCTCCTCCACGAGGGCCTCGGCGGGCGGGCCGTCGGGCCGGGAGACGGCCGCGCGCCAGCGCCCGAGCCGGTCCAGGGCGTCCTGGAGCACCTGGTCGGTCCACTCCCAGTCGGCCCGGTAGTGGTGGGCGAGAAGGGTGAGCCGGATCGCGGCGGGGTCGACGCCGTCCCGGCGCAGCCGGGAGACGAAGACGAGGTTGCCCTTGGACTTGGACATCTTCTCGCCGTCCAGCGCGACCATGCCGGCGTGGACGTACGCCTTGGCCATGGGGAACTCGCCGGTGAGCACCTGGGCGTGCGAGGCGCCCATCTCGTGGTGCGGGAAGGCGAGGTCGGAGCCGCCGCCCTGCACGTCGAAGCCCATGCCCAGGTGGTCCAGGGCGATGGCGACGCACTCGATGTGCCAGCCCGGCCGACCGCGGCCCAGGGAGCCGCCGTCCCAGCTGGGCTCGCCCTCGCGGGCCGCCATCCACAGCATCGGGTCGAGCGGGTTCTTCTTGCCCGGCCGGTCCGGGTCACCGCCGCGTTCCGCGGACAGCAGCCGCATCGCGGCGGCGTCCAGACCGGAGACCTTGCCGAAGTTCGGATCGGACCCGACGGAGAAGTAGACGTCCCCGTCGAGTTCGTAGGCGGCGCCGAGTTCGCGCAGCCGCTCGACGAGCGGGACGATGCCGGGTATGGCCTCGACGGCGCCTATGTAGTGCCGCGGCGGCAGCATCCGCAGGGCCGTCATGTCCTCGCGGAAGAGGGCCGTCTCCTTCTCGGCGAGCGCGACCCAGTCGAGGCCGTCGCGCTGCGCGCGTTCCAGGAGCGGATCGTCCACGTCGGTGACGTTCTGGACATAGTGAACCTGCCGCTTGGTGTCGAGCCACACGCGCTGAACCAGGTCGAACGCGTTGTAGGTCGCCGCGTGACCCATGTGGGTCGCGTCGTACGGCGTGATGCCGCAGACGTAGATACGGGCGACAGGACCGGGGTCGAGGGTGACGAGGCCGCCGGTCGCGGTGTCGTGGATCCTCAGGTCGCGGCCCTGACCAGGCAGGGCGGGGACCTCGGAAGCGGGCCAGGCATGCATGTCATGAGCCTAACCGGAGGGATCTCCCGGATACGAACCGGAGTGGGCCGGATGACCGGGAAGGCGCTCTTGCGCGGCTCCGGCCCGCGTGCTGGACGGTCGGCCGCCTGGGGTGGGACGGCTAGACCGGTGGCCAGGGGATGGCCGGCCAGTCCCCGCCCGGCTCCGGGTGCCTGCCGGACTCCAGCAGCGCGCCGACCCGCGCGCGGGTGGCGTCGATCTCGGCCGGGGTGATGAGGGCGGCCAGGGTGGCGGTCAGGGTGCCGCCCGCCTCCAGGGCGCTCTGGAGGCCCTTGAGCACCTCCACTGCCTCCCCGGTCAGAGGTTCCCCCGCCCAGCCCCACAGGAGCGTGCGGAGCTTGTCCTCGGCGTTGAAGGTGACGCCGTGGTCGATGCCGTACAGCCGCCCGTCGGTGGTGGGCAGCAGGTGGCCGCCCTTGCGGTCGGCGTTGTTGATGACCGCGTCGAGGACGGCGAGCCGGCGCAGCCGCTCGTCGTCGGCGTGCACCAGAAGCGCGGTCCGGCCCTCACCGGCCTCGGCGAGACCGATCGCCTTCCAGCCAGGTCCTGGCTCCTCGGCGTCGAGCAGGGCGAGCAGCTCGGCCTCCGGGGACATCTCGATCCACAGCTGGCACATGCCCTCGCCGTACGGCCCGTCGCGCAGGACGGTGGGCGGCACGAGGCCCCAGCCGGTCGCTTCGGAGACCTCGTACGCGGCGACCTCGCGCTGGGCGAGGGTGCCGTCGGGGAAGTCCCACAGGGGTCTCTCCCCGGCGACCGGCTTGTAGACGCAGGCCGCCTCGCGGCCCTCGTGCGCGACGGTGCAGTACAGGGCCGCGTTGGACGCCTCCGTGATGCGGCCGCGCACGGTCAGCTCGCCCCGCGCGAGCAGGACGGCGTCGGCCTTGTCGGTGGTCGTCACGCCCCGCGGCGGTATCCGTTCTGGCGCGGACATACGTGTCCTTCCGGGTCGAGCGGCAGACTGCACAGCGGGCACGGCGGCCGGCCGGCGTTGACGACGTCGAGGGCCCGCTTGGCGAAGGCCCGCGCCTGCGCGCCGGTGAGCCGGACCCGCAGCATCGGGGGCCCGTTCTCCTCGTCCTGGAGGAGCCGTTCCTCGGCCTCGGCGAGGTCCTCGTCGGTGTCGGCCTCGAGTTCCACGAGGGCCTGCGCCTCGACGATCATGCGCTGCTCCTCGCCGTCCCAGGCGAGGGCCATCGTGCCCACCCGGAACTCCTCCTCGACCGGGGTGTCGAGTGGGGCGGAGTCGGCGACTTCGGTGGGCGTGACGGCGGGCACCGCGGCACTTCCGCCGCTACGGCGTACGACCTCGTCCAGCAGCTCGTCCATGCGCTCGGCGAGCGCGGCGACCTGGGTCTTCTCCAGGGCGACGCTGGTCACCCGGGAGCCGGCCGTGGCCTGGAGGAAGAAGGTACGGCGTCCGGGCAGTCCGACCGTACCGGCCACGAAGCGGTCCGGGGGGTCGTAGAGGAACACCTGACGGGACACGTCCTGTCTCCATGGGAATCGTGGGTACGAAAACGTCCATGCGTGAACGCGCGTGTGGACCGCTTCACCCTACTGCGGCCGACGATCACGGTGCGCCCGCATCGCCCCCGACCGTGGCGTCCCGCTCCGGCGGCGCCTCGCGCGGCATGAGGGAGGCGAAGTCTCCGGTGTCGCCGAGGCGGACGAGGAAGGGCCGCAGGCGGGTGTAGCGGATCACCGTGACCGAACAGGGTTCGACGGAGATGCGCTGGAAGAGGTCGAGATGCAGCCCGAGCGCGTCCGCCACGAGCGACTTGATGATGTCGCCGTGGGAGCACATGAGGTAGGCGGCGTCGGGGCCGTGGTCGCGCTCCACGCGCGCGTTCCACTCGCGCACCGCCTCGGCGGCGCGGGTCTGCATGGCCCGCATGGACTCGCCGCCGGGGAAGGCGGCGGCGGAGGGGTGCGACTGGACGACCTCCATCAGCGGGTCGTCGGTCAGCTCGGCGAGCTTGCGCCCTGACCAGTCGCCGTAGTGGGCCTCCCCGATCCGCTCGTCGGAGTGGACGGGCAGGTCCGGGCGGGCGGCCAGGAGCGGCCGGACGGTCTCCTGGCAGCGCTGCAGCGGGCTGGCGACGACCTCGGTGATCGGTACGCCCTCCAGCCGTGCGGGCAGCGCGGCGGCCTGCGCGGCGCCGCGCTCGTCGAGGGCGACGCCGGGTGTCCAGCCGGCGAGCACTCCGGAGGTGTTGGCGGTGGACCGTCCGTGCCGGACCAGGATCAGCGTGGGCATGCCGACCAGGGTAGGGGTACTCCTGGGGCCACGGGGAACGGCGGAAGGGAGAATGCGCTACGTGATCGTCGACTGCGCCATCTATCGCGACGGGCGCCGGACGGAGGGTCCGCAGGACTTCTCCGACGCGCTGGACGACGTGCGTGCCGGGGGCGGCTTCGTCTGGATCGGGCTGCACGAGCCCTCCGAGAAGGAGTTCGCCCACGTCACGCGGGAGTTCGCCCTGCACCCGCTGGCGGTGGAGGACTCCCTGAAGGCCCACCAGCGGCCCAAGCTGGAGGTGTACGACGACTCGCTGTTCCTGGTGCTGAAACCGGTCGTGTACGAGCCGGAGAGCGACGCGGTGTCCTCCGGCGAGGTCATGGTCTTCCTCGGCGACTCCTTCGTGCTGACCGTGCGGCACGGCGAGGGCTCGCCGCTGGCGGCCGTACGGCGGCGGCTGGAGCAGGAGCCGGAGATGCTGGCGAAGGGACCCACCGCGGTGGTGTACGCGATCGCCGACGCGACCGTCGATCACTATCTGGATGTGGCGGCGGAGCTGCAGACCGACCTGGAGGAGCTGGAGACGGAGGTGTTCTCGCCGGACGGCGGCGGTTCGCGGAACACGGCGTCCCGGATCTACATGTTCAAGCGGCAGATCCTGGAGTTCCGCCGGGCGACCGTCCCGCTGGCCCCTCCGGTGTCCCGGCTGGCGGGCCCCGGCGTGGCCGGGCCGGGCCTGCCGTTCGTGAACGACGAGGCGCGGCCCTTCTTCCGTGACGTCGGCGACCATCTGGCGCGCGTGAACGAGTCGGTGGAGGGCCTGGACCGGCTCGTCTCGGACATCCTGTCGGCCCATCTGGCGCAGATGAGCGTCCGGCAGAACGACGACATGCGGAAGATCTCCGCGTGGGCGGCCATGGCCGCGGTCCCCACGATGATCGCGGGGATCTACGGCATGAACTTCGAGCACATGCCGGAACTGCGCTGGACATGGGGGTATCCGGCGGTGATCGCGGTCATGGCCGTCCTGGAGGCGGGCCTGTACCGGACGTTCAAGCGGCGGGGGTGGCTGTAGGGGGCCGCGGGCCGGGCCCGTCGTTCAGGCGAACTCGGGGGCCGTGGGGGCGGAACCGCCCAGAGCGTCCCGGCGTTCGGGCATCGTCAGGGTGACCATGCGGCGCCAGCCCGCCAGCCGCTCCCACGCGTACACGGCGTGGATGCCGGCGGCGAGGAGGGCCGCCTTGGGCCGGGACCAGCCCAGGATGCGGCCCATGTGGGACATCACGGCGAGGCTCACGTCGCGGTAGACGCGGATCTCGGCGAACGCGGCCTCGCGCAGGGTCCGCTGGATGACGCGGCCGTGGCCCGCGCGCGCGAAGCGCAGCAACTCCTCGTGGCAGTAGGCGAGATGGTTGTCCTCGTCCTGGGAGATCATCTTCACCGCGCGGCCCAGGTCGGGATGGTCGGCGAAGTGCTTGCGCAGCAGGTCCATCTGTTCGGAGGCGCGCTGTTCGGTGACCCGGCTGTGGGCGAGGTAGGTGACGATGTCCGGCACGGTCAGCGGCCGGTCGGCCCTGAGCCGGTCGTGGGCGAGGCCGATACCGCCTCGCTCCAGGAGCATCGTGTAGTCGGTGTCGGGCGGGACGGGGACGGGCTGGAGGCCGCGCTTCTTCAGCAGGGCGTTGAAGATCCGCCCGTGTTTGTCCTCGTCGGCGCCGTGCCGGGTGATCTTGGGGGCGAGGTCGCGCTGGTCCGGCGGGACGAGCGCGGCGATCCGGGCGTTCTCCCAGCCGCCCTGCGACTCCCCGCTCGCGGCGATGGAACAGAACAGCCGGAAGGACTCGTCGTCGTCCAGGATCTCCTGGAACAGGCTCTTGGCCGAAAGCATCGTGAGGCACCTCTCTGCATCCCTGGGGAAATCCGCAGGTTCCGCAAAGAACGAGTCAAATGCGGGACGAGAGGCACGGCAACAGCTATGTCGGACAACTACGCCGAACGGATGACCCGAGAAGCTCGCGCCGGCGGCGTAACCGCACGCTTCCCGGCGCGTTGTTCCCCGTGACGGCCGTGGCGGGGAAGACCCCCGAGCCCCCACCACGGCCGCTGAAACTTCCTCCGCCGCCGCGGGCGGCCCTACGCCAGTCCGGCCAGCTCCAGGGCTTCCGCACCCGCCCGCAGCGAGGCGAGCCGCTCGTCGAGCGTGAAGCCCGCGGGGGCGAGGGTCAGGGTGGTGACGCCGGCCGCCGCATAGGCCTTCATCCGGTCGGCGATCCGCTCCTTGGACCCCAGCAGCGTGGTCCGGTCGATCAGCTCGTGCGGCACGGCGGCCGCGGCGCCCTGCTTGTCACCGGCGAGGTACTTGTCCTGGATCTCGTCGGCGGCCTGCTCATACCCCATGCGCCGGGTGAGCTGGTTGTAGAAGTTCTGCTTGCGGCTGCCCATTCCGCCGACGTACAGCGCGGTGTACGGGCGGAACGTGTCGGCGAGCTGCTCGACGTCGCTGTCGGCGCCGACGGCCAGCGGCAGCGTCGGGCAGATGTCGAAACCGTCCAGCGTCCTGCCGGCCTTCTCGCGCCCCGCGCGCAGGTGCTTGATCGCGGTGTCCTCGAGGTGGTCGGCGGACGGGAAGATCAGCAGGGCGCCGTCGGCGATCTCGCCGGTCTGCTCCAGGTTCTTCGGGCCGATCGCCGCGATGTAGAGCGGGATGTGCTCGCGCTCCGGGTGCACGGTCAGCTTGATCGGCTTGCCGGGACCGCCCGGCAGCGGCAGCGTCCAGTGCTCACCCTCGTACGACAACCGCTCGCGCGTCATCGCCTTGCGGACGATCTCGACGTACTCGCGGGTGCGGGACAGCGGCTTGTCGAACTTGACGCCGTACCAGCCCTCGGAGACCTGCGGGCCGGAGACGCCGAGGCCGAGGCGGAAGCGGCCGCCCGACAGCGAGTCGAGGGTGGCGGCGGTCATCGCGGTCATCGCCGGCTGGCGGGCCGGGATCTGGAAGATGGCCGAGCCGACGTCGATCCGCTCGGTCTGGGCCGCGACCCAGGTGAGCACGGTGGCGGCGTCCGAACCGTAGGCCTCCGCGGCCCAGCAGACCGCGTACCCGAGCCGGTCGGCCTCCTGCGCCACGGCCAGGTTGTCCCCGTCCATTCCGGCACCCCAGTAGCCGAGGTTGATCCCGAGCTGCATGGCCGATCCCCTTACTGATCAGTAACGACGCTGTTCCGGAGACAGTAGCGCGGGCCCGGCCCCCGGGGGAGGGCGGTGTGGCGAGGGTCGCGCCCGCCCGCAGGGCCCCCGGCCTGCCCGAACCACTCGCGGCCTGCCCGGAATTCGGTTGTCCACAGGCAACCCACGGCCCAGTTCTGGCCAGTAATCTCGGCACCCATGGAGCAGAGGCATCTCGGCCGCACCGGCCTGCGCGTGTCCCGCATCGGGCTCGGCACCCTGACCTGGGGCCGCGACACCGACGAGCATGATGCCGCGGACCTCTTGAAGACGTTCTGGGAGGCGGGCGGCACCCTCGTCGACACGGCGGACGTGTACGGCGACGGGGAGGCCGAATATCTGCTGGGGCGGCTCATGGAAGGCCTCGTTCCGCGCCGGGACCTGATCATCTCGACCAAGGCCGGCAGCGTGCCCGACCCGGACCGCCGCTTCGACGGCTCGCGCGGTCACCTCCTGGGGGCCCTGGACGCCTCGCTCGGCCGGCTCGGCACGGACCACGTCGACGTGTGGCACGTACACGCCTTCGATCCGGACACGCCACTGGAGGAGACCCTCCAGGCCCTCGACATCGCGGTCGCCAGCGGGCGCGCCCGCTATGCGGGAATCGCCAACTTCTGCGGCTGGCAGCTCGCCAAGGCCGCCACCTGGCAGCTCGCCGCCCCCGGCACCCGCACCCGGCTCGCCGGCACCCAGATGGAGTACTCCCTGCTCCAGCGCGGGGTGGAGCGCGAGGTGCTGCCGGCCGCGCTCGACCTGGGCATCGGCCTGCTGCCCTCCTCCCCGCTCGGCCGGGGCGTCCTCACCGGCAAGTACCGGGGCGACGCCCGGCCGCCGGACTCGCGCGCCGCCTCGGACCACTTCGCACCGTTCGTCGAGCCCTACCTCGACGACACCGCGAGCCGCATCGTGGACGCCGTGGCGACCGCGGCGGACGGGCTCGCGGTGACCCCGCTCCAGATCGCGCTGGCGTGGGTCCGCGACCGGCCCGGAGTGACGGCCCCGATCGTCGGCGCGCGCAACGCGCAGCAGCTCACGGCCGCATTGTCAGTGGAGGCCCTTAGTCTTCCTGACGAGATCTGCCGGGCGCTCGACGACGTGTCGGCGCCCGTGCACCGCTATCCCGATCACGACTGGAGCACGCTGTGAGCACGGAGCCGGAGCCCCCCAGCACCACGGAGAACACCGGGCCGGGCACCCCGGACGACGCCCCGCCCGCCGAGGGCTCCGTGGAGACCGACCCCACGGCCGCCACGGACGGGGGGCCGGCGTCCGAGGCCGCGGCCGGTGAGGGCGCGCCGGAGTCCCCGGCCGCCGACGCCACGGACCCGGAGTCCGGGGCCGACGAGGCCGCCCGGAAGCTCTCCGAGGCCGAGGCGGAACTCGCCGCGCAGAAGCTGGAGCGTGAGCGGATCGAGCGGCGCAAGGCCGAGAAGCAGGGCCCCATCCCCGCCGGTACCAAGCTCAGCGGCAAGGCCGCCGACCTCCTCGCGGCCGTCCGGGCCGTGGAGGGTGGGGAGAAGCCCGCCGCCACCGTGTTCGCCGATCCGGAACCCGCCCCGCGCCGCCCCGCGGCGGAGCCCGTGCGGCGCCCGCAGCCGGTGGCCGCTGAGCCCGCCGCCACGGCACCGGCACCGGACACCGTCGAAGCGGTGCGGCGGGTGCTGACCGGTGGCGGTGCCCCCCAGACGCTGGCGCCGCAGGTCGCCGCGGCTCTCGGCGAGGGCGCCGCGCAGGAGCTGGGCGAGGACCCCTGGCAGTTGCTGCGCGTCCCGGGTGTGCGGCCCGAGCAGGCCGACGGCTTCGCGCGGGCGCTGCTGGGCGCGGAGTGCGCCCCGGACGACGAGCGGCGGGGCCGGGCGGTCACCGTCTGGCTGCTGGAGCAGGCGGCCCTGGCCGGGCACACCGCCCTGGAACTGCCGGCCCTGACGGCCGCGCTCGGCAGGCAGGGCGTCCCGGACGCGGACGCGGCCGTGCAGAGCACCCTCGCCGAGGGCGAGGCCCTCGCCTTCCAGGACGCCGTCGACGAGCCCGGGGCCGCCCCGGTCAGGACGGCTGAGCGCGAGGAGTCCGAGGAAGGCGACGAGAACGACGACGAGGAGAGCGGCCCGGTCCGGGTCCTGGTGGGCCTCGAACGGTACGCGCTCGCGGAGGAGAGCCTCGCCGACGCTCTGGCCCGGGTGGTCAACTCGGTCGCCAAGGAGGCTTCGACGGCGTGGGAGTCGGCCGCCGCCTCCGCGTCCGGCGGCACCGCCGAGCTGATCCGCGCGGTCGCCGGGCACGGCCTGGTCCTGCACACCGGTGGCGAGGCCGCCCGCGCCGAACCGGCCGCCCTGCTGACCGCCGCCCGGTCCCTCGGGCTGCGCGCGGTCGCCGCCTGTCACACGCCGGACGGACGGCGGCGGCTCGCGGCCCACCTGAACGCCGACGACGGGGACGGCTTCCTCGTCACCGTCCCCGGCCTGCTGTCCGGCGCCGAGGGCCCCGGCCGGGACGCCGAGGGCGCCTTCGCCCTCGACCTGCTGATCGTGCTGGACGCACCGCAGCTGGACGTGGAGACCGCCGCGATGCTCGTGGAGTCGCTGCCGGACGGCGCCCGGCTGGTGCTCGGCGGCGATCCGGCGATGCTCTGGTCGGCCGGTCCCGGCCGGGTCTTCGCCGATCTGCTGGCCGCCCGTGTCTGCCCCCACGTGGCTTCCCGCACCCCCGATCCGGGACCGCTCGGCGAGCTGGTGTCCGGTGTGGGCATCGGCGAGCTGAACCAGGTCGAGGCACCCGGCAAGGAGATCGTGATCGTGCCCGTCCGGGACGCCGGCGAGGCCGTGCACCGGACGGTGCAGCTCGTCGCCGACTCCGTGCCACGGGCCTTCGGGATCCCCGCCGAGCAGACGGTCGTCGTCACCCCGGGCCACGGCGGCGCGGCCGGTACCCGCGCGCTGAACGCCGCCCTCAAGGAGCGCCTCAACCCCGGCCCCGGCCGCTTCGGCGGCTTCGACCCCGGCGACCGGATCGCCTACTCCCCCGCCCCGGGCCGCACGGTGCAGGGCCAGGTGGTGACGGCCGACGCGGAGGGACTGCACCTGTCCTGCGCCGGCGCCGCGGTGGTCGTACCGAAGGAGCGGGTGGAGCAGTCCGTCCGGCACGGGTGGGCACTCACGGCGCACCAGGCGGTGGGGAGCCGGTGGCCGGCCGCGGTCGTGGTGCTGCCCGGCGATGCCGCGCAGGTCCTCAGCCGTCCGTGGGTGTACACGGCCTTCAGCCGGGCGGAGCGCCACCTGTCCGTGGTCCACGGCGTCGAGCAGGCGCTGGCCGCGGCGGTCGCCGAGGTCACGGCGAAGCCCCGGACGACCCGGTTGCCGGTGCTGCTGCGCACGCAGGTGCCGGCGGCGGGCTGACCGCCCGGAGTACGTGGACGGCGGCGGTCACGGCGGGGAATCGCTCCCCTGCCGTGACCGCCGCCGTCCGTGCACGTCCACCGCCGTCGCCGGGCGCCCGGCACGGCTGCGCGCTAGCGGTCCACGCGGTCGGCGTCCGACCGCTGCGAACCTGCTCCCTCGTCCTCCTCGTCCTCCGTCGGTTCGCCCTCGGCGTCCTCGTCCTCGTCGTCCTCGTCCTGATCGAGGTCGTCGTCGAAGACGGAGCTGACGTCGAAGCGGCACACGACCTGCTGCGGGTCCGGCTGCTCGAAGGGGGTATCCAGCCATTCGCCCGGCTCGGCCGGTTCGTCGGCCGCCACCACCCACAGGGTGGAGTCGCCCTCCTCCAGGCCGAACTCCTTGTGCCGGGAGGCGATCTCGTCGGGCTCGAACTCGCCGAAGAGCAGGCCCAGCGCGCCGTGCACGGTCCCGGAGGCCTCCGCGTCCGCGCCGTCCTCGAACTCCGCCGCCTCGACCCGCTGGGCCTGCGCCAACAGCCGCTGCGGTTCCACCACGGCGTAGTCGCGGCGGATCAGCACGCTCAGGGCGTTGGGCTCCTCGGGGCCTGCGTAGGGCGGCAGCGAGTCGTCGGCGCCGGGGATCTCGAAGGGGGTGACCTCGTCATAGCGGTCGTAGAGCAGTTCGTCGTACGACTCCGCGGCCGCGGCCAGCTCGTTGAACGCCTCGTAGACGGCCGGGTCGTCCTCACCCGTCCTGCGTTCGACCGCCGCCAGGTGGCGGTCGAGCGCGGTCTTGACCGCCTCGGCGGCGGCGCGTACCTCGGCAGCGGTGGGCTGCGCAGCATCAGACATAGAGCAGACGCTATCCGTACCGGGCCCCAGCCCGCACAATAGATGCGATGCCGGAATACGAATTTGTCGACGTGTACGTTCCGCGCGGTGTCTCCCGCAAGGACGCGACACGTCTGCTGACCGACCATGCGGAGTACGGACACTGGGAGTTGGACCGTCTGAGCCTGCTGCGGGACGGCAGCCGCCGAGTGCGGCTGCGTCGGCGGATCATCCGTCAGGTACGCGCCACGTGGTGAGCTGAACATGACGGAAACGGAGCGGGCCCCGCCGAGGCGGGGCCCGCTCCGTCATGCGGTGCCGGGGACGTGTCAGACCGAGGCGCGTGCCTTGCGGTAGAGGACCGCGCCCGCGAGCAGCGCGCCCGCGCCGGCCGGGAGGGCGAGGCCCAGCGGCAGTCCGTTACCGGTCTGCGCGAGCTGCGGGGAGTGGACGGAGGAGGCTCCGGCCGGGCTCACGTGACCGGGCTGGGCGGGCGTGCCCTCGGCCTCGGAGTGGCTGGACTTTCCGGGGCCGGCCGGCTTGCCGGGGCCCTGGCGGCCGGGCGTCTCCTCCTCGCCGCTGGGAGGCGTGCCGTACTCGCGGCCGGGGCCGCTGTCGTTGGCGCAGTCGTTGCCCATGGCCGGGTTGAGGATCCCGACGACGTCGATGCTGTTGCCGCAGACGTTGACCGGCACGTCGATCGGCGCCTGGACGTTGTTGCCGGAGCCGACGCCGGGCGAACCGGCCGTGTGGCCGCCCGCCTGCGCGCCGCCGGAGCCGCTGTGCGCGCCGGAGCCGCCCTGCGAGCCGGAGCCGGCGTGGCTGCCGCCGTTCCCGGTGTGGCTGCCGCCGCCGCTCTTGCCGCCACTGTGGCCCGTGCTCCGGTTGGCACAGGAGTTGCCGACCGACGGGTTGAGGACGCCGACCACGTCGACGGTGTTGCCGCAGACGTTGACCGGCACGTTCACCGGCGCCTGGACGTTGTTGCCGGACAGGACGCCGGGCGAGTTGGACGCGGAGCCGGTCGCACCGGAGTCGGCGTGTGCGTATCCTCCGGCGGCGGCGATCACCCCCGTCGCCGCCGCCACGGTCATAAGGCCTTTGCGGGTGACCTGTCGCATTCCTGAATCCCTGCTTTCGATATCGTCCCGAATTGCTCGCATCCTTCCAGCTGCGCGAGGCCTTCCGGGTTCTACGGCTTCTTCGGTTCCTTTCTCACTCCATCGGCTATCGCGCGGAGGAACATGAGAAAAGACCGGTCGGCCCCGGAGCGCATGGAGTGCGCTCCGGGGCCGACGGTGTGGACGACCCCTCAGCGGGTCGACGTCACTTGTTGATGCAGACGTTGCCGAAGGCGGGGTTCAGCAGCCCGATCACCGAGATCGTGTTGCCGCAGACGTTCACGGGGACGTGAACGGGCACCTGGATCACGTTGCCGGAAACGACACCCGGGGAGTGCACCGCGGCACCCTGGGCGCCCGAATCGGCGACGGCCATGCCCGCACCCGCGAGAACCAGACCACCGGTGGCAGCCGCAGCAGCGACGATCTTCTTGATCATTATTCCTCCTTGTTGGCAATGCGATCCCAAGCAACGGATCGCATCAGCAGTAACGACGAGGAAGTAATGGGGCTACGTGCTTATCGTCGCATTCACTCTTTTCAGTCGCTCCCGCACAGGCTGCCGAATAAAAGGCGCGCCCAGGTACCCGTGCCGGCACCGGTGCCGACTTCGCTCAGGAGGCGTCGATGAAGCGGTCGAGCACGCGGACGCCGAACTGGAGGCCGTCCACCGGCACCCGCTCGTCGACGCCGTGGAACATGCCGGCGAAGTCCAGCTCCGGCGGAAGCTTCAGCGGGGCGAAGCCGAAGCCGCGGATGCCGAGGTCGTCGAAGGACTTGGCGTCGGTCCCGCCGGAGAGCATGTACGGGATCGCCTTGGCGGTGGGGTCCTCGGCGAGCAGCGCGGACTGCATGGCCTCCACCAGCGGTCCGTCGAAGGAGGTCTCCAGGGCCTTGTCGGAGTGGACGTCCTCGCGGCGCACCTTCGGGCCGAGGATCCGGTCGAGATCGGTGAGGAACTCCTCCTCGTGTCCGGGCAGGAAGCGCCCGTCGACGTGGGCGGTGGCCTCACCCGGAATGACGTTGACCTTGTAGCCGGCGCCGAGCTGGGTCGGGTTGGCGGTGTTGCTCAGGGTCGCGCCGATCAGCTTGGCGATGCCGCCGAGCCGGGCCAGGGTCGCCTCCATGTCCTCGGCGTCCAGCTGGGTGCCGAGCGCGTCGCCCAGTTCGTCGAGGAAGGCCCGGGTGGTCTTGGTGACCCGCACCGGGAAGGTGTGGCGGCCCAGCCGGGCCACGGCCTCGGACAGTTCCGTGATCGCGTTGTCCCGGTGGATCATCGAGCCGTGCCCGGCGGTGCCGGCCACGGTCAGCTTCATCCAGTGCATGCCCTTCTCGGCCGTCTGGATCAGGTAGAGCCGCCGTTCCTCGCTCACCGTGAAGGAGAATCCGCCGACCTCGCTGATCGCCTCGGTGACGCCGTCGAAGAGGTCGGGGTGGCGGTCGACCAGGTGACGGGCTCCGTAGGTGCCGCCGGCCTCCTCGTCGGCGAGGAAGGCCAGGACGATGTCGCGCGGCGGCCTGCGCCCGGAGCGCAGCCGGTCGCGGACGACCGCCAGGGTCATCGCGTCCATGTCCTTCATGTCGACCGCTCCCCGGCCCCATACGCAGCCGTCGGCGACCTCGCCCGAGAAGGGGTCGTAGGTCCAGTCGGCCGCGTTGGCCGGGACGACGTCGAGGTGGCCGTGGATGAGCAGCGCCGGCCGGGACGGGTCCGTGCCCTCGATACGGGCCACGGTGGAGGCGCGGCCCGGGTGTGACTCGTAGATCTTCGGTTCGAGCCCGACCTCGGCGAGCTTCTCGGCGACGTACTCGGCCGCCTTGCGCTCGCCCGGACCCGAGTGGTCGCCGTAGTTGCTGGTGTCGAACCGGATCAGCTCGCGGCAGAGGTCCACGACCTCGTCCTCGCCGGTGACGCCCCTGGCCGTGTCGTCCGTCGCGCTCACTCTGGTTCCTCCCGCTGTCACTGCTGGTGGTTCCCCTCATCCTCCCCCTCCCCGCCGCCGCGCCCAAGACCGGTCCCGGCCCGTCACACGCCGTTCACGCCCGATGCGAGGGGCGGCAGGAGGA
>NZ_MUBA01000226.1 GCF_002154575.1 Streptomyces bobili
TGCCCCGCGCGCGGGGCACGGGCCGTACGAGGTACGCCCGTTGCCGCGACGCCGGGGCTTGGAGGGGCGCCCTTGCGGGTGAGGTGACACGCCCTAGAGGGCGCCCTTGCGGGTGAGGTGGGTGAAGGCCAGCCAGCCAGGCAGCACCGGCAGCCACAGCGTCAGCAGCCGGTACAGCAGCACCGCTGGGGCGGCGACCTCCTTGGGGAGGCCGACGGCGATCAGACCGACCGTCAGGGTCGCCTCCACGGCCCCGACACCGCCCGGCGTCGGGGCGGCGGAACCGAGCGCGTTGCCGGCGAGGAAGACGACGGCGACGCTGGCGAGGCTGATCGAGGTCGTCTCGTCGCCGAACGCGCGGATCGACGCGTCCAGGCACATCACGAAGCAGGCCGTCAGCAGCAGCATGCCACCGATGCCGGTGACCAGCTTCTGAGGCCGCTGGAGCACGTCCAGCATGCGCGGTACGACCCCCGCGAACAGCGACCTCACGCGCGTGACGACGAATTTCCGCAGGAACGGCACCGAGGTCACCACGAGCACCAGGACCGCCACGGTCAGCAGTCCCGCGATGACGGTCCGGGACGGCGACAGCGACGGTGTCTTCTCGGTGCCGGTCAGATAGCCGAACGACAGCAGCATCAGGATGTGGCAGCCCAGCCCGAACAGCTGAGAGGCGCCGACGCTCGCCACCGCGAGCCCCGGCCGCACCCCCGCGCGCTGGAGGAACCGCGTGTTGAGGGCGACCCCGCCGACCGCGGCGGGCGCGACGATCTTCACGAACGACCCGGCGACCTGCGCGGCCACCGTCCGGACGAAGGGCACCCGCTCCGGCACGAAACCCAACAGGCTCATCGCCGCCGCCACATAGCTCAGCGCCGAGAACAGCACGGCCGCGGCGACCCAGCCCCACTCGGCGTTGGCGATGAGCGGACCGAACTCGATGTGCGTGAGCTGGGTCAGGAGGAAGTACGCGCCGATCGCGCCGGCGATGAAGCTGATCAGTGTGCGCGGCCGCACCCGTTCCAGGCGGGCCGGCTCCACCGGCGCCTGAGGCCGGATCAGCAGCACCTCGTGGCGGATCTGCGTGAGCAGGTCCTCCTCGCGGGCCTCGTCCAGCGCGTCGTCGATGGCTCGCTTCTCGGCCCGTGTCTCCGCGCGCACGGCCTTCTTCTCGGCCTTGTCGAGGGGGGGACCGCTCTCGTGCCCGGCCGCCGCGTGACGGGCCTGCTTGGCCTGCCGGGAGGCCTCCAGGACGGCGTCACGCTCCCGCTGCGCCCGCTCACGGGCCAGTCTGCGCAGTGTCGCGCGCGTGGAGCGGCTCAGCGCGATGGGCTGGAGCATCGGCAGACAGTCGGCGACGGCGTCGGGACCGAGCACGCTCACCGCGGACGCGACCGCGCGTTCGGCGCCCACCCGCAGGCCGAGCGTCACGAGCAGTTGCGAGGTGTCCATGCGCAGCAGCAGGTCACCGGCCGCGATCTCGCCGACCCGCATGTCGGTGAGGATCACCGTGCCGGAACGATCCACCAGAATGGCGTCGCCGACCAGTCTGCGATGCGCGATACGGCGGGACTGGAGGGCGCGCACCTGCTGCCAGGTGTCGTGCAGCAGCTCGTCGGTGATCTCCTCGTCGGCCAGCGAGTCGAGGGTGCGGCCGCCGGTGTGTTCGTAGACGAGCATGACAGCGTCGGGGCCCAGCTCCGAGGTCGCGATCAGCTTCGGCGCGTTGGCCCCTGCCGCGATCGCCGCGTAGGCCAGCAGTGCCTCCTGCTCCAGCGCCTGGCGCAGCGACTGGAGGCTGCTGCGGGTGGCGAACCCGCGCAGGGTCAGATTGCGCCACGCGCGGTAGAAGAAGCCCTGCGCCTGCTGCTCGCGGTCGACCACCGTGACGTCCAGCGGTGGGCCGTTCTCCAGGGTGACGAAGTAGCGCCGGCCGCGGTCGCCGGTCTCCGGGGTCTCCGAGACCTCCTCGCGCGCGGCGCTCACCGGGTGGAAGCCGACGTGCCGCAGGCCCGCCATCAGCGTCCGTCCCGTGGGCCGGACATTGGGCGAGCCGACCGCGTACAGCGTGCCGTAGGCGATGGTCCAGCCGATCAGAACCGTCAGGATGATCGAGAACGGGGTCGTGTAGCCGGTGACGAGCATCGAGAACGCGTCGAGCATCAGCACGATCCACAGCACCGCGCGCCACCGCGGTCGGCGCGACATGCCGACGGCCGTCATATAGGCGATGACGGGCGCCAGATAGCCGTGCACGGGGTCGGTGAGAGCGTGGATGTCACCGGGGGAGGGCTGGGTGAGCGCCTCCTGGATCGAGTCCGGGGCGGCCTTGGCGACCCACAGGTCGGTGGCGAGCGTCACTCCGTGGGCGAGGACCGCCGCGAGCACACCGTCGGCGATCCGCAGCCCGTCCCGTTTGATGAGCCGCTCGATGGCGAACGCGACCGGTACCAGCAGGATCGCGATGCTGGACGCCAGCCCAGCGATCTTGATGAGCAGATCGGGTGCCTGGCCGGTGCCCTTGTTGATGTCCTGTTCCAGGCCCGAGGTCGTTCCGTGCGCAAAGGCGGCGATGCCCAGCAGGACGACGACGGCCAGCACACCGATCAGCAGCCGCATGAGGTCGGAGGGGCGGTGCACGCGCGCGGGAAGCAGCGGTTCGTCGCCCTCGACCTCGTCGATGTGCGTCACCTCGACCAGGTCCTCGTCCTGTTCCGCCGGGCCGGCGGTGTCCGGGCGCGACGCAGCGTCAGAGGTGCCCTCCGCGTCATCGGGATGCACACCCTGCTGCTTCATCGTCTCTTCTTGATCTCGTATCACCGGTCACCGCCCGCACGATGGTGGCATGCCGCACCGACACACAGGGTCATCAGGGTGCAAACGCGGGTCGCACAGTCTGCCCGAAGCGTCTCCCTGGGGCGAGGGTCACACACTGCCGCGGGCCCGTCGCGTTGTCGGTGCGGTGGTGCAGGATGGGTCGGATGAGCGAGCAGAGCCTTCCGGAAGCCGCCCGCCCGGAGCAGACCGGCGACGCGCCGCCGGACCTCACCGGTGACGCGTTGCCGGAGTACGCCGAGCGCGTCCTCGATGTCGCGGAATTGATCCCGCCCGGACGCGTCATGACCTACGGCGACGTGGCCGAGTGGCTCGAGACGGGCGGGCCGCGCCAGGTCGGCCGGGTGATGGCCCTCTATGGCGGAGCCGTCCCCTGGTGGCGTGTCGTGCGCGCCGACGGAGTGCTGCTGCCGGGCCACGAACTTCGGGCCCTCGACCACTACCGCGCCGAGGGCACGCCGCTGAAAGCGGCGAGCCGGGCCGCCGAGGGGCACCTGCCGCGCCTGGACATGAGACGGGCGAGGTGGGACGGCGGTGAGCGTGCGCAGGGTCACATCTGACAGCTTCCGCCATCGACCCCGCCCAGGGGGACCCTGTGGCCCGTACGGGGGAAACGGGGCACGTCCGTGACATGGCGTACGTTCGAGGGCCGAGGGACCTGCGTGGCCTGCGGGCCACCCGGGCCCTGAGGGAAGAAGCGGAAGCCGTCCTCGCGGGCTGCTCGGCGGCGTAGCGTCGGCCGCACGCGGCGCCCTCATCCCGCGACCACCGCCCGCCCAGGGCGGCACCCCTCCCACCACGGCCCCCTCCGGACGGCGCACAGCGCCGGACGTGACGATCTGTACACCCACCAGGACCGGCGAACCACGTGAGCTCCTCTTTCTCCACCAGGCGCCTGCCGCACCCCCAGGGGCGGCAGGGGAGCCGTGGCGCGTACCGGCTGGTGCGTACCCGCCCGGTGCGGGTGGATCCCCCTCGTCTGGACGCCGCACAGCGCTCCGTGGTTGACCACACCACCGGCCCGCTGCTCGTCCTGGCGGGGCCGGGCACCGGGAAGACCACCACACTCGTCGAGTCGGTCGCGGCCCGTGTGGCGAGCGGCGGCGACCCCGCGCGCATCCTCGTACTGACGTTCAGCCGCAAGGCGGCCGTCGAGCTGCGCGACCGTATGGCACTGCGCATGGGCGCCGCCCGCGCGCCGCGCGCCACCACGTTCCACTCGTACTGCTACGCCCTGGTCCGCGGCGAACAGGACAGCGGTCTGTTCGCCGAACCGCTGCGGCTGCTCTCTGGTCCCGAACAGGACGTGGCCGTCCGCGAGCTGCTCGCCGGCCAGGTCGAACTCCAGCGGCACGGCCTCGCGCACGTGCGCTGGCCGGACGACCTGCGCGCCTGCCTCACCACGCGCGGCTTCGCCGACGAGGTCCGCGCGGTGCTCGCCCGCAGCCGCGAGCTGGGTCTCGGTCCCGACGCCCTGGACGCCTTCGCCGGCCGCATCGGCCGCCCCGACTGGCGGGCCGCGGCCTCCTTCCTCGCCGAGTACCTCGACGTCCTCGACCTGCACGGAGTGATCGACTACGCGGAACTCGTCCACCGCGCCGTCCTGCTCGCCCACCGCCCCGAGATCGCCCAGCGGCTCGCCGCGCAGTACGACGCCGTCTACGTCGACGAGTACCAGGACACCGATCCCGCCCAGGTCCGGCTGTTGCGCGCCCTCGCCGGCGGCGGCCGCACCCTGGTCGCCTTCGGCGACCCGGACCAGTCGATCTACGCCTTCCGGGGCGCCGACGTGAACGGCATCCTGGAGTTCCCGGAGACCTTCCCGCGCCGCGACGGACGGCCGGCCCCGGTAGAGGTCCTGCGCACCTCCCGCCGCTCCGGCGCCACGGTGCTGGCCGCCACCCGGCTCGTGACCCAGCGCATGCCCCTGACCCGCCTCCCGGCCGAGAAGGTCCGCGCCCACCGCGATCTCGCCGCCGCGCGCGAAGGGGGCCAGGTCGAGGTCTACACCTACCCGACGTCCGGAACCGAGCTGGACAACATCGCCGACATCCTGCGCCGGGCGCACCTGGAGGACGGCGTGCCCTGGGGCGAGATGGCCGTCCTGGTGCGCGCCGGCTCCCGCACGATCCCCACGGTCCGCCGCACTCTCACCGCCGCCGGCGTCCCCCTCGACATCGACGGCGACGACCTTCCCCTGCGCCACGAACCGGCGGTGGCGCCCTTGCTGACGGCACTGCGCGCGGTGGCCACGGCCGAGACGGCCTCAGCCGCGGCACGGCCTGCCGAGGGCGACGGCCCGGAGGGTGGTGGGAGCGGGCCGGTCGACGTCGAACCGGCGGAGGCTTCCTGGATCGACACCGAGACCGCCCTCACCCTGCTCGCCTCGCCCCTCGCGAGCATGGACGCCGCCGATCTGCGCCGCCTCGGGCGTGCCCTCCGCGACGACGAGCGGGCCGCGGGCAACCCCCTGCCGCCGCCGTCCGACGAACTCCTCGCGCGGGCCCTCGCCCAGCCGGAGCGCCTGGCCGTGCACGACCCGGTGTACGCGCGCGGTGCCCAGCGCCTGGGCGCGCTGCTGAGGAAGGCCCGAGAGCGTCTCGCGGGCGGCGGCACGACCGAGGAGGCCCTCTGGGAGCTGTGGGCGGGTACGCCCTGGCCCACGCGCCTGGAACGGTCCGCCCGCCGTGGCGGCGCGGCCGGTCGTAACGCCGACCGCGACCTGGACGCCGTATGCGCGCTGTTCGCCACCGCCGCGCGCGCGGAGGAGCGCACCGGCGGGCGGGGCGCGCTGAACTTCCTGGCCGAGGTCGAGGCCGAGGACATCGCCGCCGACACCCTCACCCGGCGTGCCGCGCGCCCCGACGCCGTACGCCTGATGACCGCGCACCGAGCCAAGGGGCTCGAGTGGAGCCTGGTCGTCGTCGCGGGTGTGCAGGAGGGTCTGTGGCCCGACCTGCGCCGCCGCGGCTCCCTGCTGGAGGCCGACCGCATCGGCCGCGACGGGCTCGCCGAACCGCTCACACCGGGCGCCCTCCTCGCGGAGGAACGCCGCCTGTTCTACGTGGCCGCCACGCGCGCGCGGGACCGGCTCGTCGTCACGGCGGTCAAGGCGCCCGCGGACGACGGCGACCAGCCCTCCCGCTTCCTCACCGAACTCGGCGTCGAGCCCAAGGACGTCACGGGCCGCCCGCGCCGCCCCCTCTCTGTCGCCGCACTGGTGGCCGAACTGCGCGCCACGACGGTCGACCCCCGTGTCTCGGAACCGCTCAGGCAAGCCGCTGCGCACCGCCTCGCCCGCCTGGCCGCCCTGGCCGACGAGGACGGCCGTCCCCTGGTGCCGACGGCGCACCCGTACCGCTGGTGGGGCATGTTCGAGCCGACCGAGAGCAAGGTGCCGCTGCGCGACCGCGACCGGCCCGTCGTGCTCTCCGGCAGCGCCCTCGACCAGCTGGCCAACACCTGCGCCCTCCAGTGGTTCCTGGGGCGAGAGGTGAAGGCCGACGCCCCGGCCACGGTCGCCCAGGGCTTCGGCAACGTGGTGCACGTCCTCGCCGACGAGGTCGCCTCCGGACACACCCCGGCCGACCTCGCCGTCCTCATGGAGCGCCTCGACTCCGTGTGGAACGCGCTCGCCTTCGACGCGCCCTGGAAGTCGGCGCAGGAGAAGGAGCACGCGCGCGTGGCGCTCGAACGGTTCCTGAAGTGGCACGTCATGGACCGCACCGGCCGTACGCCCGTCGCCAGCGAGCACGACTTCGACGTCACCCTGGAAGCGGGCGAGTACGAGGTCCGCATCCGGGGCCAGATGGACCGCGTCGAGGCCGACGGTGACGGCCGTGCCTACGTCGTCGATTTCAAGACCGGCAAAGCCGCGCCCACCGCGCGCGAGGTGGAACACCACCCACAGCTCGCTGTCTACCAGCTCGCCGTCAGCGAGGGCGCGGTCGACGAGGTCTTCGACGGTGCCCGCCCCGAGCCGGGCGGCGCCGAACTCGTCCAGTTGCGCCAGGGTGCCGCCAAGAGGGACGGCGGTGAGAGCCTGCCCAAGGTCCAGGCGCAGGAGCCGCTGGACGGCGAGTGGGTCGGCGACCTGCTCGCCACCGCCGCCGGCAAGGTCCTCGACGAACGGTTCACGCCCAGCGCCGGCCAGCACTGCACGCACTGCGCCTTCCGCGCCTCCTGCAGCGCCCGGCCCGAGGGGCGCCAGGTCGTGGAGTGAGCCCGCCGGTGCACCGAGGGGCGTGGGCGGGTGGTGCGGGGCAGGCGTGAGTGGACCGGTGCTGTGTATGGCGTGAGCGGGCTGGTGCGGCGTACGGCGCGGGCGATTCGGTGGGCGATTGCTAGAGCAGCTTGTGTGACGGACCGCACCACACCGGCTGACCTGTGCTTTCTGCCCGGCGGCAGGCGTTTTGTCATCGACTGTCAGTGCCCGCCGCTAGCCTCTCCCCATGCCCGCCCGCATCACCGATCCCGAGCAGCTCAAGGAGCTCCTCGGGATCCCGTTCACCCCGGAGCAGACGGCCTGCATCACCGCGCCGCCGGCCCCGCAGGTGATCGTGGCCGGAGCCGGCTCGGGCAAGACCACGGTGATGGCCGCGCGCGTGCTGTGGCTGGTCGGCACCGGCCAGGTCGCCCCCGAGCAGGTCCTCGGCCTCACCTTCACCAACAAGGCCGCCGGCGAACTCGCCGAGCGCGTCCGCAAGGCCCTGATCAGGGCCGGCGTCACCGACCCCGACGTCATCGACCCGGACAATCCGCCGGGCGAGCCGGTGATCTCCACGTACCACTCCTTCGCGGGCCGCCTGCTGACCGACCACGGCCTGCGCATCGGCCTGGAGCCGACGTCCCGGCTGCTCGCCGACGCCACCCGCTACCAGCTCGCCGCGCGCGTCCTCAGGGAGGCTCCCGGCCCCTATCCGGCACTCACCCGGTCCTTCGCCGACCTGGTCAGCGACCTGCTCGCCCTCGACTCCGAGCTGGCCGAACACCTGGTGCGCCCCGAGGACCTGCGCGCGTGGGACGCCGAGCTGCTGCACACCCTGGAGGGCGCCAAACTCAGCAACGCCGATCTGCGCAAGGTGCCCGAGACGGCCGCAGCCCGGCGCGAACTCGCCGAGCTGGTGCTGCGCTACCGGGCCGTCAAGCGCGAGCGCGACCTGCTCGACTTCGGCGACCAGATCGCCCTCTCCGCCCAGCTCGCCCGGATCCCCGAAGTGGGCCGCCTCCTGCGCGACGAGTTCCGCGTGGTGCTTCTGGACGAGTACCAGGACACCTCCGTGGCCCAGCGCACCCTCCTGGCCGGCCTCTTCGGCGGCGGAACCGGCCACCCCGTCACCGCCGTCGGCGACCCCTGCCAGGCGATCTACGGCTGGCGCGGCGCCTCCGTCGCCAACCTCGACGACTTCCCCGAGCACTTCGCCCACGCCGACGGCCACCCCGCGACCCGCCAGGCGCTCAGCGAGAACCGCCGCAGCGGCGGCCGGCTTCTCGACCTGGCCAACGGCCTGGCCGAACCGCTGCGCGCGATGCACGCGGGCGTGGAGGCACTGCGCCCCGCCCCCGGCGCCGAGCGCGACGGCATGGTCCGCTGCGCGCTCCTGACCACCCACGCGGAGGAGATCGACTGGATCGCCGACTCCGTCGCCCACCTGGTGAACACCGGCAAGGCACCCGGCGAGATCGCCGTGCTGTGCCGCACGGCCACCGACTTCGCCGAGATCCAGGGCGCTCTGGTCGCCCGCGACGTACCCGTCGAGGTGGTGGGCCTCTCCGGCCTGCTGCACCTGCCCGAGGTCGCCGACCTCGTCGCCGTCTGTCAGGTTCTCCAGGACCCCGGCGCCAACGCCTCCCTGGTCCGCCTCCTCACCGGCCCGCGCTGGCGCATCGGACCCCGCGACCTCGCCCTCCTGGGGCGACGCGCGCGGCTGCTCGTGTCCCACGCGCGCGGGGGCGACGGCGACGACCCGGACCGGCGGCTCGCCGCGGCGGTCGAGGGCGTGGACCCCTCCGAGGTGATCTCGCTCGCCGACGCGCTCGACACCTTCCTCGAATCGCCCCTGGAGGGAACCGGAGACGACGGGCTGCCCTTCTCCCCGGACGCGCGCGTGCGCTTCGCCCGGCTCGCGGCGGAACTGCGCGACCTGCGCCGCTCCCTGTCCGACCCGCTGATGGACGTCCTGCACCGCGTCCTCGCCGTCACCGGCCTTGAGGTCGAACTGTCGGCGTCCCCGCACGCCCTGGCTGCCCGCCGCCGCGAGACCCTGTCGAACTTCCTCGACATCGCCGCCTCCTTCGCCGCCGCGGAGAGCGAGGCGAGTCTGCTCGCCTTCCTCGGCTTCCTGCGCACCGCCGCCCAGTACGAGAAGGGGCTGGACAACGCCCTGCCCGGCGGGGAGAACACCGTCAAGGTCCTCACCGCGCACAGGTCCAAGGGCCTGGAGTGGGACGT
>NZ_MUBA01000227.1 GCF_002154575.1 Streptomyces bobili
CGCCGAGGGCACGGCCGACGCGGCCGACCCGACCGCCCTCACGCTGCCCGCCCCGGCCAGGTACGTCCCCGTCCAGGACACCCTCTACGCCGCCGGGGACACCGGTTACCTCCACCGCCGCGAGACGACCGACGGCTCCGCCGCGACGTACCAGTGGCACGGCTACGACGGCACCGAGCGCACGGTCGACGACTTCACCGGCAGGGTCCCCGGCCAGCAGGGCTCCTACGGCGCGGGCACGGACGTCCTGCCCGTGCCGGTCGGCGTGAGCGGGGTCGTCGAGCTGCGCGACCCGGCGACCGGCGCGTCCACGCAACTGACCGTGCCCGAAGGGCAGTCGACCGTCGGCTCGTTCGGCACGACGGTGCTGAGCACCTCGTACAACGACGTCTGGCAGATCGACAAGCTGCACATCCTCCGCGTCCGGGACGGCGTCACCACCGACACCGTCGTGGATCCGCCCGAGGGGCTGCGCCTCGACCAGTACCCGGTCGTGGCCGGGGACGGCACGGTGGCCGTCGTGCGCTTCACGCGCGGTCACACGATCGGCGTCCTCGACCTGACCACCGGCACCCTCACGCCCGTCGCCTCCGGTGTCGCCGTCGACGCGTCGTGGAACATCCAGGCCGCCGTCTCGCCCACCCACATCGCCTGGTACCAGCAGGGCATGTCCACCGCCCGCGTCGTCCGCCGCGACGACCTGACCGGCGCGCAGACCTCCGTCGCCGTCCCGTCCTCCGGCGCGGACATCCCCGTCGTCGGCCTCGCCGGGGACTGGCTGCTGACCTCGTACCGGCCCGCCGCGGCCACCGAGCAGAACCCGCCGCTGCGCGCCGGCGGCCCCCTCAAGGCCACGCCCATCAGCGGCGGTTCACCGGTCACCCTGCTCGCCGCCGCCCAGCCCGACCTGTCCCAGATCCCCGGCGGCGGAGCCGTCACGGTCGGCGGCGCGGACGCGGGTGACTGGGCCGTACGGCGCGTGGAGACCGGCGCTGACGGCGCGCCGACCCTGCGCACCCTGTCCGAGGTGCCCGAACGGCCCGCCGTACTGCGCGGAATCGCCCTGGGCGGCGGCCAGTTGGTCACCAAGGAGGAGGACAGCGCCCCGCGTCCCGCCTATCAGACCCGCAAGGTGACCCTCGGCGCGGCGCCCGCCGCGGGGCCGCGCTCGGAGGTCACCACCGCACCCCTGGGCGACAGTTACGGCCAGCCGCTCGCCGCCGGGGACGGCTCCGTCGTGCACGTCCGCCACGACGACGCCACCCAGCGCGACCTGATCGTGCGCGCCGCCGCGGACGGCACCCGCACCGAGATCGCGCCGTCCCGCCGACCTCGGGCCGCGGCCTGCGCGACGCCGCCGGACGGTACGCGGTGTACGGCGGCGGCGACGAACGGGTCGTCGTCGACTTCGAGGCACCCGGCGGCCCGGCCGTCGTCCAGCGGCTCTCCACCCCCGCCGCGTCGCTGTGGGGCTCCACCCTGTGGACCACCGACGGCACCGGCGGCCGTATCGAGGCCCGCGACCTGGCGACCGGCCAGGTCACTTCGTACACCGTCGGCGCCTCCTGCCAGATCCGCGACGTCCAGACCGTGGGCCGCTGGGTCTACTGGGACTGCCTCGGCCAGGACATCGTCGGCGGCGACCCCGCCACCCCGTTCGGCGTGTACGACCTCGAAACCGGCGCCGATGTCACTCTGCCCGCACGCGGCAGGCTCGGCGACGGCTTCGTCGTCAACCACGACACCGACGCGGGGCTGCTCCGGCTCACCGACTTCCACACCGGTACCGCGGGCGCGCCCCGCACTCTCACCGCCCTTCCCTCGGTGCCGGGCTGGAAGAACTACGACGTCGACAAGTTCGGCGGCGGCGTCGCCTGGCTGGAGACCAACGGCACCGCCCACGTCGTACCGAGCGGCGTCCCCGCCCAGCCGCTCATCGTGAGCGCCGCCCAGGCTCCCGCGACGTACACCCGGACCGCCGGCACCACCTGGACGCCCGTCTGGCAGCTGTCCAAGCCGGCGACCGGCGCCCAGCTGGTGATCAGGCGCAAGACGAAGATCCTGCGCACCCTCGACGCGAGAGCGGCCGGCGCCGCGCTCACGGCCGCCTGGGACGGCACCCTCGCCGACGGCACCTGGGTCCCGGCGGGGACGTACACCTGGGAACTGACCGCGGCCCCGGAGGACGGCACCGGGGCGGGCATCACGCTGACCGGGAGCCTGACGGTGACCGACGGGGCGTAACGGCCGACCGGTGGACGCGGGGTGAAGGCCACCCGCCTACGATCCCCGTCCATGGCCATGTTCGTGCACCTGACCTCCGCCGCCCACGCCCCCCGCATCCGCCGCTCCGGAATCCGCGCGGCGAGCGAGGGGCAGGGCGGCGCCCGCGGCGTGTTCTGCTTCCCGGTGCTCGCGTCGCACACGCTCACCCATCAGTGGCTGCGGGAACTCGCCCGCTTCGGCAGCCGGGGCGGGCTCGTCGCCGTGCACGTCCGGCTGGACGACACCCAGGAGGTCCTGGTCGGGCGGTATCCGGACCGGCGGCGGGGCAGGCAGGAGAGCGTCGCCGCCGCGGAGGCCGTACGGCGGATCGCGGTGCTCGACGACCCGCGCGGCTGGGAGGTCTTCGTGCCGCGCGCGATCCGCCCGCGCGAGGTGCACCGGATCCGCAGGGCACCCCAGGTGGCGGGCTGGCGGTACCTCCCCGACGCGCACGGCACCCGCCCCTGCACCTGTCACGGCTGCCGGATACGCGGCGGATACGGCGCCCGGCGCCTGCGCGAGCGGCTGCCGCACCCCCTGGACGGGCCGCCGCCCCCGGTGCGGACGCTGCTCGCCAGGATCACGGAGGCCGGGGACCCCGGCGACCCGGCCGCCCTGCGCGAGACCCTGCACTGGTTCGGGACGCGCCGCCGGGGCCCGCTGCCCCGGCTGGTCCCGCTGGCCGCCCACCCCGACCCCTCCGTACGGGAGGCGCTGGTGTGGGCGGTCGCGGGCTGGCGTACACCGGGCGTCGCCGGCCTCCTGGACACCCTCGCGGACGATCCGGACGACGACGTACGGGAGGCGGTGGCGGCGATCCGGGAGGACGACCCGGAGGACGGCTAGAGGACTAGGACAGGGCTGCCCGCAGCCGGCGGGTCACCGCGTCGGCCTCAGTGATCCGAATACCCGATGTCCCCGATCGTCCACGCGCTCACGTCCTCCAGGGCGACCCGGTACATGCCACCGGTGTCGGGGATGCCGAAGTTGCCCTGAAGGATCCGTGCGACGTGGAAGTGCAGGTGGGTGGGCCGGTCCGCCCGTGGCTCGGGGGGCTTGCCGGTGCCGTCCGGCCGGGTGAACACCGTGGAGAACACCGCGAGTTGATCGGAGGCTTCGAGTACCTCCGCCACCCGCTGCTTCCACAGCGTCTCCGGTGCCAGCCGGCCTGTGATCACGGCTCCGGGGATCACCACGGTGAGGGACATCCGACTGTTGTGCTCAGACTCGACCCTTGCGGCGATGTCGGCGAGCAGGTCATCAGCGTGCGCCATGAGTGAGGAGCCTACTCGGTGGCGGGTCCGCTCCGCCCGGGGGCGGCCTGCTGGACCACCTCGAAGGACCACAGCGTCGCGCCCGAAGCGGCCGGTTTCGGCCGTTCGCCGCCCTCGGTGGCGCCGCCGCCCCCGCCGCGGTGGGCGGCCTGTCCCTGCCCGGACATCCAGTTCTGGAAGTCCTCCTCGCTGCGCCAGCGCGTGTAGACGAGGTACGTGTCGGTGCCCTCCACCGGGCGCAGCAGTTCGAACCACTCGAACCCGTCCGAGTTCTCGACGGCACCCACCCGCGCGGCGAACCGCTTCTCCAGCGTCTCGCGCTGCTCCTCGGGAACGGTCAGCACATTGATCTTGACGATGCTCATGCGCCCATTGTCCGCCGTCCGCGAGAAGGACGCTCACCGGCCACGCGTCGGGCCGATCGGCCAAATATCTGATTCATCATCATTTTCCTTGCTGCGCAATGGTGTTCGAACCAAGCTGTGATCCGTCTGTGCACCCTGATTCGGGAGGGACCGTCCGTGCCGCTGCATGCCCCATTGGTGAGACTGGCCGTCACCGCGCTCGCCGCC
>NZ_MUBA01000228.1 GCF_002154575.1 Streptomyces bobili
GAGACAGGGCCCGAGCGGCCCGCCGCCGTCACCACCCTCCCGCTCCCCGACCTCGCGGACGACCCGCACGGCACCGCCCGCCGCGAGGATCTCGACCAGATCCTGGCCGACCTCGCGCTCGCCGACCGTCTCCCCTTCCTCCGCTCGCCCGAGCCGCTGCCGCCCCGGCGGATCCTGCTCACCGGCGCGACCGGCTTCCTCGGCAGCCACATGCTGCTCGACCTGCTCCGGCACAGCGACGCCCATGTGTACTGCCTGGTCCGCGGGGCCGACGAGGAGGCGGCGACCGCCCGGCTCGCCGCACAGCTGCGCACCTACCGGCTGCCGTGGAACGCGGAGGTCCGCCGCCGTGTCACCGTCCTGCCCGGCGACATCCGCCGCCCCCGCCTCGGCCTGTCCGACGAGCTGTGGCACACCCTCGCCCACGAACTGGACAGCGTGGTCGGCGTCGCGGCGGCCGTCGACTTCCTGCGCGGCTACCAGTCGCTGCGCGCCAGCAACGTCCTGGGCACCCTCACCCTCGCCGAACTCGCCGCCACCGGACGGCCCAAGCCGCTGCACCACATCTCCTCGATCGCCGTCTTCAACGAGGTCGGCATCAGCTCGATGGGCGAGGACGACCCGTTCGCCCACGTCGACCGCCTGGTCGCGGGCTACGACCAGTCCAAGTGGGCCGCCGAGGCGGCCCTGCGCCGCGCCCGCGACCACGGGCTGATCGTCTCCGCCCTGCGTCCCGGCGGCATCGGCGGCCACACGAAGACCGGCGCCTACAACCCGCAGGACCTCAGCAGCGGTCTGATCTCGGCGTTCGGCCGCTTCCGCACCGTACCGGCGTTCCGCTACCTCAACGCCGCCCCCGTCGACTGGGTCAGCCGCGTCGCCGTGGCCGTCGTCTGCGAGCCGGACGCCTGGGGCTTCGACTACAACCTCACCGGCGTCCCCAACACGCTCGACGACGTCGTCCGTGACATGGCGTTCGGCGGAATGCACGTACGGGTCGAGGACTGGGACGAGTGGCGCACCGACACCCTGGCCCGCCTGGAGGCCGAGCCGGTACCCGAACTCGCCTTCCTGGCAAGGGTGTTGCAGAGCCCGACCGCGCTGAAGCTGTGCGAGGCCACGCTCAAGGGCCCGGCGGCGAGCGCCGAGCGCACCGACGCCCTGGTGGAGGCCCTCGGGCTGACCCCGGCCGCCCGGTACGACGCGCAGGCCCAGCTGAAGACGTTCGAGAAGCTCGCCGGTGACGGACTCGCCCGGCTGCCGCGCAAGGAGGACCAGCCCTACCTGTGGTTCGCGGAGACCACCCAGGGCCTGGTCCGCCGTACCGGCGACACCACCCAGACCCCCTGCTCCATGGCGCTGACCCTCTCCATCGCGAGCATGTACCAGCTCGTCAAGGAGCGCCGGGTCGACGTCTCCGGCGAGATCACCTGCCCGGCGGTCCACGCCGAGCCGCTCACCGTCGTCCACGGCGACCTCTGGGTGCGCCCCGAGGAGGGCATCCCGCAGCAGCACGGACTCAAGCACCAACTCCTGCGCTACCGCCTGCGGTTGCGCGACGCGGGCGGGCAGCTGTGGTGGCTGGAGGGTCACAAGTACGCCCGCGCCCGACGTGACCTGTGGCGTCAGACCCGCGCCCTGACGATCGAACTCGGCCGCGAGGGCGAACCGGCCACGTTCACCGGCGAGGTCGTCGTGCCCGCCGACTCCTACGTCCGCGACCAGATCGACGGCATCAAGGTCGCCCCGCACCTCACCGGCCAGGAGAAGCGGGCCGCCAAGCTCACCTGGCTCGCGTGGTTCGGCCTGGAGATGGGCCGCGGACTCGCCGGCCCCTTCGCCCGCGCCGCCGCGGACCTGCTCGACCTGCGCCGCACCCCGAACCCCACGGAGCGCCACCGATGATCTTCAAGACGACCCCAGCGCCCCGGCGGCAGCTCCGGAGGGTCAGGACCACCACCGCGCTGCGCCCGCTGCGCCACCGCCTGGACCCGGCGCGCGTGGAGGAGATCCCGTTCCGCGCGGCCGACGGCGTCCGCCTCGGCCTGACCCGTGTCGACCCCGGCGAGAGCGGCCGTCCCGCCGTGCTCCTCCTGCACGGCCACACCGCGTCCGCCGACATGTTCCTGCTCCCGGAGACCCGCAACCTCGTCGACTCCCTCCTCGACGACGGCTACGAACCCTGGCTCCTGGACTGGCGGGGCAGCTGCCGGCTGCCCTACAACGAGACCGGACAGCGCTACACCTACGACGACGTGGCCCTGTACGACATCCCGGCCGCCGTCTCCCACATCCGCGAACGCGTCGGCGACCGCCCGCTGTTCGTCGTCGCCCACTGCATCGGCTCCCTCACCCTCTCCCTGTCGATGACGGCCGGACTGGTCCCCGGTCTCGCCGGCGTGGTCTCCCAGGGCGTGTTCCTCACGCCGAAGCTGGCCGGCCGCACCTCCCTGCGCATGTCGGTGGCGGGGGAGCTGCTGAAGTCCCGCATCGACCACATCCCGGTCGACTTCCGCAAGGTGGGCCTCTGGTCGAAGTACACGCCCCTGTTCGCCCTGGCCTCCCGCAAGGCGGACTGCCCCGACCCGACCTGCCAGATGCTCCACAACTCGGCGTGGGGGAGCGGCGCCTCACTCTTCGTGCACGAGAACGTGTCCGAGGCCACCCACGACCGGCTCGCCGAACTGCTCGGCCCGGCGCCCCTGTGGATCCTGCCGCACCTGCGCCGGATGGAACTGGCCCGCAGTGTGGTCCGCTGGCACGACACCGACGGCCGCTACCGTTCGCTGCCGAGGAACGCCCTGGACGCGGCCGGCCGCATCGACACACCCGTCCTGCTGCTCGCCGGCAGCGAGAACGGCCTGTGGCTCGACTCCCAGAAGCTCTGCCACGAGGTCCTCGCCCACCGGCAGCCCCAGCTCGACGTCCGCTACACCGAGATACCGGGCTACGGCCACCTGGACACGTTCCTCGGCCGGGGCGCCGCCCTCGACGTGTTCGGCCACATCCTCGATTTCCTCGGCGAACGACGGTGACGCCGACCCCGTCGGCCGGTTACCGTACGCGTCAGTAACCGGACGTTCACGCAGGAGGCACCCATGCCGCAGCTCGAAGTCGACGGCGCGAGACTGACGTACGACGACGAGGGGCCGCGCGAGGGCGGCGGGGTGCCTCTGGTGTTCGTGCACGGCTGGACGGCGAACCGGCACCGCTGGGACCACCAGGTGGCGCACTTCTCGAAGACGCGCCGGGTGATCCGGCTCGACCTGCGCGGGCACGGCGACAGCGCCGGGGCGGGCGTGAAGACGGTCCAGGAACTGGCGAACGACGTCCTCGCCCTCCTCGACCACCTCGAGGTCGAGCGGTTCGTGCTGATCGGCCACTCGATGGGCGGGATGATCTCGCAGACCATCACCCTGGCCCACCCCGAGCGCGTCGAGCGCATGGTGCTGGTGAACTCCATCGGCCGGATGGCCTACAACCGGGGGAGGGGCCTGCTGATGGCCGCCTCCACCCTCGTGCCGTACAAGCTGTTCGTCGCCACGAACATCCAGCGCGCCTTCGCCCCCGGCTACCCGCGAGACGAGATCCGCGCCTACATCAAGTCCTCCGCGGACACCCCGCGCGAGGTGGTCATGACGCTGTACGGCGCCATGCGGGCCTTCGACGTCCTGGACCGGGTCGGGGAGATCCGCACGCCGACCCTGATGATCCACGGCTACCACGACATCCAGCTCCCGGTGAAGCAGATGCTGCGGATGGCCAAGGCCTACCCGGACGCCACCGTCCGCATCATCGACGCGGGCCACGAACTCCCCGTGGAGAAGCCGGCCGAGCTGACGGCGGCCATCGACGCCTTCGTGACCGCCCCGGCGGACCGGCCGCACGCCGCTAGCTGAAGCCGTCCGGGTCCGCCGCCTTCCAGTCCGCCGCCCAGGACTCCGGCGGCCCGGACAGCAGCGCCCCCGGCTCCAGCCACTCGTACAGCTCCGCGCAGGACCGGACCGTCCCCGGGCCCGTCCGCCGCACCAGGTGGGCGGGCGTCAGGCCGGCCGGCCCCCGGACACCCATCGAGGCCATGATCCGCACGGCGTCGCGGACCGTCTCACGCTGGTAGGCGTGGACCCGCCGGGCCTTGTCGTCCACGTCCAGGGCGCGCATCCGACGCGGGTCCTGCGTGGCGACACCGACCGGGCAGGTGTTCGTGTGGCAGCGGCCGGTCCCCACACAGCCCACGGCCCGCATCATCGCGCGGGCCGCGTTGGTGTAGTCGGCGCCCTGGGCGAGCCGCCGGACGACGTCCGCGCCCGTGGCCACCCCGCCGCTCGCCCCGATACGCACCCGGTCCCGCAGCCCGACACCGACCAGCGCGTTGTGCACGGTGATCAGCCCCTCGGTGAGCGGCAGCCCCACCTCACCGGCGTACGGCGGCGCCGCGCCCGAGCCGCCCTCCGACCCGTCCACCACCACGAAGTCCGGCGCGACGCCCTCCGCGACCATCGCCCGGCACACCGCGAGGAACTCGCGACGCGAACCCACGCACAGCTTGACCCCGGTCGGCTTGCCGCCCGCCAGCTCCCGCAGCCACGCCAGGAACAGCACCAACTCGCGTGGCGTGGAGAACTCCCGGTGCCCCGGCGGCGACACCACCGGCTCGCCCACCGGCACCTTGCGTTCCCGCGCGACCGAGGCGCTCACCTTCACGCCCGGCAGCAGCGCGCCGCCGCCCGGCGCGGCCCCCTGCGACAGCTTGAGCGACACACACCGCACCTCGGGCAGCGCCGCCTTGTCCGCGAACTCCCGCGCGTCGAAGCGCCCCTCCCCGGTCCGACAGCCGAAGTAGCCCGTCCCGATCTCCCAGACGAGGTCACCGCCGCCCCGCAGATGGTGTTCGGTCAGCCCGCCCTCGCCGGTGTCCTGCGCGAACCGGCCCAGCGCGGCACCCCGGTTGAGGGCGAGCACCGCACGGGGCGACAGCGCGCCGAAGCTCATCGCGGACACGTTCAGCAGTGCCATGTCGTACGGCAGCCGGCAGTCGGGCCCGCCCACCCGCACCACGGGAGGCTCCTCGGCCGGTTCGGCCGGCGCGAGGGACGACACCAGGAACTCTCCTGCGGCGCCGGGCCGTCCGTCATCACGGCGCCGTGACACGAACGGCAGCCGCCCGGTCAGGGGATACGCCCGCAGCAGCGCGTCGGGGCGCTGCACCAGATCGCGGACACCGAGGGCGGTGAGCGCCAGCAGCGGCCCGGCCGCGCCCCACCACCGCGCCGAGCCGGCGCACGCGGCGAGGGTGGTCCAGGCCGCTCCGACGGCGATCAGCAGCAGCGGCAGAACGCGGCGCACTCAGTCGTCCTCGTCGGCCCCGCAGGAGCTGCCGCTCGGCGGGAGGGAACCGTAGAGAAGGAAGTCGTCGACCTTGCGGTGCACACACTTCGACGAGCCGTACCCCGTGTGGCCCTCGCCGCGGTTGTCGAGGACCACGGCCGACGGCCCGAGCCGCTCCGCCGTCTCCACCGTCCAGCGGTACGGCGTGGCCGGGTCCCCGCGGGTGCCGACGAGCAGCATCCTGGGCGTGTCCACGTCCTTCACCTTGTCGCGTATGTAGTCCGTGCCCTTCGGGCGGCCGTAGCACATCAGGACCTGGGTGAGTCGGTACTGCCCGAAGACCGGCGACGCCTCCTCGTAGTCGGCGCGCAGCCTTTTCAGATCGGCGGTGATCCGCTCGGCGGTGGGGCGGTCGGGATCGTCCGCGCAGTTGATCGCCATCAGCGCCGCCGGCAGGTTGTCCAGGGGGATGTCCTCCTCGTCCGCCAGACCCCCGCCCGGATCACCGCCGCCCGGGTCGCGCACCGGCAGCGACAGGCCGCCCGTCGCGAACGCCATCACGCCGCTGGTGTCCCCGCTCTCCACGAGCTGGGCCAGCGCCCGCTCCAGCGACGGCCACAACTGCTTGCTGTACAGGCCCTGCCCGATGGCACCCACCAGGTCCTGTCCGGTGAAGGGCTCACCGAAGTCCGTCGGCACCGGGTCCTCGTCCATGGAGTCCACCAGCCGCAGCACCTCCTCACGGGCCGTGCGCGCGTCCTGCCCGAACGGGCACGCGATGTCCTTCACGCACCAGTCCACGAAGTCGTCCAGCGCCACCTGCTGACCCCAGGCGCCCGCGATGCCCTGCTCGGCGAGCGGCTCGGTGAGCGTGTCCACGCCGTCCAGGACCAGCCGGCCCACCCGGTCGGGGAACTGGGCGGCGTACACCGCGCCGAGCCGGGTGCCGTACGAGAAGCCCAGGTAGTTGAGCTTCTTGTCGCCGAGGGCCGCGCGCATCACGTCCAGGTCCTTGGCCGCGTCCACCGTGCCGATGTGCGGCAGGACCGGGCCGGAGTGCTTGGCGCACGCGGCGGCGGCCTTCTTCAGCTGAGCCAGCAGCTCCCGCGGGTCTCCGAGGTCGTCCGGGTCGTCGTCCACGGCCGCGTACGCGTCGTCCTCGGCGTCCCCGCAGCTGACCGGGGAGGACCGGCCGACGCCCCGCGGGTCGAAGCTCACCACGTCGTAGCCGTCGGTGAGGTCCATGAACTCCTTGCCGCCGTAGGCGAGTTCGGGGACACCGGGGCCGCCGGGGCCGCCGAAGTTCAGCAGCACGGAGCCGCGCTTGTCGCCGGTGGCGCGATAGCGGGCGAGCGCCAGGTCGAGGGTGGCGCCCTTGGGGCGCGCGTAGTCGACGGGCACGGTCACCTTGGCGCACTGGAGATCGTCGGGCATGCCGTCGCCCGTGCACTTCCCCCACGTGACCTTCTGGTCGTGGAACCGGGACAGGTCCGGGGGACGGTCACCGTCGCCGTTCGCGGCCGTCGTCGGCAGTGTGGTGCCGAGCAGGGTCAGTGCGGCGGCCACGGCGAGCGCGCCGCGTCGCCGTGCGGGTCGCGTCGACAGCTTGGCCAGCATCAATGCCTCCCAGGACGCCTCGCGGCGGACCGGGGACCGCCGCCCGGCCCACGATAGGCGGGCGCCGCGGGACCCGCCTCCGCACACCGGGCGGCCCGCGCGAGACCCGCCGCGCGGCCCGTCGTACGGCTGTCGCGCGAGGCGAGCCGCACACGGGCGACGGCCGGATTGTCTGCTTAACCGCCATTTCCACGGGAGTGGCGCCCATTGGGGTGAATAGCCGTTTGGCCATAACCCGCATGGTCCGGACCGCGTTCTACGGGGTGCGGGCGAGTGCCCGCGACCATGTCTGGAAGGCAGGGACCCATGAGACGGGTTACCCGAAACGGTGTGATCGCCGTCGCCGCCGCCTCGGGCGCGCTGGCCGTAGCGATGCCCGCGTTCGCCGACTCCGCGGCGGACGGAACCGCGGCCGGCTCCCCGGGACTGATCTCCGGCAACGGCGTCCAGTTGCCGGTGAACGTCCCGGTGAACCTGTGCGGCAACACCGTGAACGTGGTGGGAGCGCTCAACCCCGCCGCGGGCAACGCCTGCGCGAACAAGGGCTCGGCCGCCGCCCCCGCGAAGAACGGTGGCGGCGCGAGCGCCCACGGCGGTGCCCAGGATTCGCCCGGCGTCGTCTCCGGCAACGGCGTCCAGCTGCCGGTCGACCTCCCGGTCAACGTGAGCGGCAACAGCGTCAACGTCGTCGGCGTCGCCAACCCGGTGTTCGGCAACGAGTCCGTCAACATCTCGGACGAGGAGCCGGCACCCCCGGCCGAGCCGAAGCCGGAGCCGCCGACGCGGC
>NZ_MUBA01000229.1 GCF_002154575.1 Streptomyces bobili
CCGGGGTGATTCCGCTGCCGCCGACGATCGCCGCGTACAGCCCGGGTGCGGGATCGAGGGTGAACCGGCCGGCCGGGGTCATCACCTCCAGCTCGTCCCCGATGTTGATCTCCTTGAGCGCGTACGTCGAGAAGGCGCCGCCTTCGACCAGCCGCACGCCGACCCGGAGGGTGCTCGGTCCTTCGCCGCCGGGATCGGGCGCGGGCGAGCAGATCGAGTACGTCCGCCGGATCTCCGTCCCGTCGGTCCTGCGCCGCAGGGCGAGGTGCTGGCCCGGCGCGTGCCGGTATTCCTCGCGCAGCGCGGCGGGGACCGTGAAGGTGAGGGCCACGGAGTCGTCGGTGAGCCGGTCCACCGCGGCCACGGGGAGCGGGTGGAAGCGGGCCATCACAACTCCTTGAAGTGGTCGAAGGGTTCGCGGCAGTCCAGGCAGCGCCGCAGGGCCTTGCAGGCGGTGGAGGAGAAGCGGCTGAGCAGTTCGGTGTCGGCCGAGCCGCAGTTCGGGCAGCGGACCGGTTCGGGGTCCTGCCCGGCGGTGCGGGTCGGTCCCAGGGTGATGCCGACCGGTCCGGCCGTGCGCTGGGCGCGCGGCGGAGCGATGCCGAACTCCCGCAGTTTGCGGCGGCCTTCGGCGGAGATGTCGTCCGTGGACCAGGCAGGGATGAGCACCGTGCGCACGGTGACCTCGCGGACGCCGTGGTCGCGCAGGGCCCGCTCGATGTCCGTGGACATCGCCTCCACGGCGGGGCAGCCGGTGTAGGTCGGGGTCAGCTCGACCTCGACGGAGTCGGTGTCGCGCACATGGACGGCGCGCAGGACGCCCAGTTCCTGGAGGGTGAGTACGGGCAGCTCGGGGTCGGGCACGGAGCCGGCGACCGCGAGGAGTTCCGCCTCCAGCGGGGTGAGGGTCACCATGACGCCCCCGGGTGGCTGCGGTGCAGGTGCTGCATCTCGGCGAGCATCCGTCCGAAGGGCTCGGTGTGCAGGCCCTGACGTCCGGCGCCCGCACGCCATGCCCCGGTCCGTGGTCCCTCGGGAGTCTCCAGTCCGGCCCGGCCGAGCACGGCCCCGACCGATTCCAGCCAGGGCGTCTCCAGGCCGGTCAGGTCGGTGCCGACGCCCTCCAGGGGCTGGAACATCTCGCCGGTGAACCGCCACAGGGCCTCGCAGGCCCGTCGCATCCGCTCGTGGCTGAGGTCGGTGCCGTCGCCGAGTCGCAGGGTCCACTGCTCGGCGTGGTCGCGGTGGTAGGCGACCTCCTTGACGGCCTTCGCCGCGAGTCCCGCGAAGGGCCCGCCTCCGGTGGCCAGCCGGTCGTACAGCAGGTGCTGGTAGGTGGAGAAGTAGAGCTGGCGGGCGATGGTGTGGGCAAAGTCGCCGTTCGGCTGTTCCACCAACTGCAGGTTGCGGAAGGCCCGTTCCTCGCGGAGGTAGGCCAGGTCGTCCTCGTCGCCGGCCATCGACAGCAGGATGCGGGCCTGGCCGAGGAGGTCGAGGGCGATGTTGGCGAGGGCGACCTCCTCCTCCAGTACCGGCGCGTGGCCCATCCACTCGCCCAGGCGGTGGGAGAGCACCAGGGCGTCGTCGCCGAGGGCGAGCGCGGCGGTGTCGGTGTGCGCGGTCGTGGTCACAGGTGCTTCACCCCCTCCGGGATCTCGTAGAACGTGGGGTGCCGGTACGGCTTGTCCGCGGACGGGTCGAAGAACGGGTCCTTCTCGTCCGGTGAGGAGGCGGTGATCGCGGCGGAGGGCACGACCCAGATCGAGACGCCTTCGCCGCGCCGGGTGTAGAGGTCGCGGGCGTTGCGCAGGGCGAACTCCGCGTCCGGGGCGTGCAGGCTGCCGGCGTGGGTGTGGGAGAGGCCGCGGCGGGAGCGCACGAAGACCTCCCACAGGGGCCAGTCGGTGTTCGTCATGCCTGCTTCGCTCCTGTCTCGCGGCTCTCACGGTTCTCGTGGCTGTCACCGCTGTGCTTGGCCGCGTGGGCCGCGGCGGCCTCCCGGACCCAGGCGCCCGCTTCGTGCGCCCGGGTGCGCTGGGTGATCCGCTGCTCGTTGCACGGACCGTTGCCCTTGAGGACTTCCTTGAACTCCGTCCAGTCGATCGGGCCGAAGTCGTGGTGGCCCCGCTCCTCGTTCCACTTCAGGTCCGGGTCGGGCAGGGTCAGGCCGAGGGACTGCGCCTGCGGGACGCAGATGTCGACGAAGCGCTGGCGGAGTTCGTCGTTGGAGTGCCGCTTGATCTTCCAGGCCATCGACTGCGCGGAGTGCGCGGACTCGTCGTCGGGCGGGCCGAACATCATCAGTGAGGGCCACCACCAGCGGTCCACCGCGTCCTGGGCCATCGCGTGCTGCTCCGGGGTGCCGCGGCTGAGGGCCAGCAGCAGTTCGTACCCCTGGCGCTGATGAAAGGACTCCTCCTTGCAGACACGGACCATGGCGCGCGCGTACGGACCGTAGGAGCAGCGGCACAGGGGGACCTGGTTGGTGATCGCGGCGCCGTCCACCAGCCAGCCGATCGCGCCGACGTCGGCCCAGGTCAGGGTGGGGTAGTTGAAGATCGAGGAGTACTTCTGGCGGCCGGTGTGCAGCTTGTCCAGGAGTTCCTCGCGGCCGGTGCCGAGCGTTTCGGCCGCGCTGTAGAGGTAGAGGCCGTGGCCCGCCTCGTCCTGGACCTTCGCCATGAGGATGGCCTTGCGGCGCAGGGAGGGCGCGCGCGTGATCCAGTTGGCTTCCGGCTGCATGCCGATGATCTCGGAGTGGGCGTGCTGCGCGATCTGGCGGACCAGCGTCGCGCGGTAGGCCTCGGGCATCCAGTCGCGGGGCTCGATGCGTTCGTCGGCGGCCACCGCCGCGTCGAAGGCACGCTGGTAGGCGTCCTGCTCGCCGGCGGTGGCTTCCCGGCCGCCGTACCCCGGTGTGCGGGCCGTCCGGTGCGCGGCTGCTGTCGCCATGCGGTTCCCCTCGACCTCGGGCTCTACGCGAGCCATCTCCCGACCGATCGTTCGGTCCGTGCGATTCCATGGTGAGACGGGCGCCGTAAGGTGTCAACCGCTGTGGACAACCTCCCGGCCTCCCTGTGGAAAACTCGGGCGGCCCGTCGGCGGCGGGGCCACGGCGCTCACTTGACCGGGTCTGCTCGGGGGGAGGGCTGCACGGCACGGGCAGGGCTGAGTACCGTTCCGTGCGACGACTGTGCGACAGCCGTGCGAAGGCTGTCCCGCCCTGTGCTTCGCTCACGGGGTGCGCGGCAGCGGGTCGACGTGACGCGGTGGTGAGTACGAACGGTCGCCGTGGCGCGGCCGAGCAGGCGCAAGACGGACCGGAATCGGGGAACGGGGCGGAATGAACGCGTACGACGGAGGCGCCGGCCCCCCGCGGGGAGCCGAGGCGCCACGGGGGCCGGAGACGTCGGAGACGCCGGTGGTGGAGTCCGTGGATGCGGCGGAGTCGGCGCAGGCGCCCGGGGCCCAGGACGGACCCCCGGCCGTGCCCGATCCCCGCAGCGGTGTGGCCGCTCTCTCCCCGCGCTATCAGGTCGTCGCCGCCCTGGCGCTCGCCGTCGTCGCGGTCGCCGTCTGTGTGCACGTCGGCATGGTGTTCCTGCACGTCGCACCGTCCAACACGGTCACCAAGACGCACGGCGAGGCCATCGACGAGTACATCTATCCCGAGTTCGAGCAGAACTGGAAGCTGTTCGCGCCCAACCCGCTCCAGCAGAACATCGCCGTCCAGGTCCGCGCCGACGTCCGCACCGCCGACGGGGCGGCCCGCACCACCGGCTGGTTCGACCTGTCCGCCCAGGACGGCCGCAGCATCGACGGCAATCTGGTGCCGAGCCACACCCAGCAGAACGAACTGCGCCGCGCCTGGGACTTCTACGTGGGCTCGCACGACTCCGAAGACCGCTCGGCGGGCCCGCGCGGCCCCCTCGCCGAGACCTACCTGCGCAACATCGTCGTACTGCGCCTGGAGCGCGGCGACGCGGCCGGCAGGGGCGGCGTCATAGAGCGCGTCCAGGTCCGCTCCCGCACCACCAACGTGCCGGCGCCCGAGTGGGGCACCGACAAGGTCACGTCGAAGCCGGTCTACCGTGTGTTGCCCTGGTGGGCGCTGCCCGCCGGTAAGACCGAGGGAGGCGCGCGGTGAACCGGTTCACCCTGTCGATGTCCACCGTCATCGCGCGCGTCACCGGGTCCGCGCTCGGGCCGTACCAGAGCGCCGTGGTCCGCATCGGTTTCAGCCTGACCTGGCTGCTGTTCCTGCTGCGCGAACTTCCCCACCGCGCGGAGCTGTACGGCCCCGACGGCCCGTGGAGCTGGGAGCTGGCCCGGCAGCTGATCGACGACAACGGCGCCTTCACGGCCCTGATGTGGTCGGACGGCCGCCTCTGGTTCGAGGCCGTGTACGTGCTGTCCCTCCTGTCGAGCCTCCTGCTGCTGTTGGGCTGGCGCACCCGCACCATGTCGGTGCTGTTCATGGTGGGCGTGCTCTCGCTGCAGAACCGCAGCGTCTTCGTGGGCGACGGCGGTGACAACGTCCTGCACCTGATGTCGATCTACCTGGTCTTCATGCGCTGCGGCCGGGTCTGGTCGCTGGACGCGCGGCGCGAGCGGCGCGCGGCCGAGGCACGCGCGCGCGGGGAGCGGGTCACCGACCGGCTGGGTCCCGCCCTGTGGAGCGTGTTCGGCGCGGTGCTGGTCGCGGTGACCGCGGGTGGCCGCCTCGACGGCGACTGGACCGTGCCGGTGATCCTGTGGGCGGTGTGGGCCGCGCTGGGAGTGCGGTGGGCGGTGGGGCGCCTCACGGCGTTTGCCCAGCCCCGGATCCTGCTGGACGTCATCACCGACATCCTGCACAACGGTGCCCTGCTGGTGATCATGGCCGAGGCATGTCTGATCTACGCGACGGCCGGCTGGTACAAGATCCAGGGCTCCCGCTGGCAGGACGGCACTGCCGTCTACTACCCGTTGCACCTGGACTACTTCTCCCCCTGGCCGGAGCTCGGCGACCTGCTGTCCGCCAGCGGCACCATGGTGATGCTGGTGACGTACGGGACGGTCATCGTGCAGGTGGCCTTCCCGTTCACCCTGTTCAACCGGCGGGTGAAGAACGTCCTGCTCGTTGCCATGATCGCCGAGCACACCGCGATCGCCGTGATCCTCGGGCTGCCGTTCTTCTCCCTGGCGATGATCGCGACGGACGCGGTCTTCCTGCCGACGCCGTTCCTGCGATGGCTGGGCGGGTGGACCACGCGCGTGTGGGAGGCGTTGCTGCCGCGGCGCGGTGCCGCCGTACCGCAGCAGCGGGGGGCGCACGAGCCCGAGGAGGCCGAGCCCAGCCGCGTAGGCTTCACGGCATGACCGACCCCGATCCGCTCGGCCAGTGGCGCCGGCTCGCCGATGCCTCGGTGCTGCTCGACGGCTTCCACGCCGTCAAGCACGCCGTGCGCTTCGGGGCCGACGTGCCGGTGGCCGTCGCGGTCGACCGGCGGGCGGCGCTCGCCCTCGCCGGCGAACTCGCCCCCGACGTGCGGGCGACGCTGGAGACGCTTCTGACGGAGGTGCCGGAGGCGACGTACGCCTCGCTGGTGCCGCGACCGCATCCCACCGCCGTGGCCGCCCTGGCCGTTCGGCCCGCCCGGGAGGCCAATCTGCGGGCGCTGGCCCGCACGCCCCGCAACGCGCCGGTCGTGGTCCTCGACGATCCGCGCAATCTGGGCAACGCGGGGGCCGTGATCCGGCTGGCCGCCGGTTTCGGGGCGACCGGAGTGGTCACCACCGGGACCCTCGACCCCTGGCACCCGAACGTGGTGCGCGGCGGAGCAGGGCTGCACTTCGCGACGGCCGTGGAGCGGCTGACCGCCGACGAGCTGCCGGCCGGGCCGATGTTCGCCCTCGACCCGGAGGGCGAGGACATCCGGGGCGTGAAGCTCCCGGACGACGCCGTCCTCGCCTTCGGTTCGGAGCGCAGCGGGCTGTCCGGGGCGCTGCGCGCGCGGGCCGACCAGCTGCTGGCCCTGCCGATGCGCCCCCAGGTCTCCAGCTACAACCTCGCGACCAGTGTGGCCATGACGCTGTACCACTGGAGCGCGACCGGGGGCGCCACGCGCGTGTAGGCGCCCCCGCCCGGCCCGCGTCAGGTGTCAGGCCTCCCTGCGGACCTCGACCACGCGGAAGCGGTTGGCGACGAACGCGCCGTCGGTGAGAGCCGCGTTGGCCGCCGGATTGCCGCCGGAGCCGTGGAAGTCGGAGAAGGCGGCCGTCTGGTTGACGTACACCCCGCCGGTGAGGTTCAGGGAGAGCTGGGCGGCCTCCTCGAAGCAGACCTCCTGGACGGTCCGCTCCACCTCTTCGTCGGTTGTGTAGGCGCCGACCGTCATCGCGCCCTTCTCGCGGATGGTGCGCCGCAGCAGCTCCACGGCGTCCGCCGCCGAGTCCACCGCGACGGCGAAGGACACCGGCCCGAAGCACTCGGTCATGAAGGCCGCCTCGTCGTCGGCCCCGTCCCAGTACTTCCGCGCCCCGTCGAGCTTGACGATCACGGGTGTGCGCACGACGGCGCCCGGGAACTCGGGGTTGCTCACCTCGCGGGAGGCCAGTGCCACCTCGCCGAGACCTGCGGCGGCCTCCAGGCGGGCCTGCACGTCCGGGTTGACCAGGGCGCCCAGCAGACCGTTGGCGCGCGCGTCGTCGCCCAGGAGGCCGTCGACCGCGCGGGCGAGGTCGGCGACGACCTCGTCGTGGGTCTTGGGGCCCTCGTCGGTACGGATGCCGTCGCGGGGGATCAGCAGGTTCTGCGGGGTGGTGCACATCTGGCCGCTGTACAGGGACAGCGAGAACGCCAGGTTGGACAGCATGCCCTTGTAGTCGTCGGTGGATTCGACGAGCACCGTGTTGACGCCGGCCTTCTCGGTGTAGACCTGCGCCTGGCGGGCGTTGGCCTCCAGCCAGTCACCGAAGGCGGTCGAGCCGGTGTAGTCGACGATCCTGATCTCGGGGCGGGTGGCCAGCGTCCTGGCGATGCCCTCGCCGGGCCGCTCAGCGGCGAGCGCGACCAGGTTCGGGTCGAAGCCGGCCTCGGCGAGCGTCTCGCGCGCGACGGCCACGGTCAGCGCGAGCGGCAGCACCGCGCGCGGGTGGGGTTTCACCAGGACCGCGTTGCCGGTGGCGAGCGAGGCGAACAGGCCCGGATAGCCGTTCCACGTCGGGAAGGTGTTGCAGCCGATCACCAGGGCGATCCCGCGCGGGACCGGCGTGAACCGCTTGGTGAGGGCGATCGGGTCGCGCTTGCCCTGCGGCTTGGTCCACTCCGCGGTGTCAGGGGTGCGGACCTGCTCCACGTACGCGTACGCCACCGCTTCCAGGCCGCGGTCCTGCGCGTGCGGGCCGCCCGCCTGGAACGCCATCATGAAGGCCTGGCCGGAGGTGTGCATGACCGCGTGCGCGAATTCGTGGGTCCGGTCGCTGATGCGCTTGAGGATCTCCAGGCAGACCACCGCGCGGATCTCCGCGCCCGCGTCCCGCCACGCGCGCTGACCGGCCTTCATGGCGGGCAGCAGCTGATCGATGTCCACGTGCGGATACTCGACGCCCACCTCGATGCCGTACGGCGAGGTCTCGCCGGCCACCCAGCCGTCGGTGCCCGGCTGGCCGAGGTCGAGGCGGGAGCCCAGGACCGCGTCGAAGGCCGCCTTGCCGGCCGCCGCGTCAAGGCTGCCGTCCGCGCCGTAGGCCTTGGGGTGCTCGGGGTGCGGGGACCAGTACGCGCGGGTGCGGATCGCTTCCAGGGCCTGGTCGAGCGTGGGCCGGTGCTTGGCGATCAGATCGTGGGCGGTGAGTTCGGCGGCCATGCGGGACCAACTCCTCGTCTGGAGAGCTCTTCGTCGAGCTCCGGACCTGGACGGAAACAGGGACAGGAACGGACAGTCAGGGTTAGAGTAACCGAACGATCGGTCGGGACAAGGGGGTCCGCCGCATCTGTGGACAACCCCGTGCGGGAGGATCGCGCACATGACAGCACTCGACCTCAGCAGCCCCGTGGCCGTCGTCGGCACCGGCACCATGGGCCAGGGCATCGCCCAGGTCGCGCTGACCGCGGGCCACCCCGTGCGGCTCTACGACGCCGTAGCCGGGCGGGCCGGGGAAGCGGCCGCCGCGATCGGTGCCCGTCTCGACCGGCTCGTCGAGAAGGACCGTCTCACCGCCGCCGAACGCGACGCCGCCCGCGCCCGCCTCGCGCCCGTGGACACCCTCGCCGGACTCGCGGACTGCGCGCTGGTCGTCGAGGCCGTCCTGGAGCGGCTGGACGTCAAGCAGGACCTGATGCGCGCGCTGGAGGACGTGGTCGGCGAGGACTGTCTGCTCGCCACCAACACCTCCTCCCTGTCGGTCACGGCGATCGGCGCCGCCCTGCGCAATCCGGGCCGCCTCGTGGGCCTGCACTTCTTCAACCCGGCGCCCCTGCTGCCGCTGGTCGAGGTCGTCTCCGGGTTCGCCACCGACGTCACCTCGGCCACGCGCGCGTACGAGACCGCCCGCCTCTGGGGCAAGACACCCGTCGCCTGCGCCGACACCCCCGGTTTCATCGTCAACCGCATCGCCCGGCCCTTCTACGCGGAGGCCTTCGCGGTCCATGAGGCGCAGGGCGCCGACCCGGCCACCATCGACGCGATCCTGCGCGAGTCGGGCGGCTTCCGGATGGGCGCGTTCGAACTGACCGATCTGATCGGGCAGGACGTCAACGAGTCCGTGACGCACTCCGTGTGGCAGGCCTTCTTCCAGGACGTGCGCTTCACACCCTCGCTGTCCCAGCGCCGCCTGGTCGAGTCCGGCCACCTGGGGCGCAAGACCGGGCAGGGCTGGTTCGACCACCGCGACGGCGCCGAGCGCGCCGAGCCGCACACCGCGGAGAAGCGCCGGCCGCCCGCGTACGTCATCGCCGAGGGAGACCTGGGGCCCGCCTCCGAGTTGCTCGCGATGATCCGCGAGGCGGGCATCCCGGTGCGTGAGGAGGACGAGGACAACGGCATGCGCCTGGTCCTGCCGAGCGGCGGTCAGCTCGCCCTCGCCGACGGCCAGACCTCCGTGGAGTTCCGGGACGTCGTCTACTTCGACCTCGCCCTGGACTACCGCAAGGCCACCCGTATCGCCGTGTCCGCCTCCCAGGACACCCCCCAGCAGACGCTGTCCGAGGCCATCGGCCTCTTCCAGGCGCTCGGCAAGGACGTCAGCGTCATCGGTGACGTCCCCGGCATGATCGTCGCCCGTACGGTCGCCCGGATCGTCGACCTCGCGCACGACGCCGTCGCCAAGGGTGTCGCCACCGAGGAGGACATCGACACCGCGATGCGCCTGGGCGTCAACTATCCGCTCGGTCCCTTCGAGTGGAGCCGCAGGCTCGGCCGGGTCTGGGCCCACGACCTCCTGGAGGAGCTGCACCTGCGCGAGCCCTCCGGCCGCTACGCGCCCTCTCTGGCGCTCTACCGCTACGGGCACTCCGCCGACAAGCGGGAGGGCACCCCGTGACCACTGCCAAGCGCGACACGTACACCCCGGAGACCCTGCTGTCGGTCGCCGTGCAGGTCTTCATCGAGCGCGGCTACGACGGCACCTCCATGGAGCACCTCTCCAAGGCGGCCGGCATCTCCAAGTCGTCGATATACCACCACGTCAGCGGCAAGGAGGAGCTGCTGCGGCGGGCGGTGAGCCGGGCGCTCGACGGCCTCTTCGCGATTCTCGACGAGGAGCCCGCGCGCGCGGGACGCGCCGTTCAGCGCCTGGAGTACGTCGTGCAGCGCATGGTCGAGGTGCTCATCTCCGAGCTGCCGTACGTCATGTTGCTGCTGCGGGTGCGGGGTAACACGGGCACCGAGCGGTGGGCCCTGGAACGGCGGCGCGACTTCGACCACCGGGTCGCCGCGCTGCTGAAGGCCGCCGCCGCCGACGGGGACGTACGCGGCGATGTGGAGGTGCGGCTCGCGACCAGGCTGGTCTTCGGGATGATCAACTCGATCGTCGAGTGGTACCGCCCCGACGGGCGGGGCATGGGCGAGCGCGAGGTGAGCGAGGCGGTCGCCCGGCTGGTCTTCTCCGGGCTGCGCCAGGCCTGAGGTCAGCCCTGCGGCTCCAGGTCCTCCTCCTCGAACACCAGCAGCGTGCGCGTGCTGAGCACCTCGGGGATCGCCTGGAGGCGGGTGAGCACCAGCTCGCGCAGTGCCCTGTTGTCGGGGGTGTGTACCAGGAGCAGGACGTCGAAGTCGCCGCCCACCAGGGCGATGTGGGAGGCGCCGGGCAGCTGTCTGAGCTGCTCGCGGACCGTGCGCCAGGAGTTCTGGACGATCTTCAGCGTGACGTAGGCGGAGGTTCCGTGGCCCGCGCGCTCATGGTCCACGCGCGCGCCGAAGCCGCGGATGACGCCGTCCTCGACGAGCCGGTTGATGCGCGCGTAGGCGTTGGCGCGCGACACATGGACCCGCTCGGCGACCGACCGTATCGAGGCGCGGCCGTCCGCCTGGAGCATCTGGAGGATGTCCTGATCGATGGCATCGAGCGGGCGGGGCGGGATGCCGCCCTCCGGGCGGGACGCCGCCGTGGTCCCCGCGCGCGGCGCGGCCTTGCCCTCCGCGCGCGGGGGCAGGCTCTCGTCCGGGCTGTCGGCCATTTGTTCAGGTGTCATGTCCCCCCGCCTCTCCGCCGTGGACGTACTGCGTCCATCTCAGGCTGTGGAGAACCGTTTGTCCACAGCCTGAGGGGGCCAGTAGCCAAAATGTGCCGACGACCGAACAATCGGTAGGTGAGGCGGGTCACAACCGACCCGTCTCCCGTAGCCACTCCCACGAGGAGGTGCCGTCATGACGGTCATGGAGCAGCGGGGCGGATACCGGCCCACACCGCCGCCCGCCTGGCAGCCCCGCGCCGACCCCGCGCCGCTGCTGCCCGACGCGGAGCCCTACCGCGTCCTCGGCACCGAGGCGGCCGCACAGGCCGATCCGGAGCTGCTGCGCCGGCTCTACGCTGATTTGGTGCGCGGCCGTCGGTACAACACGCAGGCCACCGCCCTGACCAAGCAGGGGCGCCTCGCGGTCTACCCCTCCAGCACCGGCCAGGAGGCCTGCGAGGTCGCCGCCGCGCTCGTCCTGGAGGAGCGCGACTGGCTCTTCCCGAGCTACCGCGACACCCTCGCGGTCGTCGCCCGCGGCGTGGACCCGGTGGAGGCCCTCACGCTGCTGCGCGGCGACTGGCACACCGGCTACGACCCCTTCGAGCACCGCGTGGCCCCCCTGTGCACGCCGCTCGCCACCCAGCTCCCGCACGCCGTGGGCCTCGCGCACGCCGCCCGCCTCAAGGGCGACGACGTGGTGGCGCTCGCCATGGTCGGCGACGGCGGCACCAGCGAGGGCGACTTCCACGAGGCGCTGAACTTCGCCGCCGTCTGGCGGGCGCCGGTCGTCTTCCTCGTCCAGAACAACGGCTTCGCGATCTCCGTCCCGCTCGCAAAGCAGACCGCCGCCCCCTCCCTGGCCCACAAGGCCGTCGGGTACGGCATGCCGGGCCGGCTGGTCGACGGCAACGACGCGGTGGCCGTGCACGAGGTGCTCGCCGACGCCGTACGGCACGCGCGCGCGGGCGGTGGTCCCACGCTCGTCGAGGCGATCACCTACCGGGTGGAGGCCCACACCAACGCCGACGACGCGACCCGTTACCGCGGCGACGACGAGGTCGAGACCTGGCGCCGACACGACCCGATCGACCTCCTGGAGCACGCGCTGACCGAGCGCGGACTGCTCGACGAGGAGATGAAGCGGGCCGCCCGGGACGCCGCCGAGACCATGGCGGCCGACCTGCGCGCCCGCATGAACCAGGACGCACCCCTCGACCCCATGGACCTCTTCGCCCATGTGTATGCCGAGCCCACGCCGCAACTGCGGGAGCAGCGTGCCCTGCTGCGGGCCGAGATCGAGGCGGAGCAGGGAGGAACGCAACTGTGACCACCGTCGCCGTCAAGCCCGCCACCATGGCGCAGGCCCTCACGCGCGCACTGCGTGACGCGATGGCCGCCGACCCGTCCGTGCACGTCCTCGGTGAGGATGTCGGCACCCTCGGCGGCGTCTTCCGGGTCACCGACGGACTCGCCAAGGAGTTCGGCGAGGACCGCTGCACGGACACCCCGCTCGCCGAGGCCGGCATCCTCGGCACCGCCGTAGGCATGGCCATGTACGGCCTGCGGCCGGTCGTGGAGATGCAGTTCGACGCCTTCGCCTATCCGGCGTTCGAGCAGCTCATCAGCCATGTCGCCCGCATGCGCAACCGCACCCGCGGCCGCATGCCCCTGCCCCTCACGATCCGCGTCCCCTTCGGCGGCGGAATCGGCGGCGTCGAGCACCACAGCGACTCCTCCGAGGCCTACTACATGGCCACTCCCGGACTGCACGTCGTCACGCCCGCCACGGTCGCCGACGCCTACGGCCTGCTGCGCGCGGCCATCGCCTCCGACGACCCCGTCGTCGTCCTCGAACCCAAGCGCCTGTACTGGTCGAAGGACTCCTGGAACCCTGAGGAGCCGGCAGCCGTTGAACCCATCGGCCGCGCGGTGGTGCGGCGCTCGGGCCGGAGCGCCACACTCATCACGTACGGGCCGTCGGTGCCCGTCTGCCTCGAAGCCGCCGAGGCGGCCCGCGCCGAGGGCTGGGACCTCGAAGTCGTCGACCTGCGCTCCCTGGTGCCGTTCGACGACGAGACGGTCACCGCCTCGGTGCGACGGACCGGACGTGCGGTCGTCGTCCATGAATCGGGCTCCTTCGGAGGCCCGGGCGGGGAGATCGCGGCCCGCGTCACGGAGCGCTGCTTCCACCATCTGGAGGCGCCGGTGCTGCGCGTCGCCGGGTTCGACATCCCCTACCCGCCGCCGATGCTGGAGCGCCACCACCTGCCCGGCGTCGACCGCATCCTGGACGCCGTGGCGCGTCTGCAGTGGGAGGCCGAGAGCTGATGGCACAGGTGCTGGAGTTCAAGCTCCCCGACCTCGGGGAGGGGCTCACCGAGGCGGAGATCGTGCGCTGGCTGGTAGAGGTCGGGGACGTCGTCGCCGTCGACCAACCGGTCGTCGAGGTGGAGACGGCCAAGGCGATGGTCGAGGTGCCCTGCCCCTACGGCGGGGTGGTCACCGCACGCTTCGGCGAGGAAGGCATGGAACTGCCCGTCGGCGCCCCGCTGATCACGGTGGCGGTGGGCGCACCGGCCTCCGGCAGCTCGATGGAGGCCGTGGAGGTCACTGACACCCAGGGCGCCAAGGCCGCCGCGAGCAGCCAGGGCTCGGGCAACGTCCTCGTGGGGTACGGAACCTCGGAGGCACCCGCGCGGCGCCGCAGAGTACGGCCGGACCGGCCGGCCCCCACCAGCGCGCCCCAGGCGCCGGCGGTGGCCGAGCCGAGAGACGGGCGGGCCCGGACCGCCGAACAGGCGGACGGCCCCTTGGCGGTCATCTCCCCCCTCGTGCGCAGGCTGGCCCGCGAGAACGGCCTCGACCTGAGGGAGCTGACGGGCTCGGGGCCGGACGGGCTGATCCTGCGGGCCGACGTGGAGTACGCCCTGCGGGCCGCCGCCGTGCAGGGCCGGACCACGACCGCGGCTCCCGCGCCGCACCCCCGCGTGGCGGCACAGCCGACCGTCACCACCGCCCCCGCGGCGGTCTCCGCCGGCACCCGCGTCCCGCTCAAGGGCGTCCGCGGTGCCGTCGCCGACAAGCTGTCCCGCAGCCGCCGCGAGATCCCCGACGCGACCTGCTGGGTCGACGCGGACGCGACCGAGCTGATGCGTGCCCGTACGGCGATGAACGCGGCGGGGACGAAGATCTCCCTGTTGGCGCTTCTGGCCCGTATCTGCACGGCGGCGCTGGCCCGCTTCCCGGAACTCAACTCCTTCGTCGACCAGGAGGCCAGGGAGATCGTCCGGCTGGACCACGTCCACCTGGGCTTCGCGGCCCAGACCGAGCGAGGTCTCGTCGTGCCCGTCGTCCGCGACGCGCACGCCCGCGACACCGAGGGCCTCAACGCGGAGTTCGCCCGACTCACCGAGTCGGCCCGCACCGGGACCCTCACGCCGGGCGATCTGACCGGCGGGACCTTCACGCTGAACAACTACGGCGTGTTCGGTGTCGACGGCTCCACGCCGATCATCAATCACCCCGAGGCCGCCATGCTCGGCGTCGGCCGCATCATCCCCAAGCCGTGGGTGCACGAGGGCCAGCTGGCCGTGCGCCAGGTCGTGCAGCTCTCGCTCACCTTCGACCACCGGGTGTGCGACGGCGGGACCGCGGGAGGCTTCCTGCGCTATGTGGCGGACTGCGTGGAACAGCCGGCGGTGCTGCTGCGCACCTTGTGACCGGGTGGGCACCGGGGCGGCCCGTCACGGCGTGACTGTGCGGGCGCTCCGGTGCTCCCTGCTCCGGTGCTCCCTGCTCCGGTGCTCCCCGCTCCGGCGTTCCCTGCTCCGGTGCTCCCCGCTCCGGCGTTCCCTGCTCCGGCGTTCCCCGTGATCGGGGTGCCGCGCATACTCGGGGGGTGACTCCGAACGAGCCGCGGGCGGCCGCCTCCGGCGAGCGCCCGGCCCAGGACGCCGTCGTGCCCTCCGTCCAGGACGTGGGCGGGCCCGTCGCCCACGATGCAGTCGTGCTCGCCGGTGGCGGGGCCCGCCGGCTCGGCGGCGCCGACAAACCCGGTGTGCGGGTCGGCGGACGGGCGCTGCTCGACCGGGTGCTCGGCGCCTGCTCCGAAGCGGGCGCGACCGTCGTCGTCGCCGACCCCCGGCCGACCGCCCGGCCCGTGCGCTGGGCGCGCGAGAACCCGCCCGGAGCCGGCCCCGTGGCCGCCCTCGGCGCCGGGCTGCGCCACACCACCGCGGACACCGTCGTCGTACTCTCCGCCGACCTGCCGTTCCTCGCGGCCGACACCGTCCGGCGACTGCTGGCCGCCCTGGAAGGGCAGGACGCCGAGGGGGCGCTGCTCACCGACGCCGACGGCCGGGATCAGCCGCTCGTCGCCGCCTACCGCACGTTCGCCCTGCGCCGCGAACTGGCGGCGCTGGGCGAGGAACACGGCGGCCTCGCGGGGCTGCCCCTGCGCCGGCTGACAGCCGGGCTCGACCTCACCCGCGTCCCCGACCCCGTCGCGTCCTTCGACTGCGACACCTGGGACGACATCGCCACCGCCAGAGCACGCATCAGGGAGCATGGCCACGTGTTGGATGAATGGATTTCCGCAGTCAAGGACGAGCTGGGCATCGATCTCGATGTCGACACCGGCGTTCTCCTCGATCTCGCCCGCGACGCCGCCCATGGGGTGGCCAGGCCCGCGGCCCCCCTGACCACCTTCCTGGTCGGCTATGCCGCCGGGCAGGCCGGGGGAAGCCCCGAAGCCGTCGCCGAGGCGGCCCGCAAGGCCACCGCCCTGGCGATCCGCTGGGCCGACGAGACCGGCGAGGCCGCCACGTCCGCCGACAAATCCGCCGACAAATCCGCCGAGAAGCCCGACGGGAACGCCGCCGCTGCCTCCCCCGCTGCCGACCCGGCCGACGGGCAGCCCGACGTGGCTCCCGACGCAACGCCCGACACCCGTCCGGACGCTGGATGACCGCCCCCGGTATCCGGGACGGTCAGGACGCCGAGGACCTCGACGTCGAGGAGGTGCTCGCCCTCGTGAAGGACGGCAACCGACCCGCCCGCCCGGCCGCCGACGTCACACCCGACCGGGAAGCCACGCGCAGCCATGGCCACAGGCACGGCTCCCAAGCATCCCCCTCCCCCGGGGCTCCGCACCGGAAGAGTTCCGCGACTCCCTGGGCCGATGCCCGCACCCGCGCCGCTCGTGCCGCTCGCTCCCTCGCCGTCCGCCGTACGCCCGTCTCCGTCACCCTCGAAGACGCCCTCGGCCTCGTCCTGGCAGCTCCCCTCACCGCCCTCACCGACCTTCCCTCCTTCGACACTTCCGCGATGGACGGCTGGGCGGTCGCCGGACCAGGCCCCTGGGCCGTACGCGACGAGGGCGTCCTGGCCGGCCAGGGCGGGCCGACGCGCCTCGTCGACGGCGAGGCCGTCCCGATCGCCACCGGCGCCCGGATCCCCCCGGACACGACCGCGGTGCTGCGCAGCGAGCACGGCCGCACCGACGAGAAGGGCCGGCTGCACCCCGGCCGGGACCTCCAGCACGGCCAGGACATCCGCCCGCGTGGCCAGGAGTGCCGTAGCGGCGATCAGTTGCTGCCCGCCGGAGCGGTGGTGACCCCCGCGGTCCTGGGGCTCGCCGCGGCTGCCGGATACGACACGCTCGCCGCGGTCCCCCGTCCTCGCGTCGAAGTGCTCGTCCTGGGCGACGAATTGCTCACCGAGGGCCGCCCGCACGGCGGGCTCATCCGTGACGCCCTCGGCCCGATGCTGCCCCCGTGGCTGCGGGCGATGGGCGCCGAGGTGGTGGCCCTGCGCAGGCTCGGCGACGACGCGGAAGCCCTGCACCGGGCCCTCACCACCTCCGCGGCCGACCTGATCGTCACCACCGGCGGCACGGCCGCGGGGCCCGTCGACCATGTCCACCCGACCCTGCGTCGCCTCGGTGCCGAGCTTCTGGTCGACGGCGTCGAGGTGCGTCCAGGGCATCCGATGCTGCTGGCCAGGATCACGGAGGACCGGCACCTAGTCGGCCTGCCGGGCAACCCGCTCGCGGCTGTCTCCGGGCTGCTCACGCTCGCCGAGCCACTGCTGCGCACCCTCGCCGGCAGGCCCACTCCGGAGCCGTACACGCTGCCTCTGCGGGAGGCGGCGCACGGTCACCCCCAGGACACCCGGCTCGTCCCGGTCGTCCTGCGCGGCGATCACGCTGTGCCGCTGCACTACAACGGTCCGGCGATGCTGCGGGGGATCGCGGCGGCCGATGCCCTCGCCGTCGTCCCGCCCGGTGGTGCGCGGGCCGGTCAGGAGGCGGAGCTGCTCGATCTTCCGTGGGCCGCGGCTGGGATCGCTGCCTGTTTCACGTGAAACATCCGAGGGGGGTGAGTCATCCGCTTGTTTCACGTGAAACACCCGGATAGGCCAGCTCACCCCGTTTCACGTGAAACAGCGCCCCTGGCCCTCCGACCGCCTTCGGGCGACCGGCGACCGGCGACCGTCCACCGGCCACCGGCTCTCGCCTCACGCCGGTTCGGTCACGAGGGCCTTCGCCCGGCTCACCGCGATCACGCGGTCCCCGGCCCGCAGTTCCGTGAGGCGGGCGTCGGCGAAGTCCAGGAGGTCCTTGCCGCGGACGACGGCCACGACCAGGTCGGTGGAGGCACGTGGCGACCTGCCCGTCTCCTCCTGGGTGACGGGACGCTCGACGAGGTCCAGGCCACTGCCGAGGGTCATGAGGTCCTCCAGGGTCCTGGCCACGGTCGGGCTGACCATGGCGACGCCCAGCAGCCGCCCGGCGGAGCTGGAGCTGGTGATCACGGTGTCCGCGCCGCTCTGCTTGAGCAGCGGCACGTTCTCGTCCTCCCTCGCGGCGACGACGATCGTGGCACGCCGGTTCAACTGGCGGGCCGTGAGCGTGACCAGGGCGGCGGTGTCGTCGCGCTGCGGGGCCACGATCACCCGGGAGGCGTGGGCGACCTCGGCCTTGAGGAGCGTCTCGGAGCGGGTGGCGTCCCCGATCACCGACACCAGCCCATCGTCTCCGGCCGCGTGCCCGGCCTTGCCCTGGACGTCCACGACGACGATCTGGTCCTTGGGGACGCCCTGCCCGACGAGCGTCTCCACCGCGTGCCGGCCCTTGGTGCCGTAGCCGACGACCACGACATGCCGGTGGGTGCGGCTGCGCCAGCGATGGATGCGGACCTGCTGACGGGTGCGCTCGGTGAGGACTTCGAGGGTGGTGCCGACCAGGATGATCAGGAAGAGCACGCGCAGCGGCGTGATGACGAGGATGTTGACGAGCCGGGCGGAGTCACTGACCGGGGTGATGTCGCCGTAGCCGGTGGTGGAGAGGGTGACGGTGGCGTAATAGGCGGCGTCGAGGAAGTCGATGCTCCCGTCGGAGTTGTCGTTGTAGCCGTCGCGGTCGAGGTAGACGATCAGCGTGGTGACCAGCAGCACCAGCAGGCCCAGGGAGAGGCGGCGCAGCACCTGCTGCAGCGGGGGGAGGGCGCTCTGCAGGGGCATGGTGATGGAGCGGCCGGCCTCGGCGTCGTCCCGTGCCTCGGCGCGCGAGCGGTACCACAGAGACCGTAGGAGAGAGAGCCGTCCCGGCCCGGCTGGGTGTCGTTCTTGGTCTCGCATCGCGTGGCCCCCTGTGGTGGTGATCCGATCGGTGGGCACCATGGTTCACGGCGGGGTCGCACCTGTCAGGACGCGACACCCGTCGCGTTCGGAGCTTTCGCCCAGCAACCCGGAGGTCCCCTTGCGTGACCACACTGTCGTCGTCGGCTTCGGCACGAAAGGCCGGTCCGCGATCCGGACCGCCTGCGCGTCGGGGCTGCGGAAGGAACAGGTCATCGTGATCGACCCCGGGGCCAAGATGATCGAGGCGGCGACGGCCGAGGGCTACGAGGGTGTGGTCGGTGACGGCACCCGCAGTGACGTGCTGCGGCGGGCGGAGGTCCAGCGGGCGGGGCGGATCATCATCGCGACGGAACGCGACGACACGGCAGTCCTCGTGGCGCTGACGGCCCGCCAGCTCAACCCGCGGGCGAAGATCGTGGCCGCGGCCCGCGAGGAGGAGAACGCGCCGCTGTTGAAGCAGTCCGGCGCCGACGAGGTCATCACCAGCGCGGGAGCGGCCGGGCGGCTCCTCGGGCTGTCCGTGCTCAGCCCCGCGGCCGGCCGGGTGATGGAGGACCTCATGCACCAGGGCAGCGGTCTCGACATCGTCGAACGGCCGGTCACCAAGGCCGAGTCGGGACGCACACCGCGCGAGATGGCCGATCTGGTGGTGAGCGTCGTCCGCGGTCACCGGGTGCTGGCCTACGACGATCCGGCCGTCGGCGTGCTGGAGCTGACCGACCGTCTGGTGACCATCGTGCGCGTGCCTCCGGAGCCGCCGAAGGCACTGCGCTTCTGAGACCGGGCCACGGTGCGCCCCTACTTGCGGTTGTACAGCCGCATCGTCACCGGTCCGAAGATCAGCACGAAGAGGCCCGACCACCCCAGCGACCAGGCGACCTCGGCGGCCGGCCAGTCGCCGGCCATCAGTCCGCGGACGGCGGACGCGAGGTGGGTGACCGGGCTGTTGTTGACGAACGCCTGGAGCCAGCCTGGCATGGTCTTCGGGTCGACGAACACGTTGGACAGGAAGGTCAGTGGGAAGATCACCATCATGCTGACGCCCATCACCGACTTCTCGGTGCGCAGCAGCAGTCCGAACATCGTCCAGACCCACGAGAACGCGAACGAGAAGACGATCAGCAGGGCGATCCCGGCGACGACGCCGGGGACCCCGCCGTCCGGCCGGTAGCCGAGGATCATGCCGACGGTGAGCATCACGACGGACGCGATGGTGTAGCGCAGGGCGTCACCGAGGAGATAGCCGACCATCGTCGCCGGACGCCAGATCGGCAGTGAGCGGAACCGGTCGAAGACGCCCTTCTCGATGTCCGTGTTCACCGAGACGCCCGTGTACATCGTGATCATCACGACCGACATCACCAGGATGCCCGGCAGCAGGAACTGGATGTACTCCTTCGGCGACCCGGCCAGGGCGCCTCCGAAGAGGTACGTGTACATCAGCACCATCATGATCGGGAAAGCCGTTACGTCGAACAGCTGCTCCGGCACGTGCTTGATCTTGAGGATGGCCCGCCAGCCGAAGGTGAGGGAGGCGGACAAGGCGCTCGGCCGTGGCGGGCGCTCCTTGGCGATCAGCAGCGCGGCGAGGGAGTCGGTGCGGACGGGCGCCAGGTCCTGGGTTTCGTTGGTCGTCGCGGTGCTCATGCCGCCACCTCGTTCTTCACGGCGTCGTCCGCCTGGGTGTCGTGTCCGGTGAGGGCGAGGAAGACCTCGTCCAGGCTGGGCTGGCCCAGCGAGAAGTTGTCGACGGTGATGCCGGTGCCGACCAGCTCGCTCAGCGCCCGTGCGGCCTGCTCGGCGGCCGTGCCGCCGGACGAGGGGGCCAGCCGGGCCGTCAGGGCCAGCGGGTCGGGGTCGTGCTGCACCTGTGCGTCCAGCACCCTGCTCAGCACCTCCGCGGCCTGCGGCCGCTGCTCGGCGTCCCGCAGCCGCAGATGGACGGATCCGGCGCCAACGGACGCCTTCAGCTCGCCCTTCGTGCCCTCGGCGATCACCTTGCCGTGGTCGATGACGGCGATGCGGGACGCCAGCTGGTCGGCCTCGTCCAGGTACTGCGTGGTCAGCAGCACGGTGGTGCCCTGCGCGACCACCGCCCGCACGATGTCCCACACCTGGTTGCGGCTGCGCGGGTCGAGCCCGGTCGTCGGCTCGTCGAGGAAGAGCAGGTCGGGCGTGCTGAGGATGGAAGCGGCGATGTCGATACGGCGCCGCATGCCGCCCGAGTAGTGCTTGACCTGCTTCGAGGCGGCGTCGGTGAGTCCGAAGGCCTCCAGAAGTTGTGCGGCCCGCTCGCGCGCTGCCTTCTTGGCGTGCCCGAGGAGCCGGGCCAGCAGCACCAGGTTCTCGGCGCCGGTGAGGTCCTCGTCCACGGACGCGTACTGCCCGGTGAGGCTGACCAGTCCGCGCACCGCGTCGGCCTCGCGGACGACGTCGTGGCCGAAGACGTGGGCCTGGCCGCCGTCGGGCCGCAGCAGGGTGGCGAGCATCTTCACGGTGGTCGTCTTGCCGGCGCCGTTGGGGCCGAGGACGCCGTAGACGGTGCCGGTGGGGACGGCCAGGTCGACGCCGTCCACGGCCCGGGTCTCGCCGAACGTCTTCACCAGGCCCGCGGTCTCGATCGCCAGGCCGGCGGTGTGCTGGCTCATGGTGGGGTGTCCTTCCGCGCATTTGGCTGATGCATGGGGAGACCTTTACCGTCGCGCGAATTCATCGGTCGCGCACAGGGTTTTTGCCACGGATCGGTCCAACGACCGAGGAGGCTGCGACCAGCGACCGAGGGGTAGCGTCCCTCTCATGCATGCGATCACGATTCCCGAACCTGGTGGTCCCGAGGCGCTGGTGTGGGACGAGGTCCCCGATCCCGTACCTGGCGAGGGCGAGGTCCTGGTCGAGGTGGTGGCCAGTGCCGTCAACCGTGCGGACGTCCTCCAGCGGCAGGGCTTCTACAACCCGCCTCCTGGCGCCTCTCCCTACCCCGGCCTGGAGTGCTCCGGCCGGATCGCCGCGCTCGGCCCCGGTGTCTCCGGCTGGGCCGTCGGCGACGAGGTGTGCGCCCTGCTCGCGGGCGGCGGATACGCCGAGAACGTCGCCGTACCGGCCGGACAGCTGCTGCCCGTGCCCGAGGGGGTCGATCTCGTACGGGCCGCGGCGCTGCCGGAGGTGGCCTGCACGGTGTGGTCGAACGTCTTCATGATCTCCCACCTCCGCCCCGGCGAGACGCTGCTCGTGCACGGCGGCTCCAGCGGCATCGGCACCATGGCGATCCAGCTGGCCAAGGCCGTCGGCGCCACCGTCGCCGTCACCGCCGGCAGCAAGGAGAAGCTGGAGCGCTGCGCCGAGCTGGGCGCGGACATCCTGATCAACTACCGCGAGCAGGATTTCGTCGCCGAGATCGAGCAGGCCACCGACGGTGCGGGTGCTGACGTCATCCTCGACAACATGGGTGCCAAGTACCTGGACCGCAACGTCCGGAGCCTCGCCGTCAACGGCCGGCTGGCGATCATCGGCATGCAGGGCGGCGTCAAGGCCGAGCTGAACATCGGCCTGCTGCTCGGCAAGCGTGCCGCGATCAGCGCGACCTCGCTGCGGGCCCGCCCCCTCGGCGAGAAGGCGTCGATCGTCGCGGCGGTGCGCGAACACGTCTGGCCGCTGCTCGCCGCCGGTCATGTCCGTCCCGTCGTGGACCGCGAACTCCCGATGAGCGATGCGGGCGCGGCGCACCGGGTCGTCGAGGAGAGCGGGCACGTGGGCAAGGTTCTGCTGGTCGTGCGCTGACCCGGCGCCGCCGCCCCGTCAGTCGCGGCGCAGCCGCAGGCCGACGAAGGCGAGGCCGAGGCCCAGGCCGATGAGGACCAGACCGCTGCCGAGGGGCAGGATCCGCAGCATCCGTCCGACGGGCTGCTCCTCGGCGGCGTCGGCCCGCCGCACGGTGTGGGGCGAGGCGGACGGGACGAGCCCGGCCTCACGCGGAGCCTCGGCCGTCGGCTCCTCACCGAAGCCGTCCTCGTCACCGAGGCCCTCTTCCTCGGCGACGGCCGTCTCCTCGTCGCGGACCTCCGGGTCCGCCTCGGCCGCCTCACCGGTACGCCCCGGCCGGATCCGCCCCTCTCCGGCCCGGCTCCCGGCCCGATCGGGGCCGGCGGAAGACACGGAAGGCACGGAAGACCTGGAGGGCGAGGCGGAGGAGGCGGAGGACGCGGACGCCGGTCCGGCCGGGGACGTCGGTGCGGGAACGTGCGACGGACTCCTGGGATACGACGGGACACGGTCGTTCTTCGCCCCCGCCCCCGCCCCCGGC
>NZ_MUBA01000023.1 GCF_002154575.1 Streptomyces bobili
CAGTACTCCAGGTATCCGGGCGCCCCCTCGATGTTGTTCCACAGGTCCCCGGGCGTATCTGCCCGGGGACCTGTGGAACAACATCGAGGGGGCGCCCGGATACCTGGAGTACTGGGCGCGGTGGCGGACCGCACGCGCGGACCGGATGTTCGTGCTGAACGTGCCGATGCTGGAGCGGACGGAGGAGCGGCTGCCCGACGGCGTCGTCCGGGAGGAGCTGCGCAAGGGGGCGCGCGGCGAGTACGACGCTCACTTCGCGGCGCTCGGGCGGCGGCTGGTCGGGCTCGGGGTGGCGGACAGTGTGCTGGTCGTCGGCTGGGAGATGAACGGCATCACCTACACCCACCGCTGCGGGCCCGACCCCGGTGCCTGGAAGGCGTACTGGAAGCGGATCGTGGCGGCGATGCGGGCGGTGCCGGGGCAGCGGTTCCGCTTCGAGTTCACGCCGAGCCGGGGGCGGGACGCCGTCCCGTGGACCGACTGCTACCCCGGCGACGCCCACGTCGACATCATCGGCATGGACGCCTACGACCAGCCCGAGGGGATGCCCTTCGAGGAGCAGGTCACCGAGCCGTACGGGCTCGCGGCGCACGTGCGGTTCGCGGCGGAGCACGGCAAGCCGGTGTCGTACCCGGAGTGGGGGCTGTTCCGCAACGGCGACAACGCCGCGTACATGCGGGGCATGCTCGGCTGGTTCGCCCGGCAGCGTCCGCTGTACCAGACCATCACCGACTACTGCCCGCACGGCGTGTGGCGCTGCCGCGACAACCCGCGGGCGTCGGCCGTCTACCGGGCGACGGTGTCCTCGTGACGGACGGAGGGCCGTTCGGTTGAACCGTCCGCGCGCCGTCCAGCCCGTCGCCACCCCCGGTCCGATGATCCCGAGATGCGACGAGAACACCACGCGCGCCTCCCGCGGATGTGTTTCGCTCCCGCGCGGAAGCCCCCGGGCTCCCTTCCCTCCGTCCTGGCGGCCGTACTGATCGCGGGCGTCCTGGTGGCGCTCGCCTCGGTGCCCGCCGAGGCCGGCGGCGACGCGTTCCGCAAGGAGACCACCCGCGCGGTCCGGGCCCACGAGAAGGCCCGTGCCCACGTCGACCGGCTCCGCGCCGGCGACGCCCGCACCACCGAGGTGAGATCCGCCGAACGCCGCCGCAAGGCCATCCGGGCCGGGCTGTGGGACGCGCTGTGGTCGGTGGCCCGCGACGCCGGAGATCCCGTCGCCGTGGACCCGTCCGGCCGCGCCGGCCGCTGCCCGGCCGCCCGCACCCGCAGCCGCGCGCCCGAGGACCGCGACGGCGACTGGACTGCGCCGACCCGCCGCTACCGGCTCTCCGCCGGCTACGCCGCCCGCGGCTCCCGCTGGGCCCACCGCCACACCGGCCAGGACTTCGCCGTGCCCACCGGGACGCCCGTGTACGCCGTCGGACCCGGCACGGTCCGCGCCACGACCTGCGGCGACGGCTTCGGCAACCAGGTCATCGTGCGCCACCCGGACGGCTACTTCACGCAGTACGCCCATCTGTCCCGCATCGACGTCCGCAAGGGCGGCCGGGTCGCGGCCGGACAGCGCCTCGGCCTCTCCGGCGCGACCGGCAACGTCACCGGCCCGCATCTCCACTTCGAGGTACGGATCACGCCGTACATGGGGTCCGCGGTGTCGCCCCTGCCGTGGCTGCGGAGGAAGTCGGTCGACGTCGGCGGGTGACGGGCCCCGCGCGGGTGTGCCGGGGGGCTGCCCCGCCGACCTGGGGCAGCCCCACCGTGCCGGCCGGGGGAGTTCGGTGCCGGGCGCCTCGCCATGACAGCCGTGGGGGAACGGGCCAGCCGACCCCCCGCACCTCCCGATCCCCCGGGCGGCAGTCACCAGGCTGCCCGCCCGCGCCGGGCGGCGCACACGGCCCCGCCGAAGATCCGTATGCGGACCCGGCCCCGGACCGGCCACCCGCCCTACGTAGGTAGAGCCCAGGCCCAGGGCCCCTACGGCCCCGCCACCGCCGGGATCTCCGTCCGAGAGGTGATGCCCAGCTTGGCGAGGATGTGTTCGACGTGAGCGTCGACCGTGCGCTTGGAGATGACGAGGCGTTCGGCGATCTCACGGTTGGACATGCCCTGCGCGACGAGCGCGGCGACCTCGCGTTCGCGGCGGGTGAGGGCGTCGACGGAGCGGGCCTCGGTGCGCGGGGCGGGCGGGCCGGGGTGCGTGACCTCGGAGACCGGGGTGTCGGCGTTCGCGCGGACGGCCTGCAGCACCTCCCGGACCGACATCCGAGCGCCCGTCTCCCGCCACAGCTCGAACTTCTCCTCGCCGAGCGCGGCCCGCACCGCCTTCCGCGTCTCCTCCTGCTCCTCCAGCAGCCGGGGCAGCAGGGCGACCGGGTCACCGCTGAGCCGGCGGGCGTGCTCGGCGTATCCGAGGATCCAGCAGGCCCTGACGTGACGTTCCTCCCGCGCCGCCAGCCAGGCGAGGCCGAGGCAGGCCAGCCCGACGACCAGCACCTCGCCGATCTCGGCCGCCGCCTCCAGCCCGCGCCGCAGGCACTCCTCGCTCTCCTGGTGCTCACCGGTCAGGGCGAGGATGATCCCGCGGGTGGTGACCGTCGAGCCGTACAACTGCCGTTCCCCGCGGCCCTCCAGGTACGCCAGCCCGGTCGCGCACAGTTCCAGCGCGCCGTCGGTGTCGCCGAACACCGCGCGCAGCAGGGCCGCTTCGTAGTGGACGACGCCGATGCCGAGCCCGTCGCCGGACGCGAGGAGGCGCAGCCGTGCCGACTCGACCTCCGCCAGACCCTGTTCGACGGCGCCGCCGAAGGCCGCCAGCGCGCCCAGGTAGGCCTCGGCGTTCAGCTCGACCCTGCTGTCCCCGGCCCGCCGGGCGGCCTCGAAGGCGAGCGGGAACCGTTCCAGCGCGGTGACCAGGTCGGCCGTCCACACGGCGAAGATGCCTGTCATCAGGAGTCCCCAGGCGCGTTCCGGGCAGTCCTGCGGGGTGAGCGCGAGCGCCTTGTCGATCCAGTGCCGGCCCTCCGACAGGGTGCCGGCGGCCCGCCAGTAGGGGCCGAGGCGGGTCGCCAGCCACAGCGCGGCCACGGCCCGTCCCTCGCTGCGGCAGCCGTACTCCAGCGCCGCCCGCACGTCCGCGATCTCCTCGCGCACGGCCCGGTGCAGGGCGACCTGCGCGGGGGAGAGGAACTCGTCCCAGAAGCGGGAGACGAGCCGCTCGTAGTACGCGAAGTGCCGTGCCCGTACGGCGTCCAGGGCGCCGTCCGCCCCGGCGGGCCGACCGGCGCCATACTCGCGGAGGGTGTCCAGGAGGCGGTAGCGCCCGCCGTCCTCGCCGATGCGCTGCACGACCGACTTGTCCACCAGGCCGATCAGCGCCTCCACCACCTCACCGGCCGGCAACTCCTCGCCGCCGCAGACCTGTTCGGCCGCCGACAGCTCGAAGGAGCCGGCGAACACGGCGAGCCGCGCCCACAGCAGCCGTTCCTGCGGGGTGCACAGGTCGTAGGACCAGTCGATAGCCGTACGCAGGGTCTGGTGGCGGGTCAGGGACGTGCGGCGGCCTCCGGTGAGGACCTCGAAGCGCTGGTCGAGGCGGGCCAGCAGCTCGGCGAGCGACACCGCCCGCAGGCGTACGGCGGCGAGTTCCAGCGCGAGGGGGATGCCGTCGAGCCGGTCGACGAGCGCGAGGACGCGCTCACGGTCGGCCTCGGTGACGGCGGCGACGGCCGCGGCCCGCTGCAGGAACAGGTCGGCGGCGTCCTCCCGGCCGAGCGGGGCGATCGGCACGCAGTGCTCGCCCGGCACGTCCAGCGGCTGGCGGCTGGTCGCCAGCACGCTGAGGCCGGGGGCCTCGCGGAGCAGGATGTCGCAGAGCATCGCGCACGCGTCGACGAGGTGCTCGCAGGTGTCCAGGACCAGGAGTATCCGCCGGTCCCGCAGGTGTTCCACGACCGCGTCCAGCGTGCTCAGTCCGGGCTGCTCGGGCAGTTCGAGGACTCCGGCGAGGGTCGCCGGGACGAGTTCCGGGTCGCGCAGCGCCGACAGCTCGGCGAGCCGCACCCCGTCCGGGAACCGGTTCGCGGAGGAGCCCGCGGCCCGCAACGCCGTACGGCTCTTGCCGACTCCGCCGGGACCCACCAGTGTGACCAGCCGCGATCGCGCCAGCCCCGCCCGGATCAGGGTGAGTTCCTCCACCCTGCCGACGAAACCGGTGAGTTCCACCGGGAGTTGACCACCCCGTCGCTGACCGAAGCCGAATCCCATGCCGCCGCCCCCGTACGCCGTCCGACCCACAACCAGCACAGCGTAAGCACATGCGTGCCGAGCGTGAATGGCACCTGGAAATGAGGACGTGCGTACGTATCACCCGCGAGGAGGAACGGTGTCGAACATCCGCGCGAGGGGTGAAGGGGTGCCCGGATCCTCCGCCGGGTGTCACCGCGCCGTCGGCCGGTACACCGCCAGCGCCCAGATCACGAAGACATCGATCGCGATCAGGACGATCGACCAGACCGGGGCGTAGGGGAGGAACAGGAACTGCAGGACGAGGCTGACGGAGGCGAGGAGGATGCCGGTGACACGGGCCCAGGCCGCGCCCTTGAGGATGCCGCCACCGGCCGCCGCCGACACGACGCCGACGATCAGCAGGATCCAGCCCCAGCCGGTCAGGTTGATCTTGTAGACGTAGTCGCCGATCCGGCCGTACACGTCGTCCTCGGCGATCGCGGCGATGCCCTGGAGGACGGCGAGGACGCCGTTGACCAGCATCAGTACGCCCGCGAAGGTGACCCCGCCGGCGGCCAGGCCGCCTCGGCGTGCGGTCCCGGTGAGCGGCTGCCCGAGCCGGACGGGCCGGTGCCCTGGTGGGACGGATCCCAGACGGGGGAGCCGTGGGGATTCCTGGGCTGCGACGCGTCACTCATGGCGGGCTCCGCTTCTCTGTCCGATGATCCCGTTCCCCCGACCATCCGTCCGGGTGACGGCCACCACCACGGGAATTACGCCGTGCGGGTGAGCCGGCGTGCGTGTGCCGGTTGACCGGCCTTCACTGGAGAGAAGCCCCGCCGATCCGAGGCCCCCGCCCCGCGATCCCGGTCCCCGACATCCGACGCCGGAGGCGCCATGCCCGCCCACCGCACTCCCCTGGTCCGGGCAGCCGTGCTGACCGCGACCTGCGCCACCGTGCTCGGCGGCCTCACCGTTCTCACCGGCTGCTCCGACGAGGACAGCCCCTCGGGCGTGGCGAGCCGGGCCGAGTCCGCCGCCGCCTCCCTCGCCTCGCGGGCCACGGAGGGCTTCGCGTCGGCGACCGCGGAGGCGGGCCGCAGGCTCGACGGGATCAAGGGCGGCGTCGAGGCCGAGGACGACGTGAAGGCGGGCGCCCCGAAGGCGGACGGCGACCGCACCACGGTCGAGGTCACCGCCACCAACACCGACGACACGACGAGGTCCTTCTCCGTCCAGGTCGACTTCACCGACGCGGGCGGCGAGTGGCTCGACACGGTCCTCGTCACCGTCTCCGACGTCCCGGCCGGAAAGACGGGCACGGTGACCGCCCGCAGCACCCACCAGCTCTCGGGCGAGGTGAAGGCGGAGGTGCCGCGGGCGGTGCGGTACTGACGGCCCGACCCGGCGCCCCGCGCCCTCGGTGCCACGCGGGTCAGGCCACGACCGCCAGTTCGTGCGGGGTGCCGTTCAGGCGCCGGCCGCCCTCGGCCGTGCAGGTGACGATGTCCTCGATGCGCACGCCGAAGCGGCCGGGGAGGTAGACGCCCGGCTCGATGGAGAAGCACATGCCGGGGACGAGGGGCTGTTCCTCGCCCTCGACCAGGTACGGCGGCTCGTGGGTGGTCACGCCGATGCCGTGGCCGGTGCGGTGGATGAAGTGGTCGCCGTACCCGGCATCGGTGATGACCGCGCGGGCCACCCGGTCGATCTCCTGGCAGGACACGCCGGGCCGTACCGCCTCGAACGCGGCCTGCTGGGCGGTGCGGACGAGGTCGTGGACCCGCCGTTCCTCGTCGGTGGGCGGGCCGACGTGGACCGTGCGGGTGGTGTCGGAGCCGTAGCCGTCCTTGAGGCCGCCGAAGTCGAGGACCACCATGTCGCCGTCCCTGATGACCCGGTCGCCCGCCTCGTGGTGCGGGTTCGCCCCGTTGGGGCCGGACCCGACGACCGTGAAGTCGACCTGGCTGTGGCCGTGTTCACGCAGCAGCCGGGCCAGGTCGGCGGCGACCTCCGTCTCCCGGCGGCCCGCGAACCGTACGGCGAGGATGTCCTCGTACGTCGCGTCGGCCGCCGCTCCCGCCGCCGCGAGCCGGGCCACCTCGTGCTCGTCCTTGACCGCGCGGAGCATGGGCAGGGCGGTGGTGAGGGCGCGGTAGGCGGTGAGGGGGAGGGCCTCCTGGAGGCCGAGGAGGTGCAGGGCCCACGCCGCGTCGGAGACGCCGTAGCGGCCGTGCGGGCGGAGCAGGCCGGCCGCCGCGGCGTACGGGTCCTGGCCGTCGCTCCAGTCGGTGACGCGGACCGCGCCCGCGCCGGGGGCCGCCTCGGCGTCGGGGCGTTCGAGGGCGGGGACCAGGAGGTGGGGCTCGGCCTCGGGGGTGAGGACGAGGAGGGTGAGGCGTTCGGTGATCGCGGTGGGGCGGTAGCCGCACAGCCAGAACAGGTCGGGGCCGGGAGTGACGAGCACCCCGGAGAGCCCGGCCGCGACCGCCTCGCGGGCGGCGCGGGCCATGCGCTCGGCGTAGTCGTGGGGCGTGGCCGCCCACTCGGCCGCTTTGGCTGCCTCGTCGCTCATCTCACGCCACCTCGTCCCGTCGGTCCCCGTCCATTGGAGCTGGTGGGAGTGTCGGGTGCGGGACGCTGTACCGCCGTACGGGTGGCGGCCCGAGGCGGCCCCCGGCTGCCGTCGGGCCCCCGGTGGGCTAGCTCGCGGTGGAGACGGCCCGCTCGCTCACCTCGACCGTCAGGTGCGCCGAGAGGGCGCGCAGGAGGTGGGGGGCGTCGAAGAGGGCGCCGGCGGAGACGACGCCGGTGGCGCTGGTGCGGCCGGTGAGGATGCGCTCGACCGCCTCGACGACGAGCGGGGCGGTGACGGCGTAGATGTCCCGGCCGTGTGCCACGGCCCGCCGCTCGCCGGTGCCGGAGCGGACGACGACGTCGACGACGAAGGTCTGCGCGGACCGGCCGCGCTCGTCGACGGCGGTCGGCGCCGGGGTGTCCGGGGACGCCAGGTCCCTGGCCGCCTCCAGGGCCATCGCGGTGCGCACCTCGGGGATGTCCAGGTGGCTGGGGAGGGTGACGACGTCGGCCATGGTGAACTCGTCGACGACGGTCCGGCGGCCCAGTGGGGCGGGGAACTCCCAGTCCAGCAGGGCCAGTTCGTCGTGGTGGTACTCCAGCCTGCCGCCCGTGTGGCGAACCCGGCGGCCTTCGCGGCGTTCGCTGGAGACCTTGCCCGCGACGCGTGTGCCGGGGGTGGGGTGCCAGCCGCTGAGGCCGTAGACGACGCGTGCCTCGTCGGCCCGCGTCCAGTCGCCCATGGCCGTGGTGGCGAGCAGGTCGCCGAGGCCGCCGAAGAACGCCATCGCGGGGAGGATCACCGCTCCCTGGGCGCGGGCGCGGTCCCCGTACCGTTCGAACGTGTCGGCGTTGGCCTCGATCTCCGCGGCCACGTCGATGTAGGGGATGCCGGCGCGCAGGGCCGCCTCGACGACGGGCCCGGCGGTGGTGGCGAACGGTCCGGCGGCGTTGACGACCGCCGACGCACCGGCCAGCGCGCGGTCCAGGGAGGCCGAGTCCTCGGCGGAGGCCGGGCGGACGTCGAGTCCGGCGGGCGCCGAGGCGGCCAGTTCCCGCAGCTTGCCGGCGTCCCGTCCGGAGAGCACCGGGACGAACCCGCGGTCCAGCAGCTCCGCCACCACGAACCGCCCGGTGTGCCCGTACGCCCCGAACACCGTCACCGTCTGACCCGATCCCATGACTCTCCCCGTTCCTTCTTCGCATCGGCCCGCGCCGCGCTCCGTGTCCACATCGTCGCCCGCGAAGTGGCCGGCGCACGAGTGTCCGGAACGACATGCCCCGTACACTTCCGGACATGGACATCGAGGGAGCCTCACGGACCGGCGGCGGCACCGTCGCGCTGGCCGTGACCGAGGGCATGCTGCACTTCGAAGTCTCCATCGCCTACGAGGTGTTCGGCTTCGCACCCGTCGACGTGACCGTCCCCTGGTACGACGTCTCGGTGTGCGGGACGGACGCCGTGCGGTTCGGCCGGTTCCGGCTCGACCCCGACGAGGGCCTCGACCGGCTGCCGTACGCCGATCTCGTGATCGTCCCCGGCTGGGCGGACGTCGACGTGGCACCGCCCGCCGCCCTGACCGACGCGGTACGGGCCGCCCACGAGGCCGGTGCCCGGGTGGCGTCCCTGTGCACGGGCGCGTTCGTGCTGGCCGCGGCCGGTCTCCTGGACGGCAGGCGGGCCACGACCCACTGGGCCCACACCGACGTCCTCGCCGCCCGCCATCCGGCGGTCGAGGTGGACCCGGACGTCCTCTACGTCGACAACGGGACCGTCCTCACCTCCGCCGGCAAGGCCGCCGCGCTCGACCTGTGCCTGCACCTGGTCCGCCTCGACCACGGCTCCTCGATCGCCAACTCGGTGGCCCGCAGGCTCGTCGTGCCACCTCACCGGGCGGGCGGCCAGGCCCAGTTCGTCGCCGCGCCGGTCCCCGACCGGGACGACCACCCGCTGTCCGCCCTGCTGCCCTGGATCGTCGACCGGCTCGACCGGCCACTCACCGTGGAGGACCTGGCCCGGCAGGCGCGGATGAGTTCCCGCCACCTCGGCCGCCACTTCCGCACGGCGACCGGGACCAGCCCCCTCCAGTGGCTCCTGACCCAACGCATCCGCCGTGCCCAGGAGTTGCTCGAAACCACGGACCGCAGCGTCGACGCCATCGCCGAGGCCACCGGCATGGGCACGGCGGCGACCCTGCGACGCCACTTCAACCGCACGATCGGCGTCCCACCGGACACGTACCGGCGGACGTTCCGGCGCACGGCCGAGGTCAGAGAGCCGCCGGTACCGCCGGGAAGGTGACCTTCGTCAGTTCCTCCGACACGGTCCACAGGCGGCGCGCCACCTCCGGGTCGCTCGCCGCCGCCGTACGTCCCACCAGTGTCGGGCCACCCCGCATCTCCGCGATGCCGTCGGGGCCGACATAGCTCGCGCCGGGGAGGTCCGCCGTCGCCGCGTACAGGGTGGGGAGGGCGCCCGCCCGGTCGTCCTGGGCGAAGAACCGGTTGCCCAAGCTCATGAAGGCGCGGGCGGCCCGGCTCCCCGCGTGGCTCTGAAGGTTGGTGGCCGCGTAACCGGGGTGGGCGGCCAGGGCACGGACGCGGGAGCCGGCCTGCGTGAGGCGGCGCTGGAGTTCGAGGGTGAAGAGCAGGTTGGCCAGCTTGGACTGGGCGTAGGCGCCGCGCGGGGTGTAGTCCGTGTCCAGGTTCAGGTCGTCGAAGCGGATCGTGGCGCCGCCCCAGCGATGCGCACCGGAGGCGACGGTGACGACGCGGTCGGTGACGTACGGCAGGAGCAGGTTCGTCAGCGCGAAGTGACCGAGGTGGTTGGTGCCGAACTGCATCTCGAACCCGTCCCGCGTGCGTCGCTGCGGGAGCATCATCACGCCGGCGTTGTTGATCAGCAGGTCCAGCGGCCGGCCCTGCCAGGCGTCCGCGAATTCGCGCACGGAGGACAGGTCGGCCAGGTCGAGGCGGCGGACCTCCGTGCTGCCGGTGAGGGTCGCCGCCGCCGTACGGCCGCGGTCCAGGTCACGTACGGCGAACACGACGTGTGCGCCGGCTCGGGTCAGGGCGTCCGCCGCGGTGAGGCCGATGCCGCTGTTGGCGCCGGTGACCACGGCCGTGCGGCCGGTGAGGTCGGGGAGGCGGGTCGCGTTCCATCGCTTGCTCTGGTCAGTTGCCATGACCCCAATGTAGACGTCGCCAACAATGATGGCAATGCCTACAATGATGTCACTGACCACAATGCTGTCACCGCCAACAAAAGTGGCAGCGTCAACATCGGGATACGATGACCCCCATGCCCGAAAGCCGCCCCTACCACCACGGCGACCTGCGCGCCGCCCTCCTGGAGAGCGCCGAGCGCACCCTGCGGGAGAAGGGCGTCGGCTCCCTGTCCCTGCGCGAACTGGCCCGTGAGACCGGCGTCAGCCATGCCGCCCCCGGCCGCCACTTCAAGGACAAGCAGGCCCTGCTCGACGCGCTGGCCCTGGCCGGGTACGACCGGATGGCCGAGGCCATGGAGGCCGCCCACGACCCGGCGCTCCCGCTCCAGCCCCGCCTCACCGCCCTCGCCCGCGGCTACCTCACCTTCGCCACCGAGAACGCGGAACTCCTGGCGCTGATGTACGCCCGCAAGCACGAACCCGAGGCGGCCGAGCAGATGGCCGCCGCGGTGGACCGTACGGTGGGCGCCTTCGAACGGGTCATCGCGGACGCACAGCGCCACGGCGAGATCATCGAGGGCGACCCGGAACAGCTCACCCTCTTCACGGGCGCCGCCCTCCACGGCCTCGCCGCCATGACAGTGGGCGGCATGCTCGACGAGACGGCGGTCCTCGCCATGACCGACGACCTGATCCGCGTCCTGCTCCACGGACTCACGCCCCGCTGACGCCGCGGACGCGTCCCGAGCCTGGGAGCACGACCTCTCAGCCGTTCAGGCCCAGTTCGCCCGCGCGGATCCCCGCCTGGAAGCGGGAGCCGGCGTCGAGGGTGGTGAGGAGTTCGGCGACGCGGCGGCGGTACGTCCGTAGGGACATGCCGAGTTCGCGTGCGGCCTTCTCGTCGGTGGCGCCCGAGCCCAGCGCGCGCAGGACAGTCCGGCTGGCGGTGTCCAGTTGGGGCTGTTCGCCGCGTAGGAAGGCCTTGAGGTCGGTGGCCGCGTCCCAGGCGGCGTCGAAGAGGGCGTAGACCCCGCCGACGAGGTTGGGTGCGGTGGTGAGGGTGTACTCACGGCCGCCGGGGCCGTTCAGGCCGGCGAGGATCGCCAACCGGCGGTCGATGACGATCGTCTCGTGCGGAAGCGCGGCGGAGGCGATCCGCACCAGGGCGCCCCGGTCGACGAGTTCGCGCAGGTGCGCGCGGCTGTACTCGTCGGCGAGCGCGGCGGGGCTGAGCAGCTTCCGGACCTGCTGGGCCTGATGGGCCTGCTGGGCCTGATGGGCCTGATGGGCCTGCTGGGTGTGAGCGGCGCGGGCGGCCATGGCCTGACGGGCGCCGGGGCGGGACCAGGTGTCGAGATCCCGTGCGGCGCAGACGAACTCCTCGCGGACCGAGGAGAGCAGATGCGCTGTGCGCGTGAGCAGTTCCAGGTCACCGCGGATGGTCACGATCTCCGGCACGACATCCCTCACGCCGCCATTGTGCCCGACGGCAACAAGCTGCCACGGATTCGCGCCGCCAACACCCCGCCCTCCACGCTGAGTTCATGAACAACGACTTCCTCCTCGGTGGCGACCTCCCGGTCAGGCGCCTCGGCTTCGGCGCCATGCGCCTGCCCACGAACACCTTCCGCGGCCCGGCCCGCGACCCCGAGACGGGCCGAACCGTCCTGCGCCGGGCCGTCGAACTGGGCGTCGACCACATCGACACCGCCGCCTTCTACACCAGCGGCGACGGCACCGTACGGGCCAACGCCCTGATCCGCGAGGCGCTCCACCCCTACCCGGCCGGCCTGGTCATCGCCACGAAGGTCGGCCCGACCCGCACCCCCGACGGCACCCTCACCGAGACGACCGACCCCGCGGGCCTACGCCGACTGGTCGAGGAGAACCTCGAAACGCTCGGCGTGGACCGCCTCGACCTCGTCCACCTCCGCATCGGAGGCCTCGCGCCGCCCCCGCACGGCGAATCCGTCGCCGCCCGCTTCGAAGCGCTGGCCGCGCTGCGGGAGGAGGGACTGATCCGCCACCTCGGCCTCAGCAACGTCGACGCCGGTCACGTCGCGGAGGCCCGTGCGATCGCGCCGGTCGCGGCCGTCCAGAACCACTTCCACGCGGCCCACCGCGACGACACGAACCTCCTGTCCGCCTGCGAGAAGGCCGGCATCGCCTACGTGCCGTACTTCCCGCTCGGCGGCGGGATCACCGACATCGGCGGCGACCACATCGCCAAGGTCGCGGCCCGGCACGGGGCGACGGTCCCCCAGATCGCCCTCGCCTGGCTGCTCGCGGCCTCCCCCACCACCCTGGCCATCCCCGGCACGGGCTCCCTGACCCACGTGGAGGAGAACATCGCGGCGGGTTCGATCACCCTCACCGGGGAGGACCTGGCCGACCTCGGCTGACGCGGAGGGAGTTGAGGAACGTTGGCAGCTCGGGCCACTCGCGGCCTCCGTAATGCCTGGTGGCAGCCGGCAGAGATGGCCCAGCCCTGTTGACCCGCGTTCCGTCGGCCCGGTAGTTGAGATGAACGACCGTCGTCTCGTCGGACAACCAGAAGTCGTGCAGGCTTTGGGGTGGAGCCATGTTGACGGTGGCCGGGTCGACATTTGGGTTGGCCTCGGAGTCGAAGGCCCGCGGTGACTTGTCCCTCGGGAAGGCGGCGGCCTGGACGGCGCGCGGGGAACACGTCGCCGCAGCCCGGACCGGAGCGGTTCCTCTGCCGTTCTCATTTCCGCAAGCCGACCGGTCACGTGACTTCGTCCACAGGACTCGTAGGGTGACATCGCGACCGGTCAGTGTGTGAAGGCCAGACCGTGAGTCGCGGCGATCCACCCCGAGGCGTGTCCCGCATGCAGGTTGAGCGGATTGCCCTCGACGTTCCTCACCTTGAGGGATACGCGGACACCGGTGCATCCGCCGAGCTGGGAGGTGGGCAGGTGGAGCACATTCGTGGCGGTCTGGTGATGTTTGGCGGTCGAGATGTTCCACTTCGCCACCGGCCCGTTGATCACGTCACCGCACTTGGTTCCATCGGGATTCTGCGGCTGCGCCTGGATCCAGGTCTCCGCCTGCGTCCCGGTGTTGGCCGTCGTCCCGCCCGCACAGATCGTGGAGCCCGGAGCGCAGGTTGTCAGCGCCGCGTCCTGCACGACGGTGATGTCGTCGCCACCGCCCGGCGTGTAGGTGTATCCGAGTGTCGTCTGCGTCGAGCCCGGTGCGATCACGGCAGTGCCGGATGCCGGAAGCGTCCAGCGCGTTGTTGCCGCATACGTTCCCCGCGCCAGTTCGGCACCAGCCGGCACCTGCATGGTGACGGTGCGCCCGTTCTGGATGATCGATGAGTAACCCACCACAGACAGACGGCATTTGTAGGTGCCGGTGGTGGGCGCGGTGAACACCCAGCGCAGAGCGGGGGTGACCGATTTCTCGCCGGGTGGGACGAGATTCGAGGCCCAGTACGCTCCGGCCTCCGTATCGGAAGGGAGCGCTCCGCCATTGGCATAACCGCACCGCACCGCCGCTGTGGTACCGATGTTGTCCCCGGCCCCCAGCGCTGTCACGGTCGCCACCGACAGATCACGCGACCACAGATACGACTGCTCACCCGCTACGGCGGTGAACACCACGTCGGTTCCCGGTATGTCCTGGTACGACGTCGCGTTGCGCGTCACCTGGTACTCGAAGGTCGACGAAGCCGCCGAGGCAGGTGCCGCGAGCGCGGGCACACCTCCGCCGGCCAGGGCGAGCAGGACCGTCACCGTCGAACGGATGGACTTCACGCCTCTGACCAGTAAGGGCTTCGGCCGCCGGTGCACACGAGTACGGCTGCGGAGAAGTTTCCACTGGTGTTACTGCTGAAGCTTCCCGAATTGATCGTGCCGTCGGAAACCCACGGCTTGGGAGCGACATTGCTGGTATGCCAAAGCACGGCCTTGACCGGGAGGTTGTTCCGATAGGACATGATTCCGTCGCCGTCGATCAAGTCGTACAGCGCGAGCTGGAAACACTCGTGGGTATTCACCGTCCGCAGCTGCATATTGCTGAAAGCGGTGTACGCGTACAGGCACAGGTTGCCGGCTGGACATGCCTGTGCTGCCGAGGCCGGGCTCGCGGTGGATACGGCACCTCCCGCTGCCAGGGCCACAGAAGCCAGCACCACAGCGGAACTCTTCTGCAATTTTCGCCGGAACCCCATGGAAATACGCCCCTTTCCCCTGATGATCATTACGTGTCCAAAGGACGCTAACAGTCGGCACATCGCTCCACCAGAATGTTTCCAGCCTAATGATCAACCAGACGCGTGCTCTGGAATGGGATGCCTACCGCTCCAGGAAGTACCGGGAGAAGGGAAATGGGGGGGATAACCTTCCCAGGCGATTCACGAAGCATGTCGAATTTCAGCCGAGCCAGCCCTGCCGTGTGGCGCGCACGCCCGCCTCGAAGCGGCTGCGCGCCCCCAGGCGTTCCATCAGGCCGGTCGCCACGCGGCGGGCCGTCCGGTGAGAAACCCCCAGCCGCTTGGCGATGGCCTCGTCGGTGAAACCGTCGGCCAGTAGTTTCAGGGCCGTCGCCTCGGTGTCGGTCAGCCCTCTCTCGTCCCGCTGCGTGATCTCGCCGAGCGGCTTCGCCGCCTCCCAGACGGACTCGAACAGGGCGCACAGAGCGGTCAGCGTGCCCTGTCCGGTGAGCACCACCGCGCCGGCGGCGGTGTCGTCGCTGTTGACGGGGATCACGGCGGTGGTGCGGTCCGTGATGATCAGACGGATGGGCAGGGTGGGTGCGGTCCGGGCCTGTCGGCCCAGGCCGCTCAGCCATTGCGCGTAGGCCACGGTGTGGGGGCTGTTGCGCACGCTTTCGAGGTAGATGGTGCGCATGCGGATACCCCTGCCCAGCAGGGACTCGTCCAGCGGCTTGGATGCCTCCAGGTTCTCCGGTGTCTGCTCGCCGTCCGGGGCGAAGATCATGACCTCCTCCCGCACCTCTCGGTGCAGCAGGGCCAGCCGCTCCCGGATGCGGTCCAGGCCGATCAGGTGCTCCACGCCGGGCTCGGCGGCCGCAGGACGCAGGTCCGCGTACTCGGAGATGAGCTGCGCGGCGGCCGCTCGTGAGGCCTCGATCCGGTGCTGCTGCGCGGCGAGTTCCGCCTGCTGGCGGGCAAGCAGGATCTCCATGCCGATGTCCGGGCTGACCACCTGTGGCCGGCCGGGCTGCTCGTACGAGGGCCGCACCAGGCCCAGTTCGCTGAGGCGGTCGAGACCGGTGCGGACGTCGTCCTCGGACATCTCCAGGTGGCGGCGGAGATCGGCCACGCCACCTCGCGGATGCGCCAGCATCGCGCGGTAGACGGATTCGGTCTTTCTGTCCAGTCCCAACAAGGTCAACATATGGTGTCCCCCCCCATGAAGTGATCTTCACCGAAGATACTCGCACGCACATCTGGCGCTCACGGAGCACCCGGAGGGCGGGGTGGCCCATTCCGTCCAAGGCCTCAACGGGCCACCCGCCAGGTGCGGTTCGACTCTCCTCGCGGTCGCAGACTTCGTCGGTATGTACCTGATTCACGCCCAGCTGTCGGCGCCGCCCGGCGGCTTTCTGCCTTCCGACGCGGCTCGTCGGGCCCTCGCCCTGGCCCGTCCTGGTGAACGGGTGGAGCACGTCACCGCGCACCCGGACGCCGTACCCGACCCGGTCCTCGGGGTGTTCCTGGTGGCGGAGTCCCTGACCGAGGCCGAGGCGCTGGCAGCGGTGTTGTGCCGCCGGTTGCTGAACACCCACACCGCTCTGGCCGGTTGGGGCCTGCGCAGGGCTCAGGCGCCGCTACTGGCCCCATTGGGCCATGGACCATTGGGGCCACCCGAAATCCCTTCCCACCCTTCTGACCTGCGGCGAGAGTAGTTCTCGCCGCAAGGGACACCGACCGGCAGACACGAAGGACCGGCACCACGTCACCGCGGGACGTACGGGCCGGAACAGTCCGACAGGTCCATCGCCACCGAAGGGGCAACTTCCATGCAAGCCAGCTGTACTGCCAAGGCCGCCGCGGTCACCGTCCTCGCCGCGGGATCCCTGCTCCTCGGCCTGGGTGCCGTTTCCGGGGCCACCGGCCCCGGAAGCCAGGACGCCGGCCGACGCACTACGGCCGACGCGGGCCTGTCCCAGAACGACTTCGGCTGGCAGGTCGTCCCTGCCGACTTTGGCTGGCAGTAGCCGGTCCCCTCGCCCCGTAGCCGCACCGCGGGGCCGCCGCACCTCTACGGCGAGCCGTCGCGCCTCGCCGTGACCTCCCACTCTCCTCGACGCCGCCGTGTGGGCCGCCGACGCCCCGGCAGGCAGTCACCCCCGATCTTCCGTCCCGAAAGAATCCAGCAAGGAGTCACACCTGTCATGACCCTGCTCAAGATGCCGCACACCGCCGTCCTCACCGTCGCCCTCGCCTCCGCCACGGTTCTGGGCACCCTCACCGTCTCCCCCGCCGCGACGGCCGCCCCGAACACCTCCGTCTCCGGCGTGCGCACTGCCACCGCGGACACCGAGGACGTCGAGCGTCCCCAGGGCGCAGTGGGCCCGCTGCAGAGCGGCAGCCCGGTCAGTGCCTTCTCCACGCACCCCCTGGCCTCCACCGCCTCCGCAGCACCGATCACCCGCAGCGCGGTCATCGCCCGCGCCAGGACCTGGGTCGACGCACAGGTGCCGTACAGCATGAACAACTACCGCGACGGCTACCGCACCGACTGCTCCGGTCTGGTCTCCATGGCCTGGAACCTCGGCACCAACGCATGGACCGGCAACCTCGCCAGCTACGCCACCCGGATCTCCAAGAGCGAGCTGCGCAAGGGCGACATGCTTCTCTTCCACAACACCTCGAACCCCACGAGCGGCTCGCACGTCGTCCTGTTCGAGCGCTGGACCGACTCCTCGATGACCTCGTACGTCGGCATCGAGCAGACTCCGCCCCACGCCGTGCGCCGCACCATCCCCTACTCCTACTTCAACAACGCCGGCTCCTACCTGCCGTACCGGTACAACAACATCGTCGAGGACGTCACCGTCACCCGGGATCACGACTACACGGGTGACTACAAGGAC
>NZ_MUBA01000230.1 GCF_002154575.1 Streptomyces bobili
ATCTCGGCGCGGGGTGAGTGGTGTACGGGTTGCTCATGTCGTCCCCCTGAGCTGGTGGTGTCAGGGGGACGACATGAGCAACCCGTACACCACTCACCCCGCGCCGAGATGGGCCCGCAAGCGCTATGTCCTGCCCGCGCTCGCCCTCGCCCTGTTCATCGGGCTCGGCATAGGCAGCGGCGACGAAGACGCCACGAAGGACGCGGAACCCCTGTCCGCCAAGCCCCGCCCGACGGTCACGGTGACGACGACGGCAACGGCGACGGCGACGGCCACGCAGACGGCCACCCCGGAACCGGCGGAAACAGTGACCGCGACGGAGACGGTGCGGGTGACGAAGACGGTCACGGCGGCGGCGAACGACGACAGCGGCTCCGACGACTCGGGCGGCTCCGCCACCGTCTACTACGGCAACTGCAGCGAAGCCCGAGCCGCGGGCGCGGCCCCGGTCCACGCGGGTGACCCGGGCTACGGCCGACACCTGGACCGCGACGGCGACGGGACGGGGTGCGAGTAGGCACCCCACAAGGGCCCCTCGCCGGCCTGTATCTGCCGATCAGCGCCCACGCCCGCAGCCGCGAACCACAAGAAGGCGGCACCCCCGCACGGGTGCCGCCTTCTTCTGGTGAACCGGAGCCGCCTCGATCGGTGCTGAGGGTCGGGGACCGCGGCGGCTCCGGGGTTGGTGGGGAGGGTGGGGACGGACGGTCCGTCAGGGGAGCGTCCGTCCCGCCCTCGGCTCAGCGGTGGTCGCTGCCCTCCGACTGGGTGGCCGCGCGGCCTGCCTCCAGGCGGGCGACCGGGATGCGGAAGGGGGAGCAGGAGACGTAGTCGAGGCCGACCTCGTGGAAGAAGTGGACGGACTCGGGGTCGCCGCCGTGCTCGCCGCAGACGCCGAGCTTGAGGTCGGGGCGGGTGGCGCGGCCGGCTTCCACGGCGGACTTGACCAGGGAGCCGACGCCGTCCCTGTCGATGGTCTCGAAGGGGGAGACGCCGAAGATGCCCTTCTCCAGGTAGGCGGTGAAGAAGGAGGCCTCGACGTCGTCGCGGCTGAAGCCCCACACGGTCTGGGTGAGGTCGTTGGTGCCGAAGGAGAAGAACTCCGCGGCCTCGGCGATCTGACCGGCGGTCAGCGCGGCCCTCGGCAGTTCGATCATCGTGCCGATGGACAGCTTGAGGTCGGTGCCGGTGGCCTCCTGGACCTCGGCGATGACCTGGTCGGCCTCCTCGCGGACGATCTCCAGCTCCTGGACCGTACCGACGAGCGGGATCATGATCTCCGCGCGCGGGTCGCCCTTGGCGGCCTTGCGTTCGGCCGCGGCCTCGGCGATGGCACGGACCTGCATGGTGAAGAGGCCGGGGATGACGAGGCCCAGCCGTACGCCGCGCAGGCCCAGCATCGGGTTCTGCTCGTGGAGGCGGTGGACCGCCTGGAGCAGGCGCAGGTCGTTCTCGTGGGACTCCTGGCGGGACTCCGCGAGGGCGACCCGCACGGACAGCTCCGTGATGTCGGGGAGGAACTCGTGCAGCGGCGGGTCGAGGAGGCGGACCGTGACGGGGAGGCCGTCCATCGCCGAGAACAGCTCGACGAAGTCCTTCTTCTGGAGCGGCAGGAGTGCGGCCAGCGACTCCTCGCGCTCGGCCTGCGTGTCCGCGAGGATCAGGCGCTCGACCAGCTCTCGGCGGTCTCCGAGGAACATGTGCTCCGTACGGCACAGGCCGATGCCCTGGGCGCCGAAGCGGCGGGCGCGCAGCGCGTCCTCGGCGTTGTCGGCGTTGGCGCGCACCCGCAGGCGGCGCTTACGGTCGGCGAACGCCATGATCCGGTGTACGGCCTCGACCAGTTCGTCGGCGTCGTTGGCGCCGGCGTGCATGCGGCCCTCGAAGTACTCGACCACGGGGGACGGGACCACCGGGACCTCGCCCAGGTAGACCTTGCCGGAGGAGCCGTCGATCGAGATCAGGTCGCCCTCCTCGACGACGTGCCCGCCGGGCACCGTCATCCGGCGGCGCTTGGTGTCGACCTCCAGTTCCTCCGCGCCGCAGACACAGGTCTTGCCCATGCCGCGCGCGACGACCGCCGCGTGGGAGGTCTTGCCGCCCCGTGAGGTCAGGATGCCCTCGGCCGCGATCATGCCGTCGAGGTCGTCGGGGTTGGTCTCGCGGCGGACCAGGATGACCTTCTCGCCCGAACGCGACCACTTCACGGCCGTGTACGAGTCGAAGACCGCCTTGCCGACCGCGGCGCCCGGCGAGGCGGCGATGCCCCGGCCGACCTTCTCGACCTTCGCGTCCTCGTCGAAGCGCGGGAACATCAGCTGGGCGAGCTGCGCGCCGTTCACCCGCTGAAGGGCTTCCGTCTCGTCGATCAGGCCCTGGTCGACCAGCTGCGTGGCGATACGGAAGGCCGCGCCCGCGGTCCGCTTGCCGACGCGCGTCTGGAGCATCCACAGCTGACCGCGCTCGATGGTGAACTCGATGTCGCAGAGGTCCTTGTAGTGGTTCTCCAGCGTCTCCATGATCTGCATCAGCTGGTCGTACGACTTCTTGTCGATGGTCTCCAGCTCGGCGAGGGGAACGGTGTTGCGGATGCCCGCGACGACGTCCTCGCCCTGCGCGTTCTGGAGGTAGTCGCCGTAGACGCCCTGGTGGCCGGAGGCGGGGTCACGGGTGAACGCCACGCCCGTGCCGGAGTCGGGGCCCAGGTTGCCGAAGACCATCGAGCAGACGTTGACGGCCGTGCCCAGGTCACCTGGGATGCGCTCCTGGCGGCGGTAGAGCTTGGCCCGGTCGGTGTTCCAGGAGTCGAAGACCGCGTGGATGGCGAGGTCCATCTGCTCGCGCGGGTCCTGCGGGAAGTCCCGGCCGGCCTCGGCCTTGACGATCTTCTTGAAGCGGGTGACCAGCTTCTTGAGGTCGGCGGCCTCCAGCTCGGTGTCGACGGTGACCTTCTTGGCCCCCTTGGCCGCCTCCAGCGCCTCCTCGAAGAGGTCGCCGTCGACGCCGAGGACGGTCTTGCCGAACATCTGGATGAGGCGCCGGTAGGAGTCCCAGGCGAAGCGGTCGTCGCCCGCCTGCTTGGCGAGGCCCTGGACCGACTTGTCGGAGAGACCGATGTTGAGGACGGTGTCCATCATGCCGGGCATCGAGAACTTGGCGCCGGAGCGGACGGAGACGAGCAGGGGGTCGTCGGCCTGGCCGAGCTTCTTGCCCATCTTCGCTTCGAGGGCGTCGAGGTGTGCACTCACCTCGTCACGCAGTGCCGCCGGCTCCTCGCCGCTGTCGAGGTAGACCTTGCAGGCCTCGGTGGTGATGGTGAACCCGGGCGGCACCGGCAGGCCGAGGTTGGTCATCTCGGCGAGGTTGGCGCCCTTGCCCCCGAGGAGGTCCTTGAGGTCCTTGTTGCCCTCGGTGAAGTCGTAAACGAACTTCACGGCCTCAACGCTCGTGGCCGTTTCGGCTACCGGGAGATCTTTGTTTTCCGACACGGGTCTCGACTCCTCGAGGACGCGGTGGCTGCCCTGACGGGCAGGAACATACCCAGATCAAAGGCGTCTGGGTACGTCCACTTGCGCGTCATGCGCCTGTAACCAGTCGTCCGCCACCGGATCGAAAGTCAAAGCTTGGCAAGCGCAGAGCAGCCGATGTCTTCACTTCTTGAACGCAGTCACCCTCCACGAGCCCTGTACGCGCTCGGATGAGCGGCTCCGGCTACGTTTGATTTCGATCGATGAACGATCAAGGGGTGGCACTCAGTGCCACCCCTTGAGGAAGTGCAAACGAGCGGGTGCCGCTCATGTGAGCGCTACCCCTATCAAGGGTGGCGAGAATCACGCTTCCACAGGCCGCGGAATTTCACCATCCGGACGCTCCCCGGACGCGTCTCACGACGAAAACGCGCTCGTCACACAGGTCGCCGGGCCCCCCGCTGAACACTCACTCACCCACATCGTCCGCCGCACCACTCCACCGCAGCCCACCGCGCCCCGCTCACACACCCAGCGCCTGCAGCCGTTCCTCCACTCGCGTCGGCGCGTACAGGTGCTCCACGACCATCGCACCGGCTCCCACCAGGCCCGCCCGGTCCCCCAGCCGTGACGTCACCACGTCCAGCCGGGCCGTGGAGCGGGGCAGCGCCCGCTGGTAGAGCAGCTCGCGCACGCCGGTGAGGAAGGAGGTGCCGGCGAGGTCCCCGGCGATCATCAGGACGCCCGGATTGAGCAGCGTCACGACCGTCGCCAGCACGTCGCCGACCTGGCGGCCGGCCTCGCGGGCCAGCGCCGCCGCACCCGGATGCCCGGCGGCGAGCAGGTCGCGTACATCCGAGCCGGAGGCGGCGGGCACCCCGGTCTCGGCCAGTCTGCGGGCCACCGCGCCACCGCTGGCGACGGCGGCGAGGCAGCCGCGCGAACCGCAGCGGCACAGCGCCTCCGAGCCCACCCGGATATGCCCGATGTCACCGGCGCCGCCGTCGACACCGCGGAAGATCTCGCCGCCCACCACGACTCCGGCGCCGATACCGGTGGACACCTTGACCAGCACGAACGCCGAGCAGTCGCGGTATCCGGTGCGCTGTTCGCCGTACGCCATGAGGTTGGCGTCGTTGTCGACGAGGACCGGTACGGGTGCGGCTCCCGTGTGCTGCGTGAAGGCCCTGGAGAGGCGGGAGCGGATGTCGTAGCCGTCCCAGCCGGGCATGATCGGCGGCTGGACCACCAGGCCGGTCTCGCTGTCGACCGGGCCGGGGACGGCGAGGCCCGTGCCGCACACCTCGTCCGCGCCGCGGCCCGCCTTCTCCAGCAGTTCCGCGAACCAGCCGCCCAGCTCGCCGAGCACGGCGTCCGGGCCGTCCTCGACCGCCAGCGGGCCCGCGTGTTCGGCGAGGATCTCGCCGGTCAGGGACAGCACGGCCGCGCGCGCGTGCCGGGTGTCGAGGTCGGCGGTGAGGACGACGGCGTGCGCGTCGTCGAACTCGAGCGTGATGGAGGGCCGGCCGCCCAGCGGGGAGTCGACGGGACCGCCCGCTCCCTCGCGCAGCCAGCCCGCGCGGAAAAGCCGGTCCAGGCGCTGCCCGACCGTGGCCCGGGAGAGTCCGGTGGCCTGCTGGAGGGCACCGCGCGTGGTGGCCCGGCCGGTCCGTACCAGCGCGAGCAGATCTCCGGCGCCGGCCTGACCGCCGCCCCTGCCCGTCCGTCCGGGCTGTCCGGTCATGCGCACCCCCTTGTGTTTCCCAACTCTGCATTACATATTGAGTTCTGCGTGTTAAATAGACGTAACCCTACGGTAGCCACTGCCGAACTGGTCGACCGTGGCCATGTCGTCGTCGTTCTTCGGGGAGCCCCGAGTGGATCGCACTGCCCAGCTCATCGCCCGCCCTGCGGAGTACACCGCCGTATACGATCCGACCACTTCGGCCGGTTCGCTGCACCTCAGGGCCATAGAGGTACTGGACGGCAACTGGACGGGAACCTCGACCGTGCCCTCGCGTGGTCTGTACCCGCACCAGTGGTCCTGGGACTCCGCGTTCATCGCGATCGGACTGCGGCACGTCTCCCCGCGCCGGGCACAGACCGAGCTGGAGACGCTGCTCGACGCCCAGTGGGGCGACGGGCGGATCCCGCACATCGTCTTCAACCCCTCCGTGCCGCTCGACGCGTACTTCCCGAGCCCCGACTTCTGGCGCTCCGTGACCGCGGGGCGCGCTGCGGGCGCCCCGCGCACCGTACAGACCTCCGGCATCGTGCAGCCACCGGTGCACGCGCTGGCGGCCTGGCTGGTGCACCGCGCCGACCCCGGTCTGTCGCGGGCGCGCGGCTTCCTGGCCCGGGTCTACCCCCGGCTGGCCGCCTGGCACCGCTATCTGCTGCACCGGCGGGACCTGGGCGGCGGCGGCCTGGTGTCGGTCGTCCACCCCTGGGAGCAGGGGATGGACAACGCGCCGTCCTGGGACGCCCCGCTGGCCCGCATCGCCCCGGCCCCGGCCCGCTCCTTCCGGCGCGCCGACCTCGCCCACGGGGCGCCCGAGGACCGGCCGACGGACCTGGACTACGGGCGGTACGTGCGGCTGGCGACGGACTACCGGGACGGGGAGTACGCGGACGGGCGGGCCGACTTCGCCGTCGAGGACCCCGCCTTCAACGCCCTGCTCATCGCCTCCGAGCACGCGCTCGCCCGGATCGCGGAGGAACTGGGGGCCACCGGCACCGCACGGCACGCGCGCGCGCAGCGGCTCACGGTGGCTCTCGTGGACCGGCTGTGGGACCCGGCCGAGGGCCTGTTCTTCTGCCGGGACCTGCGCGGCGGCGGCCTGATCCGCGAGCGCGGGGTCTCCGGCCTGGTCCCGCTGCTGCTGCCCGGACTGTCCCGCGAGATCGTCTCCGCTCTCGTGGGGACGCTGCGCGGCCCGCACTTCGGGGTGGGCGCCACCACCCGTCTCGCCCCCAGCTACGACCTGCTCGGCGAGGCCTTCGACCCGCACCGCTACTGGCGGGGGCCGGCCTGGTTCAACACGAGCTGGCTCGTCGAGCGGGGCCTGAGACTGCACGGCGAGCGGGCGCACGCGGACGCGCTGCGCGCGGCCGTGCTGGACGTCGCGGACACCTCGGACTTCGCGGAGTACGTCGACCCGTACACCGGCGAGGCCTGCGGGGCGACGGGCTTCAGCTGGACCGCCGCGCTCACGCTCGACCTGCTGCACGACACCCAGGCCATCCAGGAAAGGCAAGCCACGCACCCCGTGCCGCACGGCACGGCATTCGACAGGGCCGACAGCTCGTTCAAGGGAGGGGACCGGGGATGACGGACCGGCATCATCTGCTCGTGTACGGCGGGACGTTCGCCGCCGTCGGGGACCGCGGGGACATCAGCGGCGTACGCGGCGCCGGAGCCCCTGACGGGTTGTTCGTCAGGGACGCGCGCCACCTCAGCCGCTGGCAGCTCACCGTCGACGGGGCGGTGCCCGAGGTGCTCGCGCCGGTCGCGGACGGGGACGCGGCGCGTTGTGTACTCGTGCCGCGCGGGGGCCGCACCGAGCCCCCCTCGTGCACGCTCTTCCGCGAACAGGCGGTCGGAGACGGCTCGTTCGTGGAGTCGCTGCGGGTGGTCAGCAACCGTCCGGTGCCACTGACGGTCCGGCTGGCGCTCACCGTCGACGCCGACTTCACCGACCAGTTCGAACTCCGCTCCGACCACCGCACCTACGCCAAGACGGGCGCCGTCCGCGCCCGCCAGATCCTCGACGACGGCGTGGAGTTCAGCTACCGCCGCGGCGAGTGGCGGTCCGTCACGACGGTGACCGCGGCCCCCGCGCCGGACGGCGTCGAGGAGACCGGCACCGGCGCCCGCCGCCTCGCCTGGACGCTGGAGCTGGAGCCGCACGGCTCCGCCGAACTGACCCTGCGCGTGATGGCCCGCCCGCACGGCGAGAAGCGGGCGCTGCGTGTCCCCAGCTCGCCCGCCGCGCTGACCAGGCAACTGCTGGCGCAGGAGGGCGAGTTCGTGGAGGGCGTGGCCTTCCCCACCGGCTGGCCCGAACTGGCCGCCGCCTGCGCGCGGGGCCTCGCCGACCTGGCCGCGCTCCAGGTGCCCGCGACCGGTCCGGGCGGCGAGGAACTCCGCGTCCCGGCCGCCGGTGCCCCCTGGTTCCTCACCCTGCTGGGCCGCGACGCCCTGCTCACCTCGCTCTTCGCGCTGCCCTACCGACCTGCCCCGGCCGCCGCCACGCTCCTCGCGCTGGCCGCCGCCCAGGCCACCGAGACCGGCCCGGAGTCGGTGTCCCAGCCCGGCAAGATCGTCCACGAGGTGCGGCACGGCGAACTCGCCCACTTCCACCAGGTCCCCTACGGCCGCTACTACGGCTCGGTGGACGCCACTCCCCTGTTCCTGGTCCTGCTCGGCGCCTACGTCGAGCAGACCGGCGACGCCGCGCTGGCCCGCCGGCTGGAGCCGCACGCCCGCGCCGCCATCGGCTGGATGCTCGACCACGGCGGCCTCACCTCGCGCGGCTACCTGGTCTACCGCGCCGACCAGGGCGGCCTCGCCAACCAGAACTGGAAGGACTCCCCCGGCGCCATCTGTTCGGCCGACGGCACCCGTGCCTCCGGCCCGGTGATGGCGGCGGGCGCCCAGGGCTACGCGTACGACGCGCTGCGCCGCACCGCGTTCGTGGCGCGCACGGCGTGGCAGGACGAGACCTACGCGGCCCTGCTGGAGCAGGCCGCCGCCGATCTGCGCGACCGTTTCCAGCGGGACTTCTGGATGCGGGAGCGATCCTTCCCCGCGCTGGCGCTGGACGGCGAGGGCCGCCAGGTCGACGCGCTCGCCTCCGACGCCGGCCATCTGCTGTGGTCGGGGCTGCTGGACAAGGAGTACGGCGAGATGGTGGGTCGGCGGCTCCTGGAGCCGGACTTCTTCTCCGGCTGGGGCGTCCGCACGCTCGCGGCCGGGCAGTCGGCGTACCACCCGCTGTCGTACCACCGCGGTTCGGTGTGGCCGCACGACAACGCGCTGATCACCCTGGGTCTGGCCCGCTACGGCCTGCACGACGAGGCCCGTACGGTCGCGCACGGCCTGGTCGACGCGGCCACCGCGACCGGCCACCGCCTGCCCGAGGTGCTCGCGGGCTACGGCCGTGACACCCACGCGGAGCCGGTGCCGTACCCTCACGCCTGCGTACGGGAATCCCGCTCGGCGGCGGCCCCGTTGGCGCTGCTCACGGCGGTGGGCGGGGCGTAACGAGCTGCTTGGCCGAGCGTTTGCCCGGTGTTTGCCGACCGCGGGACGCGGCGGTTGAACACCGGGCGGGGGCACGCCGTACGAAACGGTGGCGGATCCGGCCCCATCACCGGATCCGCCGATCCACCCGGCTTCGTACGGAAGGACCCCTCGGGTGCCTGTCTTCACACGGTCTCGTGATCTGCCCGACTCCAGCGACGACGGCACGCCCGCGAGCGCCGACGACACCGAGGCGACGGCCGTGGAGCCGGAGGCGCCGGAGAGCGGGACCGAGCCGCCCCGCACCACCCTCAGGGCCCGGGTCGCGCACTGGCGGGCCTGGCGGAGCCGGTATCCGCGGGCCGCGCGCGTGGTGTGGTGGACGGCGACCGCGCTGTCCCTCGCGCTCGTTCTCGGGGCCATGGTGATGCCCAACCAGCTCCACCTCCTGCGGGCCGACCAGTTCGTCCGGCTGCCCGGCGAGGCGATCATCGCGGCGGCGATCCTGCTGTCGCTGCCGCGCCGCCCCCGGCTGGTGGCCGCGGCGGCGCTCGGGGTCGGCCTCGCGGCACTGACCGTGGTCAACGTGCTGGACATGATGTACGCCGAGTACCTGGGCCGCGGCTTCAACCTGGTCCTGGACTGGGGGCTGCTGGACGACGCGCAGTCCTACGTCGCGGACTCGATGGGCGAGACCACGGCCCTCGCCGCCACGGCCGGCCTCCTCCTGCTGATCGCCGCGCTGTTCGCCGTGATGGCGCTGGCGGCGGTCCGGCTGAGCAACCTGCTGGTGCGCGACGTCGCCGCCTCGACCCGCGGCACGCTGATCGCCGGCACGGTCTGGATCACCTGCTCGGTCCTGTCGGTCCAGTACGCCGGACTGCCGCTCGCCTTCCACCGCGCGGTGACCGCCACCACCGTCAAGGCCAAGGCCGTACGGCAGACCATCCTGGACGAGGCAGCGTTCGCCAAGGAGAACCGCGTCGACGCCTTCGGCGACACCCCGCCCGACCAGCTCGTGCCCGACCTGCGCGGCAAGGACGTCGTCTTCACCTTCATCGAGAGCTACGGCCGCAGCGCGATCGAGGACCCGGTCATGGCCCCCGGCGTCAACAGGACGCTCACCGCGAGCAACGAGGCCCTGGCGAAGGCCGGTTACCACGCCAGGAGCGGCTGGCTGACCTCGGCGACCTACGGCGGCAGCAGCTGGCTCGGCCACTCCACCACCCTGTCCGGGCTGTGGATCGACAACCAGCAGCGCTATCGCACGGTCATGAACAGCGACCGCCTGAGCCTGCCCAAGATCTTCCAGAAGACCGGGGCCTGGGACACGGTCGGTGTGATGCCCGGCATCCAGAAGGCGTGGCCCGAGCAGAAGCACTACGGCCTCGACAAGGTCTACAACGCCTTCCAGCTGGGCTACCAGGGGCCGAAGTTCAGCTGGTCGACGATGCCCGACCAGTACGCGCTGGAGGCGTTTCAGCGGCTGGAGCACGGCAAGGTCCGCGACAAGCCCCTGATGTCGGAGATCATCCTGACCTCCAGCCACCAGCCGTGGGCTCCGCTCCCCACGATGGTCGGCTGGGACGAGGTGGGCGACGGCTCGGTCTTCGACAGCATCCAGAAGGCCGGCGAGAACGCCTCCGAGGTCATCTCCGACTCGGGCAGGTCCCGCAAGGCGTACGGCGAGTCGATCGAGTACTCGGTGACCGCCCTCACCCAGTGGCTGGAGCGCTACGGCACCGAGGACACCGTCCTGGTCTTCCTCGGCGACCACCAGCCCATCGCCCGCGTCAGCGGCGACAACGCCAGCCGGGACGTACCGATCTCGATCGTCGCCAAGGACCCGGAGGTCCTCGACAAGGTCGCCTCCTGGAACTGGACCGACGGCATCAGGCCGGCGAAGGACGCCCCGGTCTGGAAGATGGACCTCTTCCGCGACCGCTTCCTGACGGCGTACGGGTCGACGCCCCACCCCACGAAGTGAGCGGCCCACCGAAGGGCTGACCGCCGGCCGGGGCCGACGGGGCCGGGGCCCGCGTCAGCCGCCGGAGGTGTCCAGTTCCGCTTCCTCGTCGATGCCCGCGCAGTCGTAGGGGTCCTTCAGCCAGCCGTCCGGGAGGACGACCCGGTTGTTGCCGGAGGTGCGGCCTCGGGGGCCGTCGGCGCCGGTCGGCCAGGGCTGGTCGAGGTCCAGTTCGTCGAGTCCGGCACGGAGCGCTTCGAGGGACGAGGTGATCGCCAGCCGCTTGCGCATCTCGGAACCGACGGCGAAGCCCTTCAGGTACCAGGCGACGTGCTTGCGGAAGTCGACGACGCCCTTCGTCTCGTCGCCGATCCACTCGCCGAGGAGGGTGGCGTGCCGGACCATGATGTCGGCGACCTCACGGAGAGACGGCCGCGCGATGTCTTCGTGACGCCCTTCAAAGGCGGCCACGAGGTCCGCGAACAGCCACGGGCGGCCCAGGCAGCCGCGGCCGACGACCACTCCGTCGCAGCCCGTCTCGCGCACCATCCGCAGCGCGTCCTCGGCCGACCAGATGTCGCCGTTGCCGAGGACGGGGATCTCCGGGACGTGCTCCTTCAGGCGGGCGATGGCCTCCCAGTCGGCGGTGCCGCCGTAGTGCTGGGCGGCGGTACGGCCGTGCAGCGCGATGGCCGTCACGCCCTCCTCGACGGCGATGCGGCCGGCGTCGAGGTAGGTGATGTGGTCGTCGTCGATGCCCTTGCGCATCTTCATGGTGACGGGGAGGTCGCCGGCGCCGCTGACGGCCTCGCGCAGGATCGCGCGCAGCAGGTTGCGCTTGTAGGGCAGGGCGGAGCCGCCGCCCTTGCGGGTGACCTTCGGGACGGGGCAGCCGAAGTTCAGGTCGATGTGGTCGGCCAGGCCCTCTTCCGCGATCATGCGGACGGCCTTGCCGACGGTCGCCGGGTCCACGCCGTACAGCTGCACCGAGCGCGGCTTCTCACTCGCGTCGAAGTGGATCAGCTGCATGGTCTTGTCGTTGCGCTCGACCAGCGCCCTGGTCGTGATCATCTCGCTCACGAACAGGCCCTTACCCCCGCTGAACTCCCTGCACAGGGTGCGGAAGGGCGCGTTGGTGATACCGGCCATGGGGGCGAGGACGACCGGCGGCTGAACGGTGTGCGGGCCGATCTGCAGGGGGGAAACGGGCGTGGACATCCGCCCATTGTCGCGCATCGACGACGATCATGTAACGGTCATTAGTTAGCCGCACTATCGACATCGGCGTAGCATGACCGCATGCCAGAGCTGAGCCAGCGACGCCGTCTGCTCGTCCTCGCGATCTGCTGCATGAGCCTGCTGATCGTGAGCCTCGACAACACCGTCCTCAACGTCGCCCTCCCCGCGATGGAACGCGACCTGCACGCCGGTACCTCCGGCCTCCAGTGGACGATCGACGCGTACACCCTCGTCCTCGCCTCCCTGCTGATGCTCGCCGGGTCCACGGCCGACCGGATCGGGCGCAGAAAGGTCTTCCTGGCGGGCCTGGTCGTCTTCTCGTTCGGCTCCCTGCTCTGCTCCCTCGCCCCCGACCTGGAATGGCTGGTCGTGGCCCGCATGGTGCAGGCGGTCGGCGGCTCCATGCTCAACCCGGTCGCCATGTCGATCATCACCAACACCTTCACCGACCCGCGCGAGCGCGCCCGAGCGATCGGCGTGTGGGGCGGGGTCGTCGGCATCTCCATGGCCGCCGGGCCCCTGATCGGCGGCCTGCTGGTGGAGTCCGTGGGCTGGCGCTCCATCTTCTGGGTCAACCTCCCGGTCGGCCTCGCCGCCCTCCTGCTGACCCTGCGGTACGTCCCCGAATCCCGCGCCCCGAAGGCCCGCCGCCCCGACCCGGTCGGCCAGCTCCTCGTCATCGCCCTGTTCGGCAGCCTGACGTACGCGATCATCGAGGCCCCCGAGGCCGGGCTCGGCACCAGCCTGCCCTTCGCCGCGGTCGCCCTGGCCGCCCTGCTCGGGCTCCTGCGCTACGAGCCCCGCCGCGACGAACCCCTCATCGACCTGCGGTTCTTCCGGTCGGCGCCGTTCAGCGGGGCGACCGTGATCGCGGTCAGCGCCTTCGCCGCGCTCGGCGGATTCCTGTTCCTGTCCACGCTCTACCTGCAGAACGTCCGCGGGCTCGACGCCCTCCACGCCGGCCTGTGGATGCTGCCCATGGCCCTCCCCACCTTCCTGTGCGCCCCGCTGGCCGGGCGGCTCGTCGGCAGCCGGGGGCCACGGGTGCCCCTCCTCGTCGCCGGACTCGCGATGACCGCGAGCGGGGTCCTGTTCGCCGCCTTCGACGCGGAGACGTCCGACACCACGATGTTCCTCGGCTACGTGCTGTTCGGCATCGGCTTCGGCTTCGTCAACGCCCCCATCACCAACACGGCCGTCTCGGGCATGCCCCGCACCCAGGCCGGGGTCGCCGCCGCCGTCGCCTCCACCAGCCGGCAGCTCGGCCAGACCCTCGGAGTCGCGGTGATCGGGGCGGTGCTCGCGGCGGGCATCGGGGCGTCGTCGTACCGCGAGACGTTCGTGTCGGCGGCGGTGCCCGGCTGGTGGATCCTCGCGGGGTGCGGAGCCGTGGTGCTGGTGGTGGGGCTGGTCTCCAGCGGGGCGTGGGCGCGGGGGACCGCCGAGCGGACGGCTGAACGGCTGGCCGCACCGGAGGTGCGTGAGCATGTGGGCGCCTCGGGCGGCTGACAGGGGAACGGCAGGGGGCCCGGCCGGGGATCCGGACGGGCCCGTACACGGCGGGCTTGCGGACGGGCCCGTACACGGCAGGCTTGCGGACGGGCCGTCAGCAGTTGACCGTGCGCGAGTAGTTGCCGAAGATCCCCTTGTAGATGTAAAAGGCGTCGCTGCCGGCCGGGATCACGTAGCACGAACTGTCCGGGGCGAGCGAGACCTCGATCTTCGCCGCGCGTTCGTAGCGACACCTGTTGGTGAGGAGGACGTCGAAACCGTCGGTCCTCTCCGTGACCAGGCGACCGATGCAGCTCGGGGCCGTCGTCGCGGCAGCCGCCGGCGTCGCCGAGACGATCATGGAACCGCCGATGGCCGCCGCGGTCACCACGGCCTGTACCGCCCTGCGGGACATACGCATCAAGTACTCCTTACAGAGAAGGTTGTTCGGTCAACATCCGGAACACTAGGCTGACCAGCGCATAATCCGCGCACAGTGCGCGCACAACTGGACGGTGGCGGCTCGACGTTGCGGGCCTCGCACTCGCGACATGGGGGGTATCCGTGCGTTTCGCTCTTCTCGGCCCCCTGGAGGTCTCCCGCGACGGCGACCCTGTCGATCTGGGCTCGGCCAAACAGCGCCTGTTACTGGCGGCCCTTCTCAGCCGCCCGTCCGAGACCGTGCCGACCGCCGTCCTGGCGGAGGCGCTGTGGGGCGAGGATCCCCCGGCCTCCGCCGCGGCGAACCTGCGCACCTATGTGCGCGGCCTGCGGAGCGCCCTGGGCGGCGGTGGCCCCTGGGACGGGATGCCGCGCACTCCGGGCGGCTATCTGCTCCGGGTCGAGCCGGGCCGGCTCGACGTCGACCTCTTCGACCAGGCTGCCGCCCGCGGCCACCGGGCCCTGACGCTCGGCGATCCCGCACGGGCGTGCGAGGAACTGGCCGAGGCGCTGGGGCTGTGGCGGGGGACCGTCCTCGAAGGGCTGCCGCTGCCGGACGCACTGGCCCGCTGGGCGAGTCGGCTGGAGGAGCGCCGGTGCCACGCCGAGGAGGACTACGCGGAGGCCCTGCTCGCGGAGGACCGCTTCCCGGAGGCGGTCCGCGGCATGCGGAGCCTCGTCGAGCGCCATCCCCTGCGACAGCGGGCCTGGGGCCGGCTGATGCTGGGCCTGTACCGGGCCGGCGACGTGGCGGGCGCGCTGGAGGCGTACCGCCAGGTGCGCGAAGTACTGGTCCAGGAGACCGGCCTCGATCCCGGACCCGAACTGACCCGCCTGCACGAGGACATACTCAGGCAACGCCCGCTGCCGGCGCCGGCTCCGCTCCCGGCCGTACCGCGGCAACTCCCGCTCGTCACCGCCGACTTCGTCGGACGCGATGCCTCGCTCGCGGTGCTCGACTCGGCTCTCGACCGGGAGGCCGGCCATCCGGAGACCGCCGTGATCATCGCCGTCTCCGGAATGGCGGGCGTCGGCAAGACCGCTCTCGTGCTGCGCTGGTCGCACCGGGTCGCCCCCCGCTTCCCCGACGGGCAGCTGCATGTGAACCTGCGCGGGTACGACGAGGAGGGCGCACTGCCCGCCGCCGACGCCCTCCAGGGACTGATCGAGGCGCTGGGCGTACCGCAGTCCCGGATTCCGCCCGGCGCGGAGGACCGCACGGGGCTCTTCCGCAGCCTGCTGGCCTCCCGCCGCGTGCTCGTCGTCCTGGACAACGCACGGGACTCCGCACACGTACGGCCGCTGCTGCCCGGCGCCGGGGACAGCGTGGTGGTCGTCACCAGCCGGGAGCGGCTGCACGGGCTGGTGACGACCGAGGGGGCGCGGTCGCTCACCCTCGACGTGCTGACCGAGCAGGAGTCGATCGGCCTGCTGGTCCGCCGCCTGGGCGCGCGGGTCGAGGCGGAACCGGTGGCGGCGGCGGAGATCGTGGCGACGACCGGGCGGCTGCCCCTCGCCCTGGCCGTCGTCGCCGCGCGGGTGGCGGACCATCCTTCCTTCCCGCTGCACACCTTCGCGGCCGAACTCAGGCCCGCCGGTGCGCTGTTGGATGCCCTGGGGGACGGCGACGCCCGCCGGGTCCTGTCCTGGTCGTATCTCGCCCTCACCGAGGGGGCGGCCCGCCTGTTCCGGTTGCTCGCGCTGCATCCCGGCCCCGATCTGCCCCTTGACGCGGCGGCGGCGCTGGCCGGGGCCCCGGAGCGCTCCGTCCGGCCCCTGCTGCGGGAGCTGGCCCGGCTGCACCTGCTGACCGAGCACGCCCCGGGGCGGTACCTCTTCCACGATCTGCTGCGGACGTACGCGGGCGAACTCGTCCGGAGCGTGGAGCCGTTCGCGGAGCGCAGTGCGGCCCGCGAACGGCTCTACGACCACAGCCTGCACCGCGCCCACGCCGCGGCGGTGCTCGTGCAACCGCAGTGGCTGGCCGTCACGCCGGTGCCGCCGTTGCCGTCCAACAGCGGCGGGCACGCACGGGACGCCGACACGGCCCTGGCCTGGTTCGCCGCCGAACACCGGGTGCTGCTGCGGACGGTGGCGCAGGCCGCGGAGTACGGCTTCGAGACGTACTGCTGGCAGCTCGCCTGGGCACTCACCGCCTATCTGGCGCCCCACGGCCTGTGGCAGGACCAGCTCACGGTCCAGGAGACCGCGCTCGCCGCCGCCACAAGGGCCGGCGATCCGGCGGGCCAGGCCATGGCCTGCCGCCTGCTGGCCAGGGCCAACTCCCGGCTCGGGAACCTCGATGCCGCGGAGGACCAGCTCCGCCGCGCCCTTGAGCTGTACGCCCGCCTGGGCGACACCACCGGGCAGGCCCAGACCCTGCACAACTACGTCGAGGTCTGTTACATGGGCGGCCGGCTGGCGGAGGCGCTGGGCCACGGCAAGGAGGCGCTGCGCCTGTACCGGCTGTCCGGCAACCAGGACGGTGAGGCCCGCACCCTGAACGCGATCGGCTGGCTCCACGCCGCCGAGGGCGACTACGAACAGGCCATCGAGAACTGCACCCAGGCCCTCGACCGGCAGCGGAGCGCCGGTGACCGCAACGGCCAGGCCGCCACTCTGGACAGTCTCGGCTTCGCCTACCACCATCTGGCCCGCTACGACCGCGCCGTCGCCAGCTACGACGAGGCCGTCACCCTGTTCCGGGCCTCGGCCGACCGCTATCACGAGGCGGAGACCCTGGTCCGGCTCGGTGAGACCTTCGCGGCGACGGGCGACGACGGGAGGGCCGAAGACGTCTGGCGCCGTGCCGCCGCGATCTTCGAGACGTTGCGGGACCCGGAGGCCGACGCCGTACGGGAGCGCCTGGCCCGGCTCCGGGAGGCGTGAGGCGTCCGACGGGTTCGGCGTCCGCCGGGGCGCCCTCAGCCGTGGGGAGCCGCGGTCACGCCCATCGGTCGGCCAGGTTCGGCCGGCGCTTGAGCAGGGCCTCCTCCACCCGCGGTACCGCCTTCTGGCCGGCCAGGGCCAGGGCGATCGCCGCCAGGACGCCTGCCCACGCCACGGGGCCCAGTGGGGTGCAGCCGAACATCTGGCTGGCGCCCGGAGTTTCCACCAGGGCGAACAGGGCCGCCGCCGAGCCCAGGGACGTGAGGCGGACCAGGGGGCTGTCCCGGCGGTCGGCCAGGGTCTGGGCCAGCTGGGTGCCCACCACCGCGCACAGGGCCATCGTGGTCGAGCGGCGGGTCGTGCCGGGGGTGAAGCGGCCGATGAGCCAGGCGGCCGTGGCGCCGAGACAGGTGGTGAGGGCCCGGTGGCGGATCTGGCGGATCAGGGGGGCGCCGAGGAGCGCCGTGCCGAGCGGGGCGTCGGTGTCCGGGGAGTCGGCCTCCTCCTTGGGGGTGACGGCCACCGCCATCGCCGGGAACAGGTCCGTGAACAGGTTGACCAGCAGCATCTGGCGGGTGGACAGGGGTGCCGAGCCCGACAGGAGGGTGCCGAGGATGCCGAAGCCGACCTCGCCCGCGTTGCCGCCGATGAGGATGGCGATGGCGTCGGCGACGCTGTGCCAGAGGGAACGGCCTTCCTGGACGGCGTCGATGAGCACCGACAGGTCGTCGCCGGTGACGACGAGGTCGGCGGCGTTGCGGGCGGCGGCCGAGCCGCGGGCGCTGATACCGACGCCGATGTCGGCCGCACGGATCGCGGCGGCGTCGTTGGCACCGTCGCCGACCATGCCGACGACCCGGCCGGCGTCCCTGAGCGCCTCGACGACCTGGAGTTTCTGTTCGGGCGCGACCCGGGCGACGACATCGGCGTCACGGAGCATGCGGGAGCGCACCGAGCGGTCGGCGGCGGCGAGTTCGTCGCCGGTGACCACCCTCGCGTCGTCCGGCCAGCCGAGCCCGACGGCGATGGCGTGGGCGGTCTGCGGGTGGTCGCCGGTCAGCACGAAGGGCCGTACGCCCGCCTCGCGCAGGCCGCGGACCAGGGCGGGTGAGGTCTCGCGGGGCACGTCGGCGAGGGCCACGAGTCCGGTGAACTCCAGCTCCGCCAGGGGTGCTTCGAGGGCGTCGGTGGCTTCCTCGCCCTCGGCGAGGGGGCGTTGGGCGACCGCCAGGACACGCAGGCCGTCCCCGGCGAGGGACCTGGACCTGTCGGAGATGTGCGAGGGCAGGCCGGAGCAGGCCGGCAGGACCGTCTCGGGGGCGCCCTTGACGACCAGGACGGGTGAGCCGTCGGCGGCGCGGCCGGCCGCAGCCGCGTAGCCCCGGCCCGCCTCGAAGGGCAGGCCCTCGGTCTGCCGCCAGTCGGGGTCCGGGCCGGCGGCGTCCAGGACGGCCTCGTCGGTGGCGTGGACCGGGCGGTGCGGGTCCCTGTCGAGGCGGGGGCAGGCTCGGGCCGCCGCGCGCAGGGTGCCGGCGGCGGCCGGGTCGTCGGGGCCGTGGACCGTGCCGTCGGGGCCGGCCACCCGGACCAGGCGCAGCCGGTTCTCGGTGAGGGTGCCGGTCTTGTCGAAGCAGATGGTGTCCATGCGGCCCAGCGCCTCCAGCGTGCGCGGGGTGCGCACCAGGAGGCCGCGGCTGCTGAGCCGGCGGGCGGCGGCGAGCTGGGCGACGGTGGCGACCAGGGGCAGCCCTTCGGGTACGGCGGCCACGGCGACGGCGACCCCGCCGCTCACGGCCCGTCGGATCGGGGTGCCCCGCAGCAGTGCCAGACCGGTCACCGCGGCGCCGCCCGCCATGGTCAACGGCATGGCCTTGCGGGTGAGTTCCTGGAGCCGGGCCTGCACTCCCGCGGCCGGCGGGACCCGCGCGGCGAGGGAGACGGCGCGGGCCGCCTCGGTACGGTCCCCGGTGTCGACGACGACGGCCTGGGCGCGTCCGGCGACCACGGTCGTCCCCTCGAAGACCATGCAGCGGCGTTCCGCCACGGGGGCGTCGGGGGTCGGGTCCACTGCCTTGTCGACGGGCAGGGACTCGCCGGTCAGCGCGGACTCGTCGACCTCCAGACCGTCCTCCCACAGCAGGCGGGCGTCGGCGGGCACGACATCGTCGGTCTTGAGGTCGATGACGTGGCCCGGGTCGAGCTTGGCGGCGTCGACGACGTGCGTGGTCCGCTCGTCGGCGACCCGCGCCTTCTGCTTCTGCCCGGCGACCAGCCCGGACAGGGCGCGTTCGGCCCGCAGCCGCTGGAAGCCGCCGACCAGGGCGTTCAGGTCGAGGGCACCGACGACGAGCAGCGCGTCCACGACCGAGCCGAGGATCGCGGACGCCGCCGAACCGACGGCCAGGACCGGGGTGAGCGGATCGTCCAGCTCCCCGCGCACGGCTCGGGCGAGCTGCGCCGACCAGCGCACCGGGGCCAGCACGGGAAGCCGTACGACTGTGTCGGCGGCCGTGCGGGCGCGGGCCGCCGACACAGTCGTACG
>NZ_MUBA01000231.1 GCF_002154575.1 Streptomyces bobili
TGCGTCGAGCCCGTCGCCAGTCGGACGTACGGCCGCCCCTTCTACGTTCTACGGGGCAGAGACGCAGTACGCGACGGGCTTCGACGCACCGCCACGGCCCGCTCCCGGTGGATCGCCTCCATCCGCCCCCCGTCGTGGTTCGGGTGCCGGGATGCGGGGCGGGTGCGGGCTTTCGACGCACCGCCACGGCCCGCTCCCGGTTCGGCCTACCAGCGGGGGACCGTGGGTGTCGTCCAGGTCGGGTCGGCCACGCGCATCGCCGATTCGTCGTCGCGGTCGTGGTAGGTGCCGTTGTCGTCCAGCCAGCGTCGGTGGAGGTGCTGGAGACGGTCCCTGTCCAGGTCAACTCCCAGGCCCGGGGTGTCGGGGACGGTGATTTTGCCGTCGGTGAAGGTGAGGCGGTCGGTCAGGACGTCCTCGGACTGCCAGGGGTAGTGGGAGTCGCAGGCGTGGTGGAGGTCCGGGACGGTGGCCGCCACGTGGGTCATGGCGGCGAGGCTGATGCCGAGGTGGGTGTTGGAGTGCATCGACACCCCGACGCCGAAGGTGCGGCAGATCGCGGCGAGGTGCTGGGTGTTGCGCAGTCCGCCCCAGTAGTGGTGGTCGGAGAGGATCACCTGGACGGCGTCGCGGGCGAAGGCATCCTTGATCTCCGCGAAGGTCGTCACGCACATGTTCGTCGCGAGCGGTACGTCCGTTCCCGCCGCCACCTCGGCCATCGCCGGGGTGCCCAGCGCCGGGTCCTCCAGGTATTCGAGGACGTCCCGCAGTTCGCGGGCCACGCGCAGTGAGGTCTCCACGCTCCAGGCCCCGTTGGGGTCCAGGCGGAGGGGGTGGCCGGGGAACGCCTCGGCGAGGGCGCGTACGGCGGCGATCTCCTCGTCCGGCGGGAAGACACCGCCCTTGAGTTTGAACGAGGTGAATCCGTACCGCTCCTTGAACCTGCGGGCCTGCTCCACGATGCCGGCCGGGTCGATGGCGGCGCCCCAGTCGTCCTTCTCGTGGGGCACCGCCTCGGGGTGGTCCGCCCACTTGTAGAAAAGGTAGGCGCTGTACTCGACGGCGTCGCGCACCTTGCCGCCCAGCAGCGCGTGCACCGGCAGGCCGAGGCTCTTGCCGAGGGCGTCCAGGCAGGCGACCTCGAAGGCCGAGACGACGGACAGGCGCAGCTTGTCTGCCGTCTGGACGCCCCGCAGGCCGCCCACGTCCACCTGGTCGGAGATCCGTGACCGGTCCACGTCCACCTCGTCCCCGAGGGTGAACAGCGCGTTCACGTCGCTGACCTTCCGGCCGGGCAGCTTCTTCGCGTAGGGGCGGGCCAGATCCAGGTACTTGGAGTCGCCGTAGGTCTCCCCGATGCCCGTGACGCCGTCCGCCGTCACGACCTCCACGATCAGGCGCGGGGTGTACGGCTGGTGCACGCCCTGCGTGTTGAGGAGGGGCGGGTCGGCGATCAGGATCGGCGTGAGCCGTACGTCCTTGATGGTGAGGTCCACCCGACCATCTCCCTATGTGAAAGTCGTCCATGTATGCAGATGCAGGCTAGGGAGCGGGATCCTTCGCGTCAACGGAGCCCCGGCGGAGGGGCCGCGGAGGGGCGCCTGTTTACCCGGAGCACCGGTGATCAAACTTCATGTGACTCAGATCACCTGCTCCCCGCTTCTGCTGAGAACTGCGTGCTTGATACAAATTGGCCGCGCGTTCCTGTCCGTCGACGGTCGTCGCTCCTCCCCCTCTCTTTCTGAGCCGCCTCTCCTTTCGCCTGCCCTGGAACGCCCGTGTTCGCGCCCCGCACCACTCCCTGGCCCCTCGTCGCCCTTTTCACGGCCGGGTATCTCGCTCCCTATCTGCTGCCCACCGTCGTGGGACGGCTGGACTCGGGGCTCCCCCTGTCGGCCACGCAGGCCGGCGCCGTCGGCAGTGCGCTGCTGCTGAGTTCGGCCTCGGCCGGGTTCGCGCTGGCCTCGCGCGTCGAGCGGACCGGGGCCCGCCCCCTGGCCCGCATCGGCCTCGTGCTCGCCGTCCTCGGGTACGGCGGGGCCGCCGTGGCCGACAGCGTCCCCGCGGTCGTCGCGGGTGCCGTTCTCGGCGGCTTCGGCTCCGGTACGGCCACCACCGTCGCCGCCACCCGGATCGCCGCCGAGCCCGACCCGCACCGCGCCTCCACGCTCGGTCTGCTCGGGGTGTCCGCGCTCGCCGGTGCCGTCTATCTGACGGTGCCGCACCTCGGCGCCGGGCACGGGCAGCCGCTGGCCGCGATCGCCCTCACCGCCGTCGCCGTATGGCCGCTCACCGGGCGGCTTCCGGGGCGTACGGCCGTGGTGGCGGCCCCGGCCGAGGGGCGGGCGGCGCGGCTGCCGCACCTGCGGTCCGGGTTGTTGCTGGTCGCCGCCATGCCGTTCTGGTCTCTGGTGCAGAACTCCCTGTGGGGCGTCAGCGGGCGGATCGGTCTCACGCAGGCGCATCTCAGCGAGGCCGCCGTCGGCGTCGTCTTCGCCGTGGCGCTCGGTGCCGGGCTGCTGGGCGTACTGGGCGCCGGGGCGCTCGGGGCGCGGCTGGGCCGGGCACTGCCCATCGGCGGGGGGACCGTGCTGATCGCCGGGTGCGTCGTGGCGAGCGCTTCGGCGACCGGGCCGGCGAGTTTCGCGGCCGGGGAGATCGCCTGGAACGTCCTCTACCCGATCGTGCTGTCGTACCTCATCGGGCTGGCCGCCTCGCTCGACCCGCGCGGGCGCTGGGCGGTCCTCGTCGGCTCGGCGGCTTCGCTGGGGACGGCGGCGGGGCCACTCACCGGGAGCCTCCTGTCGGCGCGAGCCGGCTTCCCGGTGATGGGGCTGGTGCTGGGCGCCGGGCTGCTGGTCGTCGCGGTGCCGATGACCGTCGTCGCGCTGCACACGAGCGGGCGTCCGCTGCTGCCGGGCGCGGTCCGGCGGCGCGGCGGGACCCCGGCGGCCCTCCTCGCGGCGTCCACCGGCACGCCCAGCGGGGCGGTGCCGCAGGTCGGCGCGGCGGAACAGGAGGTCGTGGAGATTCCGGTGGATGTTCCGGCGGGTGTGTCCAGCCAGGGGGCGTACGACACGGCCGGGCCCCGGCGCGCGGGCAGCGCGCCGGGGCCCGGGGTCTGACGGTCGGGCTGGTTGTCGGTCTGGCTGCCGGGCTAGTTGTCGGTCTGGCTGCCGGCTGTCGTTCTCGCGCGTCTGTGGAGGTACCAGCCTGTCGCCGTGAGCAGCAGGGCCGTTCCGGCCGCCGTGCCGATCGTGGCTCCGGTGGAGGCGAGGCTGCCGCCGCCGGCGGTGGCGACGGCGGCTGGGGGTGTGGTGGTCGTGCCGGTGCCGCCCGTGGTGCCGGTGCCGCCGGAGGCGTCAGGGGTCGTGCTGCCGCCCGTCGGGCCTCCCGGATCCGTCGGGGTCTCGTCCGTGCCGACCGGGGTCTGGCCGGTGAAGCTCACCGGGACCTTCACGTCCTGGGAACGGTCGCCGGAGAGGGTGTGGTCGGCGCGGGTGGCCAGGACGCAGGTCGCCTTGAAGCAGTCCGTGTACGCGTCCTTGGCGTCGACGGTCAGTTCCACCGCGAAGGTGCCGCCGGTGCCGTACGGGGTCGCCAGGTCCTGGCCGTAGTCCGGCGGGTTCGAGGAGATCCACGCCGAGCTGTGCGAGCCGCCGGTCATGTCCACTCCGCCGACGCAGGGGGTGGGCAGTTCACCGGGGCCGTTGTCGACGCAGAGGGCGACGTAGATGCCCTTCTTCTCGTCGTAGCCGGTGCCGGTGATCTTCAGGGTCTGGTTCTCGGTGGCGAGGTTGTTGACCGGGGTGACCTTGAGCTTCTGGCCGTCGGTGCCGCTGACGGTCTTCGTGCCGGAGGGGGCCGAAGGGGTGGGCGCGGTGGTGGGGGTCGGGCCGCCGCCGGGGGCCTCGACCGTCAGGGTGACCGGGGTGGTGCGGGTGGTGCCCGCCGCGTTGGTGAACTCGGCGCGGTAGCGGTAACCGTCCTGGGCGGCGCGGGCGGTGAAGGCGTACGTGTCCTCCGCGGCGTCCGCGATCTTCGTCCAGGTCTGGCCGCCGTCGGGGCTGACGCTCCAGCTCACGGTGGGCCGCGGGGTGCCCTCGGCGGCGGCGACCAGCGCGACCTCGTCGCCGGGGGCGACCGTGCGGTCGGTGGGGGCCTGGGTGACCTTGGGGGACATCCGCAGGTCGAGCTTGGTGATCTTGCCCTCGGCGGGGCTGGAGACGTACACGGAGGTGCCACCGCGGGTGACGGCCACGGAGGCGTCGCCGAGCTGGGACTGGTTGTCCTCCAGCGTCACCGGGGCGGCGGCCGGGGTGAAGGCCGCCGTGTCGTACACGGCGAGGGAGCTGGTCTGGTCGCCGCCGTTGCCGGTGTCGCCGTTGTCCTGCCAGACGACGAAGGCGCGCCCGGTGGTGGTGTCGAAGGCGACGTCCACGGCCTCGTCCGGGCCGCTGATCGTGATCAGTCGCTTCGCGGCCTGGTCGAAGACCAGGACGGAGTTGCCGCTGCCCACCCAGACGTTGCCGGTGGCGGGGTCGGCCTCGACGAAGCCGACCCCGGCGGCGGGGAGGGCCGCCGTCGCCGTGACGGTGAACGCGGTGGTGTCGGAGGTGTCCACGCGGCGCAGCTGACCGCCGGTGGAACCCGTGGACCAGGCGGCCTTGTGGGCCGGGTCGACGCCCAGCTGGGAGCCGCCTTCGAGGGCGATGGTGCGCTGGACGGCGCCGGTGGCGGTGTCCAGTTCGGAGAGCGTGGCGCCCTGGGCGACCAGTGCGGTGCCCGCCTTGGTGCCGGCGCCGACGGCGGTGAAGGAGGCGCCGTTGAGCCACACGGTGGCGGCGCTCTGGTCGCCGTCCTTGGCGGTGCCGAGGCCGCGCAGGGGGTAGTGGAAGAGGACGCCGTCGGTGGCGAGGGGCCCGGCGATCTGGCTGACGGTACGTTCGGCCGACGCGCCGCCCACGCCGGGGAACTTCGCGAGGTGGGTGAGGACCTTGCCGTCGGCGGCGTCGAGGACCCACAGGCCGCGCTCGTTGACGTCCCCGGTGTCGACGACGTCGTCCGAGCCGGCGTAGAGCTTCCCGGACTCGGGGTGCAGCAGCAGGTCCCGGATCTTGCCGGCGGTGGTGAAGTCTGCCTGCCTGGCATAGCTGATCGTGCCGGGCGGCACGTCGACGCCGTCGCCGCCGCCGTTGCCCCCGCCGGGGCCCTGGCCCTCGAAGGTGACCGGGATACGGACGTCCTGGGAGCGGTCGCCCGCGTTGCGGTGGTCGACACGGGTGACGACGGAGCAGGTGACCTTGGTGCAGTCGACGCTGCCGTCCTTGGCCTTGACGGCGATGCCGACGTCGAAGGTGCCGCCCGCTCCCCAGGTCACGGCGAGGTCACCCGCGTACACGTCGCCCTCGGGGACGATCCACTGCGAGGAGCTGCCGGTGCCGCTCTGGTCGGCGCCGCCGATGCAGGGGGTGGGGACACGGCCGTCGCCGTTGTCCTTGCACAGGGCGACGTACACGGCCTTGGTCGCGTCGTAGCCGGAGCCGGTGACGCGCACGGTCTCGCCGTCGGCGGCGAGGCCGGCGGAGGCGGAGACGGTGAGACGCTGACCGTCCTTGCCGAGGGCCGTCCTCGGTGTGCCGGAGGCCTGCGCGGCGGTGCCGGTGGTGACGGCCGCCGCCGCGACGGCGACCAGGACGGCTGCGCCGAGGAGTGCCGCGGGGCGTCTGTGCCGGGGGCGTGCCGGGCCGGTCCGGCCCATCGCGTCGTCTCTCATGGGTTCCTCACTCGTGGGTGCGCCCCGCACCCTGGGGGACGCCGGAGGCCGGGCCCGGTGAGGGGCCCGGCCGGGGATGCCTACTGGAAGGCGATCGGGACGTGGACGTCGTACTTGCGGTCGCCGCTGTCGAAGTGGTCGGCGCGCGTCACCACGGCGCAGTCGACGTCCTGGCCGCAGACCCGGCCGTCGTCGAGGGTGGCCTCGACGTAGATCTGCACGCTGAAGGTGCCGCCGGCGGCGAACTTGGAGCTGTTGGCGAACATGCCGCCGAAGAGGTTGTTCACCCAGTGCGAGGCGCCGGTGGCGCCGGTCTCGTCCTGGCCGCCGAGGCACGGCGTCGGCTTGCTGTCGCCCTGGTTGCCCTCGACGGCACAGAGGCCTACGTAGATGCCCTGGCCGGTGTTGTAGCCGGAGCCGGTGACGGTGATGACCTGGCCGGAGGCGGCGGCGGTGTCGGGGGCGGTCACCGACAGGTTGTAGGTGGTGGCGCCGTCGACGACGGAACGGGTCGAGGTGGCGGCGGAGGCGGAGCCGGCCAGGCCGAGGGTGAGGGCGGTGGTGGCGACGACGGCGATACCGGCGCGGGCGGCGGTGCGGGGGGTGAGTCTCATGACGGGAAGGCCTCTCGGCTCGATGAGCGAACTTAGGTAAGGCAAACCTAAGTTGAATCTCGAGTTGTTTGTCAACGGGCCGTGAAAAACCTCAACAGGCCTGCGGATAAAGGGCTTTCGGGCATGCCGGGGAGCGGACCGTGCGGCCCGCTCCTGATACGACTGCAGACGGCATGGCGTGTGCCGTCAGTCCGGCACGCCGACCTCGAACGGCACGCTCAGCACCGTCCCCCGACCGGTCACCGCGCTCAGATCGACCGTGTGCTCGCCCTCGAAGGCGGTGGCGTACACCGGGAAGGTCCGCTCCACGCGGCCGTCGGCGTCGGCCACCGTCTGGTACCGGGTGTCGCCGTCGATCGCGACCAGCACGACCGCGCCGGGCGCGAACCCCTCGCCGGTGACGCTCTGTTCGGCGCCCGGAGCGAGGGTGGGGTGCGTGACGGAGGCGGCCGGTTCCGGGGCCGCCGCGGGTTCCGGGGCGCTCGCGCTCGGGGAGGCGGCCCGCGGGGTCTCGGCGGCCTCCGGTTTCGGCGCCGGGGTGCCCACCGTCACGTCGAGCAGGCCGAGCCCGTCCCCCGCCGTGAACTCCGCACCGCTCCAGGAGGACAGCAGGGCAGCCCCCTCGGGGGTGAGCGAGGCCCGCAGCCCGGCCCAGGTCACGCCGGTCGCCCGTACGGCGGGCGCCGCGCCGCGCGTGACGTCGGCCAGGGCGAGTTCACCCGCCCTGCCGTCCACGACCGTACGGGCGTACAGCGCACCCCCGGCATCCGCCAGCCGCAGTCGCAGTCCGGCGAGGACGAGAGGCCGCGCGGCCGGCCCCTCGAAGCGAGCGGCGCCGCCCAACTCCAGTTCGGCGTCGCCGGTTTCGGGATCCGCCTCGCCGCCGAGCGCCGGGAACGAGACACGGCCCGCGGAGGTCCGTACGGCCGGGCCCGTGACGTCGAGCGAGACGCCCCGGCCGGCCGACTCCGCCCCGGCCACCGTCCAGTCGGCGTATCCGCCGGAGACCTCGCGCGGTGGCGGGTCCCCCTCGGAGCCGGCCTGTGCTGCCGCCGCGCCCGGGGCGCACAGCGCGAACAGGGCGCCGGCCTCCAGGGCGACGGCGCCGGGTCTCTTCGCCATATTCGGTCTCCCTCTGTCGGATGAGGTCGCGTCAGCGAGGCCGCGCCAATGCGGTCGCGTCGGTGAAGTCGCGTCGGTGAAGTCGCTTCAGTTCGCCGGCGAGGTGCCCGCGCGGCGGCGGCGCGCCCAGAACCAGGTCCCGGTGCCGGCGCCGACCAGTGCGGCGGCGGTGAGACCGAGGGGCAGCGCGAGGTCGGAGCCGGTGCTCGCCATGGAGCCGTCGGAGCCGTCGGAGCCGCTGCCGGAGGGCTCGGTGGCGCCTGTGGCGCCTGTGGCGCCGGTGGCGCCCGTCGCGGCCGGAGTGCTCGTGCCGCTCGGCGTCGCCGACGCACCCCCGCTGCCGGTCCCCGCGCCGCCCGCCGTCCCGAACGTCACCGGGATGCGGACCGTCTGGCTCTGGTCGCCGCCGCGGGTGTGGTCGTTGCGGGTGATGACGGCGCAGGTGACACCGGCGGCGGTGCAGTCGGTGTTGGCGTCCTTGGCGCGGACCTTGAGGCTCACGCCGAAGGTGCCCTTGTGTCCGCTGCCGCCGTAGGGCTTCGCCAGGCCCTTCCCGTAGGAGGGCGGGTTGGAGGAGACCCACACGGAGGCGCCGGACTCGCCGGACATGTCGACGCCGCCGACACAGGGCGTGGGTGTCTTGCCTGCGCCGTTGTCCACGCAGAAGGCGACGTAGATGCCCTTCTCGGTGTTGTAGCCGGAGCCGGTGACGGTGACCGTCTCGCCCGCCGCGGCGAGGCCGGACGCCGAGGACACGGTGAGTTTCTGCCCCTCGGGGCCCGTCGCCGATCCGCCCGCGGCAGCCGCCGGCGCGGCGGGGAGCAACAAGGCGGACGCCGAGGCGACCGCGAGGAAACAGCCAACTCCGTGGCCGCGCAGGCCACTTGCCGATGCCATGGAAACCCCCACCACGCGACACTAAGGTAAGGCTAACCTAAGCTAATCCTCAGTCATGCGCCAGCCGCCGTGTGCCGGGCTACCGAGTGGAAGGAAAGCGATGCGAGCAACCGGAAGAGGTCAGCCGGCCCGCCGCCGGGCGGGAGGCCGGGGCCGTCTCGCCGCCCTCGGCCTGGCCCTCGCCCTGCTGACAGCGGCCTGCGCAAGCGGCGGGACGGGGACCGCATCCTCCTCGGACGCCTCCCCGAAGTCCGCGAACGCGCGGGCCGCCGCCGCGGAGGAACGGCTCGCCGAGAACTCGCTCGTACCCCTCGAAGGCCCTCCGCCCACACCGCTGTTGCCGGTCACCGTCGACTCCTCCGACGGGCGGCGGGTGACCGTGCGGGACGCCTCGCGCATCCTGCCGCTCAACGGGGGAGTCGCCGAGATCGTGTTCACGCTCGGGCTCGGCGACCGCGTCGTGGGCCGGGACATCACGGCCACCTTCGAGGAGGCGAAGAAGCTCCCCCAGGTCACCAAGGCGCACGACGTGAGCGCGGAGAGCGTGCTGTCGCTGCGGCCGACGGTGGTGCTCGCCGACACCGACACCGGGCCGAAGGAGGCCGTGCAGCAGATCCGTGAGGCGGGGATCCCGGTCGTCGTCCTGGACCCGGCGACGAAACTGTCCGACGTCACCGCCCGCACCACCCGCATCGCGGCGGCCCTCGGCGTGCCGCAGGCCGGCCGGGCCCTGAACGAGCGCATGAGCACCGAGTTGACGGCGGCCCGCGCCGGGGTGCCCGAGGGCAGCAGGCCGAAGGTCGCCTTCCTCTACCTGCGCGGCAGCGCGGCCGTCTATCTGATCGGCGGCAAGGGCTCCGGCGCCGACTCGCTGCTGGCGGCGGCCGGCGCGGTGGACGCCGGCACGCAGGCGGGCCTGGACCGGCCCTTCACCCCGATCACCACCGAGGCCCTCGCCCAGGCGCAGCCGGACGTCATCCTCATGATGACCAAGGGCCTGGAGTCGGTCGGCGGCCTCGACGGCCTCCTGACGATCCCCGGCATCGCCCAGACCCCGGCCGGCCTGAACCGCCGCGTCGTCGACATGGAGGACGGCGTCCTGCTCGGCTTCGGCCCGCGCACCCCGCTCGTCATCGACATCCTGGTGGACCGGATCCACCGGGACGGCCGGGCGTCCTAGAACTCGTACGCGTCGACCTCGGCCAGGTACCGCGCCCGCAGTTTCTCGTCGTCCTCCAGGAAGGAGGCGGTGAAGGAGTTGCGGGCCAGTTCGCGCAGCCGCTCCTCACCCAGGCCCAGCTGCGACCGGACGGCGTCGAAGTTGTCGCCCGCGTAGCCGCCGAAGTAGGCCGGGTCGTCGGAGTTGACCGTGCAGAGCAGCCCGGCGTCGAGCATCGCGGGCAGCGGGTGGTCGGCGAGGACGTCGACGGTCCGCAGCCGTACGTTGGACAGCGGGCACAGCGTCAGCGGGATCCGCTCCCGCACCAGGCGCTCCACCAGCGCCGGGTCCTCCATGCAGCGCAGTCCGTGGTCGACACGCTCGACCCCGAGGACGTCGAGGGCCTCGGTGATGTACTCCGGCGGCCCCTCCTCACCGGCGTGCGCGACCCGCCGCAGGCCGAGGGCGGCGGCGGCCTCGTAGACCTCGCGGAACTTCACGGGCGGATGCCCGACCTCCGCCGAGTCCAGCCCGATGCCGGTGATCCGGTCGAGGTAGGGCTTCGCGGCGTCGAGGGTCTCCAGCGCCGACTCGGCGGACTCGTCGCGCAGGAAGCACATGATCAGCCGGGCGGAGACGCCGTGGTCCGTCTCGCTGCGGCCGAGCGCCCGCCACAGGCCCTCGACGATCGTGCCCATCCCGACGCCCCGGGCGAGGTGGGCCTGCGGGTCGAAGAAGATCTCCGCGTGCCGCACGCCCTGCGCGGCGGCACGGGCGAGGTAGGCGTCGGCCAGGTCCTCGAAGTCCCGCTCGGTGCGCAGGACCGCCATCAGCTCGTAGTACAGGTTCAGGAAGGACTGGAGGTCCTCGAACCGGTACGCCTCGCGGAGTGCCTCGGTGTCGGCGTACGGCAGCTCGACATTGTTGCGGGCGGCCAGTTCGAAGGCCAGCTCCGGCTCCAGCGTGCCTTCGATGTGCAGGTGCAGTTCAGCTTTGGGGAGGGGCATCAAAGCATCGTACGGGTGGTTTGGCGCCGTTTCAGAACCTACCGCCGTTTCGGAACGGGCACCCGCAGCAGGTCGTGCGCCACCGTCAGCTCCCCCACGAACCCGGCGGCCCGCGCCTGCCGCTCGAACTCGTCGGGCTCGCTGTAGCGCTGGCTGAAGTGGGTGAGCACGAGGTGCCGGACACCGGCGTCCCGCGCGACCCGCGCCGCCTGACCTGCGGTCAGATGACCGTGGTCCACAGCGAGTTGCTCGTCCTCGTCGAGGAACGTCGACTCGATGACCAGCATGTCGCAGCCCTCCGCCAGCTCCCCCACCCCGTCGCACAGACGGGTGTCCATGACGAACGCGAACCGCTGCCCGCGCCGCACCTCGCTGACCTCCTCGAGGGACACCCCGCCGACCGATCCCTCCCGCTGGATACGGCCGACGTCCGGCCCCCGCACACCGCGCGCGGCAAGCCGGTCGGGCAGCATGCGGCGGCCGTCGGGCTCGGTCAGGCGGTAGCCGTAGGACTCCACCGGGTGCGAGAGCCGGCGGGCGTCCAGCGTGTACGACGGGGTGACGGCGAGGGGTCCGTCGCCGTCCACCGGGACCTCCGTGATGCCGACGGTCTCGCGGTAGGCGGTGGCGTACCGGAGCCGGTCGAAGAAGCGCTGCCCGGAGCGCGGGAAGTGGGCGGTGACCGGGTGCGGGACCTTGTCCAGGTTGACGCGCTGGATCACCCCGGCGACTCCCAGGGAGTGGTCGCCGTGGAAGTGCGTGACGCAGATCCGGTTCAGGTCGTGCGCGGCGACCCCGGCCCGCAGCATCTGGCGCTGCGTGCCCTCGCCGGGATCGAAGAGGATGCCTTCGCCGTCCCAGCGCAGGAGGTAGCCGTTGTGGTTGCGGTGCCGGGTCGGGACCTGGCTGGCGGTGCCGAGGACGACCAGTTCACGTACGGACACGGATCAGCCGGGGGGCCACTGGAGGCCACGGCCGCCCAGGACGTGCGCGTGGGCGTGCCAGACGGTCTGACCGGCACCGCTGCCGGTGTTGAAGATGATGCGGTAGCTCTCCAGCTTCTCGTCGTCGGCGACCGCCCGCGTCTCGCGAAGGACGTCCGCGGCGAGCTGCGGCGCCTCGGCGGCGAGGGCGGCGGCGTCCACATGGTGCGCCTTGGGAATCACCAGGACGTGCGTGGGCGCCTGCGGGTTGATGTCCCGGAAGGCGACGGTCGTCTCGGTCTCGCGCACGATCGTCGCGGGGATCGTCCCCGCCACGATCTTGCAGAACAGACAGTCGTCCTGCGGCTCGCCTGGCATTCGGATCCTCCTCGCACCGGTGATCTCTTACGGGGCATCGTAGCGACGGCCGGCTCGATGCCGCGCGGGCCACCACCGTCCGCCGGCCTGTCCGGGCCCGGGAGCGGCGGGGTGGCAGCCCCCCGGGGGACGGCCACCCCCGCACCGGCGGACTACGACTCCGGGAGCGGCGGAGCCACCTTCGCCGGTGTCTCCTCCAGTGCCAGCAGCGCCAGCCGGACCGCCTCCTCCAACTGGACGTCCCGGCCCACCACATGGTCCTGCGGGCGCACCACGACCTCCACGTCCGGATCGACGCCGTGGTTCTCCACGCCCCACCCGTAACCGTCCAGCCAGATCGCGTACTTGGGCTGGGTGACCAGCGTCCCGTCGACCAGCCGGTACCGGCTGTCGATCCCGATCGTGCCGCCCCACGTCCGTGTGCCGACCACCGGTCCGATGCCCAGCGCCTTGACCGCCGCGTTGACGATGTCCCCGTCGGACCCCGAGAACTCGTCGGCGACCGCGACGACGGGCCCGCGCGGCGCGTCCTCCGGATAGCTGGACGGCCGCATCCCGCGCGGCACGTCCCAGCCGACGATCCGCCGCGCCAGCTTCTCCACGACGAGCTGGGAGGTGTGGCCGCCCCGGTTCTCCCGGACGTCCACGACGAGCCCCTCGCGGGCCACCTCCACCCGCAGGTCGCGGTGGATCTGCGCCCAGCCGGGGGCCTGCATGTCGGGCACGTGGAGGTAGCCGAGCCGGCCGCCGGACGTCTCGTGCACGTAGGCCCGCCGGCCGGCGACCCAGGCGTGGTAGCGCAGCGGCTCCTCGTCGTCGACGGGGACGACCACCGGGTGCCGGGGTTCGCCCCCGCCGGACGGCGAGACGGTCAGCTCGATCGCCTTGCCCGCCGTACCGACGAGGAGCGGGCCGGGTCCCGCGACCGGGTCCACGGGGTGGCCGGCGACGGCGAGGATCGCGTCGCCCGCGCGCACCGCGACGCCGGGCGCGGCGAGCGGGGAGCGGGCGTCGGGGTCGGAGGTCTCCGAGGGCAGCACCCGGTCGATACGCCAACTGCCGTCCTCGTGACGGGAGATGTCGGCGCCGAGCAGGCCCTGGCGGGCGCCGCCGCCGTAGCCGCGGGGGACGACGTAGGCGTGCGAGGTGCCCAGTTCGCCGTGCACCTCCCACAGGACGTCGACGAGGTCGTCGCGGGTGGCGACCCGGTCCAGGAGCGGCCGGTAACGGTCCAGGACGCCGTCCCAGTCGATCCCGCCGAGGCCGGGCAGCCAGAAGTTGTCGCGCATGAGGCGGCCGGTCTCGTCGTACATCTGGCGCCACTCGGCGGCCGGGTCGACGCTCTGGCGGACGCGGCCGAGATCGACGGTGAGGTTGCTCTCGCTGTCCTCGTCGCCGGAGGCGCGCCGGTCGCTGGGCACCACCTTCAGCTTGCCGTCGGCACGCAGCAGCAGCCGCTTGCCGTCGCCGCTGACCTCGAAGGCGTCGGCGTCGGGGGCAAGGTGTTCGAGGCGCTGCTGGACGAGGTCGTAGCGCTCCAGCTCGGTGTCCGGGTCGGTGTCCTCGGGGGTGGCGCGGGAGGCGCCGAGGACACCGCGCACGGGGTGGCGCAGCCACAGGACGCCGTCCTTGGCGGCGCGCAGCCCGGAGTAGCGGCCGGCCTCGACGGGGAACGGCACTATCCGGTCGGCGAGGCCCTCCAGGTCGATCCGGGTGGCCGGGGTGCCCTCGCTGTCGGGTGTCTCGTCCTTGTCGGGGGCCTCGAAGGGGCGGCCGTGCCGCTGCGGCCCGAACGGCGAGGGGATGGTCGCGGCCAGCGGGATGAGGTGCGGGCGGGCCCCTTCGATGAAGGAGAGGTCGAAGGCGTGCTCGTCGTAGACCGGGTCGAAGGCGCGCGTCGACAGGAACGCGAGGTGCTTGCCGTCGAGGGTGAACGCGGGCGCGTAGTCGTGGAAGCGCAGCGGGGTCGCCTCGGTGACCGACAGGTCGGCGGTGTTGGCGAGTTTGAGCTGGCTGAGCGGGCGCGGGCCGGGGTGCGACCAGGCCAGCCAGGCCGAGTCGGGCGAGAAGGCCAGGTCGGACACCTCACCGTCCTCGCTGCGGTCGACCTCGCGGACCTCGCCGGTCTCCCGCTCGACGAGCAGCAGCCGTCCGTCGTGCGCGGCGACGGCGGCCCGGCTGCCGTCGGGGGCCATGGCCAGTTCCAGCACCCGGCCGAGGCGTCCGGCGGCCAGCCGGCGCGGGGTAGCGCCCGGTGCGAGGCCGGTGGCGGGCGCGAACTCCAGGGCGTCGTCGCCCTCGGCGTCGGTGACCCACACCACCCACTCCTCGCCCTCCGTGCGGAAGGTGCGCGGCAGCCGGGCGCGGACGCCGGGCTCGGCTGCCAGGGCGCGGGCGGGTCCGTGGCGGTGGGTGACCCAGTGGACGGCACCGCGCACCTCGACCGCGCTACCGCGTGCGGTGTGGTCGGGGGTGGCGGAGCCCAGCCAGCGGGCGGCGGGCACCGGGTACGGCCGCCGGTCGGTGCGCTGCCCGCCGAGCCGGACGTCGATGCGGCGCGGCTCGGCGCCGTCGAGGTCGTCCAGGATCCACAGTTCACCGGCGGAGCAGTACACGACCCGGTTGCCGTCCCCGGCGGCGTGGCGGGCGTAGAAGCCCCCGAGCGGGGTGTGCCGTCGCAGGTCGGAGCCGTCGGCGAGGGAGGAGTAGAGCGCGCCGGTGCCCTCGTGGTCGGAGAGGAACGCGATCCTCCCCCACTCTCGGCTTCGCTCGAGCGGGGGGACCCCCATTCCCGCCCACACGGGGTACTCGATGTTGCCGTCGAGGTCGGCGTGCAGCCGCGTGAACTCCCCGTCGCCCTCCCGGTCGATCCACAGCTTGCCCGCCGTGCCGCCCCGGTAGCGCTTCCAGGCCGCGGCCTCGCGGCCCATCGACGCGGACACCAGCACGGTGTGCGGGCCGAAGGCGACCGCGCCGACCGGCCCGTACGGCAGGGTGGTGGCCGGTCCGCCGTCGAGCGGGACCGCACGGGCCCAACTGCGGCGCAGGCTGGCCTGGTCGTGCGTGCTCAGCACGAGCACCCGGCCGTCGGGGGTCCAGCCGCGCACCTTGGTCTGGGGGCTTCCCCAGTACGTCAGCCGGGTGGCGGGTCCGCCGTCGACCGGTGCGGCGTGCACCTCGGGGGCCCCGTCGCGGGTGGAGGTCCAGGCGACGGTGGTGCCGTCGGGCGAGATACGGGGCAGGGTGACCGGCATGTTGTCGGCGCTGACGCGCCAGGCGCGCCCGCCGTCGAGGGGTGCGAGCCACACGTCGTCCTCGGCGGTGAAGGCCACCAACTCGCCATGCAGGTGCGGGAATCGGAAGTACGCGGCAGGCGTCACGGGCTGTGTCACCCGATCACTCTAGGCAAGGGCGGGGGTGTCCGACAGGGGTAGTTAACTGTTCGTCTCCAGGGTTGTTTGCGTGAGCGTAACGTCGATTGGGTGAGCGTCGTTGTGAGGGTGTGAAGCTGACGGAGTGGGCGAGGGCGCAGGGTGTGCATCC
>NZ_MUBA01000232.1 GCF_002154575.1 Streptomyces bobili
AAGCAGGCGCCTGCTTGGTGCGTACTTTTGGTCCGGCCAGGTGCGTTGTCCTGATCGACCGGTCCCTGGGGGAGGCTCACCTTCGCACAGGCGTCTCATGGGAAACAAGAAGTTCGAGTGACCGTTGTTCAAAAGATTGGCGACCCCGATTAGTTACCGCCGGTATCCGCACCCCCATTCGAAATACACCCAGGCGGCAGCACCAACTTGTGTGCGGGGAAAGCCGGATGCCACACGGAATCTCCAAGTACGGCCCGGAAACCCTTCCGGACGCGGGCGTCGACAGCCGCGGGCGGGAACCGACTTCGACACAAAGGGCCCCGACGCGGCCGTAGCCGCGCCGGGGCCCTCCCCCGAAACCGTGCGCTCAGCCGTTGGGCCGCAGGGTCCACACCACTGTCATCTCGCCCGTGACGGCCCCGTCCGCGCGGCGGATCTCGATCGCGACCGGGAACTCGGGGCGCTCCCCCGCGTCGAGTTCGGCGACGACCTCGGCGGCCGGGCGCCCCAGGGTCGCCGTCGCGGTGACGGGTCCCATCGCGAGCTTGCGGTAACCGATTTCGGCACGGACGGCGAGCGGCACGGCCCGCGACAGCTGGTCCCCGAACGCGGCGAGCACGATCGCCCCGCTGGCGGACTCGCCGAGCGTGAACATCGCGCCGGCGTGCGGCCCGCCCACGTGGTTGTGGAACGCCCCCTGATCCGGCAGAGCCACCACGGCCTTCTCCGGCCCGGTCTCCAGGAACTGGAGGTTCAGGGTCCGGGCCATGGGCACGGTGGCGGCGAGCATCTCGCCGATGGACATCTGGTCTGCGCTCATGCCGGGATGTTACCCACGAGTAGCGTCCACTGACCAGGGCCTCGGAGCGCGGTCTTCGTCACGGAGCGTGTGCCGAGGCCGATTCGGTACGGCACTGACGAGGGGCGGTGACCTGTTCGTGTCATGGACGGCACTAGGGTTTCTGGCCATGTGGCCAGGACAGCAGCCGCCCGGGGGAGAGCAGAACCCGCAGGCGCAGAACAACCCGTACCAGCAGCCGGGATACCAGCAGCCGAATCCGTATCAGCAACCCGGTTTCCAGCAGCAGCCCACCCCGTACCCGCCCACACCCCAGTGGGGCACGCCGGGGGTCCCTGGGACCCCGCAGCCCGGCGGTGGCGGCGGAAACCGGACGAAGGTGATCGCCGTCGTGGCGGCCGCGGCCGTCGTCGTGGCCGCCGGTGTCACCGGATTCCTTGTGCTGGGCGGCGACGAGGACGAGAAGCCGGAGGCCAAGGGCAAGGCCAGTGCGAGCCCGTCGGTGTCCGTCGAGCCGAGCGGCTCGGCCTCCGCCTCGTCCGACTCCTCGGGCGGCGGCGACAACCCGCGCGGCGCCGAGACCGAGAAGCCGACCGTCGCGGGCTGGAAGGTCGTCGTGAACCCCAAGTGGGGCATCGCCTTCGACGTCCCCGCGGACTGGGAGGTCCAGTCGCCGGGCCTGAGCCAGGGCTTCGAGTGGGAGGACAAGGAGCAGCCCGACGGCTACGACGCGATCATTCAGGGCGGCACCGCCGAGTACAAGTCGAAGTGGTGCACCTCCGACGACGACAAGGACGGCAAGACCGACGACACCGCGCTGGCCATGGTCGGCAGCAAGGGTGCCGAAGGAGCCAAGAACACGGACGAGATCGCCCTCAACACGCCGGCCTGGTGGGTGTTCGGCGGCTACACCGAGCCGGACCGCAAGAGCATCAGCACCGAGAAGACGGCCACCCCCTTCACCACCGCCTCGGGCATCGTGGGCAGCTACGCGTGGGCGCAGTCCACGAACACGCCGCAGAAGGGCAAGTGCGACAGCGACGGCAAGGCGATCACCTTCGGGTTCAAGAACTCCAACAGCGACTACGTGTCGTGGAACCTGTACGGCGCCAAGGGTGTCAAGGACGAACTGCCCAAGGCGACCATCATGCAGATCCTCTCCACGGTGCGGCTGCACGGGGAGCCGACCGGACGCTGAGGCCTCACCTCTCCGATTATCGGTTTGGCAGATCGGTGACCGGGCGGGGATAGTCGGCCGGTGACCTCAGCCGCCGACCCCCGCCCCCGCCTGCGCAGACCCTCCTGGGCCGGCCGCAATTACAGCCTGCTGACGGCTGCCGCGTTCGTCACGAACCTCGGCAGCCACGGGGCCCTCATCGCCGCCGCGTTCGCCGTCCTCGAAGCCGGCGGTGACGGCGGCGACGTCGGTCTGGTGGCGGCGGCACGCACCCTGCCGCTGGTGCTGTTCCTGCTGATCGGCGGGGCGATCGCCGACCGGCTGCCGCGGCACCGAGTGATGGTCGCGGCCAACGCCCTCAACTGTGTGTCGCAGGCCGCGTTCGCCGCGCTCGTCCTGACCGGCGAACCGCGGCTGTGGCAGATGATGCTGCTGACCGCGCTCGGCGGCACCGGTCAGGCGTTCTTCAGCCCGGCCGCCGAGGGCATGCTGATGTCCTCGGTGCGGGGCGAGCAGGCCGGCCGGGCGTTCGCGGTGTTCCGGATGGCGATGCAGGGAGCGGGCGTCGGCGGCGCGGCCCTCGGCGGCGCCATGGTCGCGGTGATCGGACCGGGCTGGGTCCTCGCGGCGGACGCCGCCGCCTTCGCCGTCGCCGGGTCGCTGCGCGCGTTCCTCGACGTGGGGCACATCCCAGCACGCGGGCAGGGTGGCGGACTGCTCGCCGATCTGCGCGAGGGCTGGCAGGAGTTCAGCGGCCGCCCGTGGCTGTGGGGCATCGTCCTGCAGTTCTCCATCGCGAACGCCGTCGTCGGAGCCGCCGACGCGGTCTACGGCCCACTCGTCGCCCGCGACCATCTGGGCGGGCCGGGCCCGTGGGGTCTCGCCCTCGGCTTCTTCGGTGCCGGCACGGTGGCCGGCGCCCTGCTGATGACCCGCTGGAAACCGCGCCGCCTGCTTTTCGTCGGCACCCTCTGCGTGTTCCCGCTGGCCCTGCCCTCGGCAGCCCTCGCCGTGCCGGTGCCGGTCGCACTGCTGTGCACGGTGATGTTCCTGACCGGCGTCACCCTGGAGGTGTTCGGCGTGTCCTGGATGACCGCCCTCCACCAGGAGATCCCGGAGGACAAACTCTCCCGCGTCTCGGCCTACGACTGGTTCGGCTCGGTCGCCCTGGTTCCCCTGGCCATGGCCCTCGCCGGCCCCTCCGAGTCCTTCTTCGGCCGCACGGCGTCCCTGTGGGGCTGTTCCGTCCTGGTCGTCGTGGTGACGGCGGCTGTCCTGTGCGTACCGGAGGTACGCGACCTGACCCGCCGCACGAAGCCGGTGGCCGGACACCCGGCGGTCACGGACCCCGCCAAAAGCGCTGCGAAGCCCAGCCCGACCCCGGCCGCGGCACCCTCGGACGAGGGCTGACTCACCCGATCCCGAACGACCCCGACGGCGGCACCGGCGACGGGACCGCCGCCTCCTCGGTCACGGGACGGGCGTCGCCGATGAACTCGCGCAGGGGCGGCCCGTGTTCGACGCGGGCGGGGAAGGCGTCGGAGGCCGTACGGCGGGCCAGGGGCGGCACGTCGAGGGGGTGGTGTGCGGCGACGAGGACGGCGTTCCCGAACCGGCGGCCACGCAGCACCGCCGGTTCGGCGATGACCGCAAGATGCTCGAACACGTCGGCGAACGTGGCGAGTTGGGAGCGCAGGAAGGCGAAGGGCGCGGCGTCCGCGAGGTTGGCCAGGTAGACGCCGTCCGCGCGCAGGACCCGTCCGGCCTCGCGGGCGTAGGACAGGGTCGTGAGGTGGGCGGGGACGCGGGAGCCGCCGAAGACGTCGGCCACGAGGACATCGGCGGAGGCGGTCGGGGCCGTCTCCAGCCAGGCCCGCGCGTCGGCCGCGTGCAGGGTGATACCGGTGCCGGCCGGGACCGGCAGGTGCCGCGCCACGAGGTCCAGGAGGCCCCGGTCGGCCTCCACCACGTCCTGCCGCGAGCCCGGACGGGTGGCGGCCAGGTACCGGGGCAGGGTGAACGCTCCACCGCCGAGGTGCAGCACGTCCAGCGGCCGGCCGTCCTCGCCCACGGTGTCCAGGACGTGCCCGAGCCGACGGGCGTACTCGAACTCCAGGTGCGTGGGCTCGTCGAGGTCGACGTACGACTGCGGCGCCCCGTCGACCGTCAGCAGCCAGGCCCGCTCCCGGTCGACGTCGGGCATCAGCTTGGCGGTGCCGTGGTCGACGGCTCGGGTGACGGGTATGGAGTCGTTCACCCTGACATTGTGCCTGGGGGCCCGACGGGTGCCGGGTCTACGGGGCGGGGCACCCGTCGGGCCGCGCGGGAGCGGCACCGCACGAGCGAGAGGCACCGCGAGACCGGCCCCGCACCGGTCCCGCGGTCACCCCCGGCGCCTGTCCGCCGCCGTCACTGCACGGCCGTCACCGTTCCCGCCGCCACGGTCCGGCCGCCCTCGCGGACGGCGAAGCCGAGGCCGGGCTCCAGTGGCATCTCGCGTCCCAGCTCGACGGTCATGGTGACCGTGTCACCGGGGCGCGCGACCGCGACCTCACCGAGGTCGACGTCCCCGACCACATCCGCCGTACGGATGTAGAACTGCGGCCGGTATCCCGTGGAGACGGGCGTCGCGCGTCCGCCCTCCCGCGTGGACAGCACATACACCCGCGCCGTGAAGCGCCGGCTGGGCACCACGCTCCCCGGCGCGGCCACCACGTGCCCGCGCCGTACGGCGTCCCGCGGCACGCCCCGCAGGAGCAGCGCCACGTTGTCGCCGGCCTGCGCCTCCTCCATGGGCTTGCCGAAGGTCTCCAGGCCGGTCACCACCGACTCGACGCCGGCGCCGAGCACGTCGACGCGGTCGCCGACGCGGACCGTGCCGCGCTCCACGGCACCGGTGACGACCGTGCCGCGCCCGGTGATGGTGAGCACGTTCTCCACGGACAGCAGGAACGGCGCGTCCACATACCGCTCGGGCATCGGCACATAGGTGTCCACCGCGTCGAGCAGCGCGTCGATCGACGCCGCCCAGCGCGGGTCGCCCTCCAGCGCCCTGAGCCCCGAGACCCGTACGACGGGCGCGGAGTCGCCGCCGTAACCGTGCGCGGTGAGCAGGTCGCGGACCTCCAGTTCGACGAGGTCGATCAGTTCCTCGTCGCCCGCGTCGGCCTTGTTGAGGGCGACGACGATGTGGTCGACGCCCACCTGACGGGCCAGGAGGACGTGTTCGGCGGTCTGCGGCATGATCCCGTCGAGCGCGGAGACGACGAGGATCGCCCCGTCGAGCTGCGCGGCCCCGGTCACCATGTTCTTGATGTAGTCGGCGTGACCCGGCATGTCGACGTGCGCGTAGTGCCGGGTGTCGGTCTCGTACTCGACGTGCGCGATGTTGATGGTGATGCCGCGCGCCGCCTCCTCGGGGGCGCGGTCGATGCGGTCGAAGGGCACGAACGTGCCGGCCCCGCGCTCGGCGAGGACCTTGGTGATGGCGGCGGTGAGTGTGGTCTTGCCGTGGTCGACGTGACCCATGGTGCCGATGTTCAGATGCGGTTTCGTGCGCACGTAAGCCGTCTTGGGCATGGCGATACCTCGAAGCTCTCGAAAGGGTGCTGTACGACGGCCCCAGCGGCGACGGACGCGCCGGCCGGGACGGGGACCCCGGAGAACTCACCGACCCTCCCCCTGCGGGGTCCGCCGGTCGATCCGGAGAGGGTCAGCTTCGGGCGCCGTCGACAGCGGCCACGAGAACGGGCACGGCAGCCTTCGGCGTATCCGCGACTGCGGACACCGCGAGGAGGAAGGCGTACCGGAACATGGGTCGATACTCGCCGACGGGGGATCCGGTGTCGAACGGTTTTCCCAGGCGGGCGGGGCCCGGACGGCCGGGCGCCGTCGCCCGATCGGGCCGGGTCACGCCCCGATGTTCTTCAAGGCCTCGCGCACGGTCAGCGGGGCGAAGCGTCCCCGTTCGCGGGCGAGGAAGTCGCGGACGGCGTCCGGGTCGGTCTTGGCGTACTCGCGCAGGGACCAGCCGATCGCCTTGCGGACGAAGAAGTCGGGGTGGCCGGACTGGCGCAGGCAGTAGCCGAAGAGACGGCCGGTGTCGGTGCGGTCCTTGTAGCCGAGCTGGTGGAGCAGGGCGGTGCGGGCGACCCACAGGTCGTCGTCCGTGATCCAGGCGTCCATCTCCGCGGTGAGGCGCCGGTCGGCGGCGACGAGGGGCCCGACGACGCGGACGGCGAGCAGGTCGACGGTGTCCCACCAGGAGACCGTGGTGACGAGCCGGCGGACGACGGGCAGGAACGCGGAGGAGCAGCGTCCGGCGTACCGGCGCAGGTAGTCCACGGCGAAGTAGTGGTACTCGCGCTCCGGCAGCGCCCAGCAGCGCAGGCCGATCGCCGTGCAGTCGGCCTCGTCCGGGCGGGCCAGACCGGCGAGGACGGACCGGGACAGGGCCCGCCGCTCGGGTGTGGGGATGCCCAGGAAGGGGGCCACGTCCTTCATGTACGCGCGCATGGCCGCCGCGCCGGCGGGATCGCGCTTCGCGCCGTATGCCGCGGTCAGCCGCTGCAGGACGGTGTCGGCGAGAGCGCTCGGCGGTACATCCGCCGTTCCCACTCCGGTCACGGTCATGAGACGAACCATACGGCGATCACACATGTCCTTCGGTTAGTGTCGCCGGATGCTCGATGCCCACACCCGCTCTGGGGGCACCGCCACGGCCTCTCCCCGGGCCAGCGCCACTGAGCTGGTCGTCCCCGTACCGCTCACTCCCGTTCCCGTCGTCGCGCCGGCTTCGGCCGGGTTCGCGGCCCGCTCCACGAGAGCGCTGCTCTCGCCGTGGGCGCGGTTCTCGCTGCTGGTCACCCTGCTCGTGGCGGCGGCGTCGAGCGTGCTGCTCCTCGAACCGCAGCGGCTGCTCTCGGACGGCTGGCCACCCCACCTGGGCGGTGTCGCCGCGGCGTCGGTGTTCGCGGTGGCGTACGGGCTGTGCACGGTGGCGTTCGTGCCGCGGCCGTTGCTGAACCTGGCCGCCGGAGCGCTGTTCGGTTCACAGCTGGGCCTCGGCGCCGCGCTGGCGGGCACGGTGCTGGGCGCCGGGCTCGCCTTCGGGCTCGGCCGGATCCTCGGCCAGGACGCGCTGCGCACCCTGCTGCGCGGGCGGCTCCTTCAGGCGGCGGACGGCCAGTTGAGCCGGCACGGGCTGCGGTCGATGCTGGCGGCCCGGCTGTTCCCTGGGGTGCCGTTCTGGGCGGCGAACTACTGTGCGGCCGTCTCGCGCATGGGCTGGCTGCCGTTCCTGGCCGCGACCGCGCTGGGTTCGATCCCGAACACGGCCGCGTACGTCGTCGCCGGGGCGACCGCCTCGTCCCCGACCTCGCCGCTCTTCCTCGTCTCGATGGCGGCCATCGGCCTGCCCGCCGCGGTGGGCGCGGTGGTGGCCTGGCGCAAACGCCACCACCTGCGCCGCCGCTGACGCCTCCGCCGGCACCTCCGGGGAGACGCGCCGTGGGTCAGGGGAGTCCCGTGACCGCCGCCGTGTGCGGGTCTCCCGAGAGGTTCGCCGTGCGTCAGACGCCCTCGAGGATCATCGCGTTGGCGAGACCGCCCGCCTCGCACATCGTCTGGAGGGCGTAGCGGGCGCCGCGTTCACGCATGGCGTGGACGAGGGTCGTCGTCAGCCGGGTGCCGCTCGCGCCCAGCGGGTGGCCGAGCGCGATGGCGCCGCCGTGCACGTTGACCTTGTCCAGGTCGGCGCCGGTCTCCTGCGCCCAGGAGAGTACGACGCTGGAGAACGCCTCGTTGACCTCGAACAGGTCGATGTCGTCCAGGCTCAGGGCCGCCCGGCGCAGCACCTTCTCCGTGGCCGGGATGACGCCGGTGAGCATCAGCAGCGGGTCGGAGCCGGTGACGGCGAAGCTGTGCAGGCGGGCCAGCGGACGCAGGCCGAGCCGGGCCGCGGTCTCGCCGGAGGTGATCAGCACGGCGGAGGCGCCGTCGTTGATCGGACTGGCGTTGCCCGCGGTGACGTTCCACTCGATCTGCGGGAAGCGCTCCGCGAAGGCGGGGTCGTGGTAGGCGGGCCGCAGCCCCGCCAGGACGTCCAGGGTGCTGTCCGGGCGGACGCACTCGTCGCTCGAGACGCCGTCCAGGGGCGCGACCTCGGCGTCGAAGAGGCCCTTGCGCCAGGCCTCGGCGGCCTTGTGGTGCGAGGAGACGGCGAAGGAGTCCATCTGCTCGCGCGTGATCGACCACTTCGCGGAGATGAGTTCGGCGCTGATGCCCTGCGGGACCAGTCCCTCCGGGTAGCGCGCGGCGATTCCGGGGCCGAAGGGGTCCTTGCCGGGCGGCACGTTGGACCACATCGGCACCCGGCTCATCGACTCCACACCGCAGGCCACGACCAGGTCGTAGGCACCGGAGATGACGCCCTGCGCCGCGAAGTGCACGGCCTGCTGCGAGGACCCGCACTGCCGGTCGACCGTGGTCGCGGGAACCGTCTCCGGGAAGCCCGCCGAGAGGGCGGCGTAGCGGGTGGTGTTCATGGCCTGCTCGCCGACCTGGTCGACGGTGCCGCCGATGACGTCGTCGATGAGCGCCGGGTCGACGCCGGAGCGCTCGACGAGGGTGCGCAGGGTGTGGGCGAGGAGTTCGACGGGGTGGACGTGTGCGAGGGACCCGTTCGGCTTGCCCTTGCCGATCGGGGTGCGTACGGCTTCGACGATGACTGCGTCACGCATGTGCGGGCCTCCTTGGCCGCCGGGCGGTGACTGTCCGCCGGGCGCGGCTGTTACCAGTGAGTAGGAAATCCGAACTCACCATAACGCCGCGAGTTGGAAAATCAAACCCTCCCCTAGACTGACCGGCATGGCCGCCTCCACCAAAGACCCGCGCCCCTGTTCCATCGCCGACTCCCTGGCACTCGTCGGCGAGAAGTACTCCCTGCTCGTCCTGCGGGAGGTGTGCCTGGGCAACGGCCGTTTCGACCAGCTCGTGCGCAACATCGGCGCACCGCGCGACATCCTGGCCACCCGGCTGCGGCGGCTCGTGGACGCGGGGATCCTCACCAAGCGCGTCTACAGCGAGCGCCCGCAGCGCTTCGAGTACCGGCCCACACAGGCGGGGCTCGAACTGGAGCCGGTCCTGCTGACCCTCATGGCGTGGGGCGACCGCCACCTCCGTCCGGACGACGACCGCCCGATGGTCGTCGAGCACGTCTGCGGCAACGAGATGCTCCCCGTGGTCACGTGCGCGGCCTGCGGCGCCCCGGTCCACCACGAGGACCTCTCCGCCCACCCGCAGACCCCTGGCTGGACGGTGACAGGCCCGACGGCCGCGTAGTCCCTGCGCGGGATCAGCCCCCGCACGAGCCGGGCATGTTCCAGGTACGCCGGCGCGCGCCGCGGTCCACCCGACCGACGGAGCCGAGCGCCGGCTGCGGTACGGCAGCACGGGAGCCGGCGCTCGGAAGGAACCCTCCCGGCCCGTCGGCACCCCACCGGCCCGTCGGCACCCTGACGATCGCCGGCCCGCACCTCAGCGCCGTGCCCTTCCGGCTCGCACCTCGGGGACCGTGTTCTTCCGGCCGCACCGCACCGCCGCACGCGCGCGCCCCCGCTCACCGCGCGCCCCCTCTCACCAGGGATGCGCCGCCAGGTACGCGCCGATCTCCTTCCGCTCCCAGGCGCCGTCCGCCACGACCACCCGGTAGCGGCGGGTGAGGGTGTCGCCGGGGGCCAGCTCCAGCTCGTCGTGGAAGGCCCAGGACGGGGCGATGCCGGCGAAGGGCTCGTTGCGGACGAACCAGTGCGCGGGGTGGGCCCCCGCGGCACCGGACTGATCGTTCTCGGGGGCGTGCGCGAAGACGACCGTGGCATGACCGTCGGTGCCGTCGTGCTCGCCGGACAGCGCGAGCCAGGGGCCCTGGCTTCCCATCAGGCCGGGCCCCTCCCCCTCGGGGCCGATGATCCGGCCGTCGCGGAATGCGCGCGGGCCGCGCCAGAACAGGCCCGTATAGCCGGCCATCTCCCGCCCGGCGGTGGACGGACTGCCGAAGCGCAGCGGCTCCTCGCGGCGGTTGGTGATGGCGCTGGACCAGGTCAGCGCCCAGGAACCGGCGGCCCGGTCCACGTCGTGCACCTCGATCCGACGCCGCTCCTCGGCCCACAGCTCCCCGCCGTGCGGATGCCAGGTCAGCCGCTCGGCGATGACGACGCGGTCGCCGTCGGCCGTGACCTCGTCGAACCCGGCGTGCGCCATCGAGCCGACGCGCTCCGGGAGTTCGCGATACCCCTCGCCGTGGACGTAGCTGTTGCCGCCCCACAGGTTGGCGCCCGAGAGGTGCGAGGCGGTCAGCGACAGCCCCTTGTGCCACCGGTGGTCGTTGGGCCGGTAGTCGCTGACGACATCGCCCGCGAGGGTGCGCAGCGGGTGGATGTACGGCTTCGGCGCCTCCCAGGCCGCCTCGGGCCGGTAGACGTACGCGAGCAGTTCGACGCCGCTGTCCGGATCGGTCACGGTGACACGGTCGCCGTGGACGTGGACCAGACGCAGCCCGGTCATGCCGACACCTCACGGGCGCCGACGGCCACGCCGGTGGGCCGGACGGCGCTCGCGACACCGGGGGCCCAGCCGGGAGCACCCCCGTGCAGCGCCGTGTAGAACGGGTCACCGGGGCCGATCTCGCCCCGCTTCACCGTCACGTCCGTGAACGCCGACTTGTACAGCGCACTGATCAGTTCCAGGCTGGTGCGCCCGTCGGCGCCGCTGCCGCGCGGCCGCTCCCCCGCCCGCATGCTCGCGACGAGCGAGCGCAGCTGGGCCAGGTGCGAGCTGGGCACGTCCAGGCCGAAGTCCTGCCAGGCGGCGGCCCGCTCCGCCGGGACGTGCCGGGCCGGGGTGATCCGCCAGTTCGCGTTGCTGTGGCCGTAGAGGTGGGTCAGCTCCACCGTGGCGTCCTCGCAGTCGATGCGGATGCGGCTGACCTCGTCAGGGCTGAGGACGCTGTTCACGATCGTGGACATGGCGCCGTTCTCGAACCGGACCAGGGCGGTGGACACATCCTCCGTCTCCACGTCGTGGACGAGCCGGCCGGCCATGGCCCGCACCTCGCTCCACGGTCCGAGGAGGTCGAGCAGGAGGTCCATCTGGTGGATGCCGTGGCCCATGGCGGGGCCGCCGCCCTCGGTCTGCCAGCGTCCGCGCCAGGGAACGGCGTAGTAGGCGGGGTCGCGGTACCAGGTCGTCTGGCAGTGCGCGACGAGCGGCCGCCCCATCGCCCGCTCGGCGAGCAGCCGCCGTACGTGATCGGAACCGGACCCGAAGCGGTGCTGGAAGACGATCGAGGAGTACGGCCCGCTCCTCGTCCCCTCCTCGGCCACCACGGCGTCGTAGTCGGCGAGGGTCGGCACGGGCGGCTTCTCGCACCACACCCAGGCGCCGGCGCGCAGCGCGGCCACGCTCTGCTCGCGGTGCAGGGTCGGCGGGGTGCAGATCGCCACCAGGTCGGGGCGCTGCTCCGCGAGCATGCGCTCCAGGTCGGTGTAGGCGTGCGCGATCCCGCCCTGCGCGCAGAAGGCCTCGGCCGCGGCGGCATCGATGTCGACGGCGGCGACGACCTCGGTCTCCCCCTCCGCCGCGAGCTGGGCGAGCGCCGGCAGGTGGGAGCCGCGGGCGATGGAACCCGTGCCGATGACGGCGGCACGGATCCGGCGTCCGGCGAGCGGAGGGGATGGGGACATGGGCGTGATCAGCACTCCTCCGACGAACGACCCAGCTGAGGGGAGGGACGGCGGCAGGCATCGGTGGCCGAATAGCAAGCGCTTTCCCTCGGCAGCAACGTAAGCGGCGGCCCCCTGGCCGGTCAACACATACGCCCTGTTCCACCGGCGTGCGCACCTCCCCCGCGCGATCTTCTCCGAAACCCCTGTGCCGGGCCTGTCCCCCGGGGGCGCTACGCTGCCTTCGAACACACCCACTTGATCACCGCGCGCGGCGGCCCGCCGTGTCCGCCTGCCCGTCCCGATCGGCACTTGGACTCCGTAACCTCATGTCTTGGTTCGAATCACTCATCCTCGGACTCGTCCAGGGGCTGACCGAGTTCCTCCCCGTCTCCTCCAGCGCGCACCTGCGCCTGACCGCGGCCTTCTCAGGCTGGGAGGACCCCGGAGCCGCCTTCACGGCGATCACTCAGATCGGCACGGAAGCCGCCGTACTGATCTATTTCCGCAAGGACATCGGGCGGATCATCTCCGCCTGGTCCCGGTCGCTCTTCGACAAGACGATGCGCAAGGACCACGACGCCCAGATGGGCTGGCTGGTGATCGTCGGCTCGATCCCGATCGGTGTGCTCGGCGTCACACTCAAGGACCAGATCGAGGGTCCGTTCCGCGACCTGCGGATCACCGCGACGATGCTGGTGGTCATCGGCATCGTCATCGGCATCGCGGACCGGCTGGCCGCCCGCGACGAGAACGGCGGCCGGCACCGGGCGCCCAAGCAGCGCAAGGGCCTCGAGAACCTGAGCGTCAAGGACGGCCTGATCTTCGGCCTCTGCCAGGCCTGCGCCCTCATCCCGGGCGTCTCCCGCTCCGGCGCCACGATCAGCGGCGGCCTGTTCATGGGCTACAAGCGCGAGTCGGCGGCCCGTTACTCGTTCCTGCTCGCCATCCCGGCGGTGCTGGCCTCCGGCGTCTTCGAGCTGAAGGACGCCATGGAGGGCGGCCATGTGGCCTGGGGGCCGACCGGGTTCGCGACGGTGATCGCGTTCGTGACCGGATACGCCGTCATCGCGTGGTTCATGAAATTCATCAGCACCAAGTCGTTCATGCCGTTCGTGTACTACCGCGTGATCCTCGGCATCGTGATCATCGCGCTCGTCGCGACGGGCGCCCTGAGCCCGCACGCGGCGGAGTCGGCGGGCTGATCCCGCCTCCGCACCCGCCAGTCCACGGCCCGCGCCCCGCGCCGACTCCGACCGAGTCCGCGCGGGGCGCGGGCCGTGGCGGCTACTGCGGCGCCACGATCCGGTCGACCGCCGCCGTGACCAGCTGATCGCGCTCCGCCTCCGTGAAGACGTCCGGCAGGGTGAGCTGTTCGACGATCAGCCAGTTCAGGGCCAGGATCAGCAGCTTGACGGCCGTCGCGTCCCCGGGGAGCCCCGAGGCCTCGTGGTACGCGACGTTGGCGTCGACGTCGGCCCGGACCCGCTCGGTGAGGACCTTGCGCAGTTCGGGGCGCCGGGTGGCTTCGAGGCGCAGTTCGAGCAGCGCCAGGTAGCCGGTACGGAACGAGGCGACGCGGCCGACCAGTTCGCGCATCAGCTGGGCGTAGGTCTCCCGGTCACGGCCGGCGGTCCGCTGGCGGGCGATCGTGGCCTCGTCGGGCTGGAGCCGCTCGTACACCCGGGCTCCCGCCTGGGTGAGCAGGTCGTCGCGGTTGGCGAAGTAGTTGGACGCGGTGCCGGCGGGCACACCGGCCTCGCCGTCCACCGCCCGGAACGTCAGGCCCCGGGCACCCTCCCTGGCCAGCACCTCGATCGCGGCGTCGACGAGGGCGGCGCGCCGCTCGTCATTTCGTCTCACCATGGACAGCACTCCAGCCGTAGTACCGACTTCCACACCACTTCATGCAGAGTACTACGAGCGGAGTCAACGGCCAGGCACCGCAGACGTCACCAAGACGCCCGGTCGGCACGCGACACCGTCGCCACGGGCCGGGGAACCTCTGGCGAGTGAGTCCCGGCGGCCGTGACCAAGTCCATAGGGTTTGCGTAGCCGTCCGGTAGCGCAGTGTCAGTGCTTGCCCCTAGGCTGTTGCGCATGTCCCCGAGTTCTTCTGCCTTTGGTTCCGTGCGGTCTGCTGCCGAGTTGAACGAGCAGATCCGGGCGCTGTGGATGCGCGCCGGCGGCACGCTGTCGCCCCAGGAGCGGGCGGAGTACGAGCTGTTGGTGGTGGCGTGGGCCGCGGCGATCCGCGGC
>NZ_MUBA01000233.1:0-7047 GCF_002154575.1 Streptomyces bobili
GATCGTGATCGTAGCCCGGCGTCCCACATGATGGGCGTTCTGTTCATGAAGTGGACACAGTCGACCCGCCCGTGACGGCTTCGACTAGCGTCGGCGCATGAGCAGCGACACCTCCTCCCCACACGGCACCTCACCGCACGGCACCTCACCGCAGGGCGCATCCGGCGATGGTTTCCCGGCGCACGGTTCCGCCTCGCACCGCCCGTCCCTCGCCGAGGCGCTCGCCACCGGGGCCGTGGTCCTCGACGGCGGCATGTCCAACCAGCTGGAGTCCGCCGGACACGATCTGAGCGACGAGCTGTGGTCGGCGCGGCTGCTCGCCGAGCGGCCCGAGGCGATCACCGAGGCGCACCTCGCCTACTTCGAGGCGGGCGCGAACGTGGCGATCACCTCCAGCTACCAGGCCACCTTCGAGGGCTTCGCCAAGCGCGGGATCGACCGCCAGGAGGCTGCCCGGCTGCTCGCCCTCAGCGTCGAGCTGGCCCAGGAGGCCGCCCGCCAGGCCCGGGACAAGGGCGTACGGCAACCGTTGTGGGTGGCGGCTTCGGTGGGTCCGTACGGGGCGATGCTCGCGGACGGCTCCGAGTACCGCGGCCGTTACGGGCTGACGGTGGACGAGCTGGAGCGGTTTCACCGGCCTCGCCTGGAGGTGCTGGCGGCTGCCGGGCCGGACGTACTGGCGCTGGAGACGGTGCCGGACGCCGAGGAGGCCGAGGCGCTGCTGCGGGCGGTCCGCGGGCTGGGCGTGCCGGCCTGGCTGTCGTACAGCATCGCGGGCGACCGCACTCGTGCGGGGCAGCCGCTGGAGGAGGCGTTCGCGCCGGCGGCCGAGGCCGACGAGGTGATCGCCGTCGGCGTGAACTGCTGCGCGCCGGAGGATGTGGAGGGTGCCGTGGCGACCGCGGCGCGGGTGACCGGGAAGCCGGTCGTCGTGTACCCCAACAGCGGTGAGGCCTGGGACGCCGAGGCCCGCGCCTGGAACGGCCGCTCCACGTTCGCTCCGGAGCAGGTCCTCGCCTGGCGGGATTCGGGCGCCCGGCTGATCGGCGGCTGCTGCCGGGTGGGTCCGGACGCGGTCGCGTCGATCGCGCGGACCCTGTCGGTGCGCTGACCGGCGAAGGTCTTGCCGGCCGGCAGGAGTGTTGCCGGCCGGGGGAGGTCGCCGGCCAGGCCGGACGCGGTGGGTGCCGTCGGGGAGGGATCGCGGCGCGGACGCCGAGGCGTTGGGCGATCAGTCCCGGCCGACTCCCCCGGCGCGGCGCAGGCGGCGGACCACGGCGCGCAGTTCGGTGCCGCGCAGGGGCCGCACGGGCAGGGTGCCCGGCGCCGCGGGCATCTCGGACTCCCCGGCGTCCTCGATACCCTCCGCGACACCCTCCGCGTCGCGGCGGGTGTCAGCCGACCAGAGTGCGAGTTCACGATCCCGGAGACCGTATTCCGTATGCGAAATACCGTCGGCCTCGCCGAAGACCCGCACAGGATGCGTCGCGTCCCACGGCTCCCAGCCCGGATCGCCCGTCGTGGCGAACCGTACCCACGCGCCGTGCATCGCGTCGGCCAGATCCCGCGGGGCACCGTCCCCGGCGAGTTTCGCGGAGTCGGGCAGGTCCCCGGTGTCGAAGACGAAGCCCAGCTCAAGGGCATGGCAGGCACCGAGGCCCGGCCGCAGTGACGGCCAGGCGAATTCGTACACGTAGGAGGTGCCGGGCCGGGCCTCCGCCAGCCGCTGGAGCGGCAGCCGCAGCAGGTGGTCGGTGACCATCTGGCCGACCGTCTCGGCGGTGCCCGCTCCGGGACGCAGGGCCCGGTAGCCGCGCGGCACCTCGGAGCCGCAGCGGCAGCGGGCCATGGCACCCGCCAGGGCGACGGCTCCGAGGCGGTCCACCCGCTCCAGCAGGCCGCCCGGAACGAGCCACAACCGGTACTCGTCGCGGGTCCAGCCGAGCAGCAGCCCGGTGTCACGGGCGGCGTCGCCCTCGACGAGAGCCTCGAGCGGGTGACGTGGAACGAGGTCGCCGTCGACGACGATCCCGAAGGCGGGCCCGCCCAGCACCGGACTGCTGAGCCTGCCGATCTCGGCCTGTGTCCGCAGCAGCAGGTCACGGTCGACGGCGGCGAACGCCTCGGCGGTGGCCGGGATCTTCAGCCGGTTCGCCATCCGGCGGACCATGCGCCGCACCTTGTCCCGCTCGAAGGCCTCCGGCGGCCCGCTCTGGAGCACTGCCCGCCGGAACAGGCCCTGGGCCTGCGGGGCGGCGATCAGGGCGCCGACGCTGATGGCCCCCGCGGACTGGCCGGCCAGGGTCACCTGCGAGGGGTCACCGCCGAAGGCCTCGACCGAGTCGTGCACCCAGCGCAGCGCCGCCAGCTGGTCGCGCAGGCCCGCGTTCGCGGGAACACCCGGAAACACTCCGTAACCCTCGACGCCCAGCCGGTAGTTGACCGAGACGAACACGACACCGTCGCGTGCGAAGTGCCGCCCGTCGTACACGGGCACTGCCGAGGACCCCCTGGTCAGCGCCCCACCGTGGAACCACACCACGACCGGCAGCCGCGCGCCCGGTCCCGGCTCGGGCGTCCAGACGTTCAGGTTGAGACAGTCGTCGCCCGCGACGACCGGATCGGACAGGTACTGGGCGAAGGCCTCGGAGTACGGCGGTTTCGGCGCCGTGGGCCCGAAGGCGCCCGCGTCGCGCACACCGTCCCAGGGCTCGGGCGGCACAGGCGGCCTGAAGCGGCGCGGCCCGAACGGCGGTGCCGCGTAAGGGATCCCCCGGAAGACCGCGACACCGTTTTCGTAGCGGCCCCGCACGGATCCGTACGGAGTCGTGGCCACGGGATCCCGCCAAGCCCCGGTCCCGGGGTTCGCCTGGCCTGCCGTCATCTGCCCACCAGCCCTTCGCCGCGCTCGTGCACCGATGACACCAGAGCACCACAGCGGTGCACGGTATTCCGCCGCACGAGTCCCACGCAGGGCTATTCGGCGTACACGAGCGTGCCGAAACCCAGCTGGCCGTATCCGCCGTCGCCCAACAGCCGGGCCCCGAACGCTCCTCCGGCGACAGTCCCGTGGGCACGGACCGGTGCGCACCGTCGCCCTCACACCGCTCAACCGTTTCCTACGTCTTCACGCCAAGCTGAGGCACGCCTAGGATAGCAAGCGCTTTCTGCGAGCCGTCGGGGCGGATCGGCTCCGAAAGGGCGGTGGTCGAACTTTCGCTGGCCCTCGGGCGGGCCGGAGAGGTGGTTCCCGATGGTCCGCACGGGCAGTGCGAGCATGGCGGCCGGGCCGACCCTTGCGGTCGTGGCCCGTGAGGCGGGAGTGTCCGTGCCCACCGCCTCGAAGGTGGTCAACGGCCGCGAGGACGTGGCTCCCGAGACCCGACGTCGTGTCACCGAGGCGCTGGACCGGCTCGGTTACGTGCGCAGACCCCGCTTCGACCCGACGAAGCCGCCCCGGCTGGTCGATCTCGTCGTGCACTCCCTGGCGAGTTCCTGGACGGGCGCGGTGCTGCACGGCGTCGAGGAGGCGGCGCACGACGCGGGTCTGGACGTGGTCGTGTCGGCCGCCCTGTCCCGTACCCGCGCGGGCCGTCCGCAGCGCGACTGGCTGGACAAACTCACCGCCCGCGGCTCGGCGGGCGTGCTGTTCAACCTGGCCGAGCTGGCGGAGACCCACTACCTGTGGCTGCAGCAGCACCGGATCCCGTACGTGATGATCGACCCGGTGGTGGAACCGCCGCCGGGCGTCGTGTCGGTGGGCGCGGCGAACTGGCAGGGCGGGGTGACGGCGACCGAGCACCTGCTGACCCTCGGCCACGAACGGATCGCGGTGATCGCCGGAACGCGCCGCAGGATGTCCAGCACCGCCCGAGTGGCCGGTTACCGTTCCGCCCTGGCCTCGGCCGGTGTCGGTCACCGCCCGGAGTACATCCGTCACGGCGGTTTCGACGAGTCCGTGGCCCGTCAGCGCATGCGCGAACTGCTCGACCTGCCCGAGCCGCCGACGGCCGTGTTCGTGTGCTCCGACCGTATGGCGCTGGGTGTCTACGAGGCTCTGGCGGAACGGGGGTTGAGGGTTCCCGACGACATCAGCGTCGTCGGATTCGACGATCTGCCCGAGTCCCGCTGGAGCACTCCCGCCCTGACGACCGTCCGCCAGCCGCTGGCGGAGATGGCGGCCACGGCTCTCCGTCTGCTGGTACGCATGATGGACGGGGAACGCCCGGAGGGAACGCGCACAGAACTGTCCACGCGGTTGGTGGAGCGCGCGAGCACCGCGCCGCCGGGGCGTTGACGCGCACGGCGGCGGACGTTCACCCGCGACCCGCCAGGGCCGCGATCCACCCACCCCTGCTCGCATGCGCCGCGTGCGCCGGTGGCGTCAGGCCCACGAGGATCACCGGGCAGTTCACCCCCGAGCGCTCTCCGGCACGGATCGCAGCCGCGCGAGGTTGCCCTCCAGCAGCCGGGTGGCTGTCCTCACGCCGACGCCGCCGACGCCGCCGGTGTCGTCCGCCTCGGGCAGACGGCCGTCCGCGCGTTTCAGGTCGGTCAGGGCGGAGTGCATGGCCCGGTGGGCGGCGAACAGACACGGTGTGCTGTAGATCGCGATGTCGACGCCGAGGTCGGTGAGTTCGCCGAGGGACAGGCTCGGGGACTTGCCGCCGGCGATCTGGTTGAACAGCAACGGCTTGTCGCCGACGACGCCCCGGATGCGGCGGATCCACTCCACGCTGCGTACCCCGTCGACCAGGACGACGTCCGCGTCGGTGGCGGCGAGGGCCTCGGCCCGGTGCAGGATGTCGGCCTCTTCGGTGGCGTCCGTGCGCGCCACGACGACCATGTCGCGGCGGGTGGCGAGGACCATGTCCAGCTTCGTGAGGTAGTCGGCGAGCGGCAGCACCTGCTTGCCGTCGGCGTGCCCGCAGCGGCGGGGCCGCTTCTGGTCCTCGATGATCACGCCGGACGCCCCGGTCCGCTCCAGTCCCTCCACCACATGACAGGCGACCTCCGGATCGACGTATCCGTCGTCGATGTCGACGAGCAGGTGGTGTCCCGGAAAGGCGCCCCGCAGCCGCTGGACGAACGCCATCATGTCCGGCCAGGCGATGAAGCCGATGTCGGGCAGCCCGTAGTAGGAGGCCGCGAAGCCGAAGCCGGAGACGAACATCGCGTCGTAGTGCTGAGCCGTGATGGTCGCCGAGTACATGTCGTACACGCCGATCAGTGGCGTCGTGCCCGGTGCGGCGATCCGCTCGCGCAGCTTGGTCCCGTAAGTCAACGTCCGACTCCTCCTGCTGTGCCTCAACCCGGACACGAGGATCTCCGCGGCTGGGTGCGTACGCCTCGCCCGCGCGGGCCTCACTCACCCCGATGGCGCAAGCGGTTCACCGCAGAAACGTCACTTGCCCGAGTCCGGTGGAGAAGACACGCCCGGTTCCAGCGTCCTTCATGACCGGTTGCCTCAGCCGCCCTGGTCGACGTCGTTGTCCGGGGCTCCGTCGCCGGCCGGTGGCAGGTCGCCGCGCTCCACCGGCTCGCCGCCCGCCGGCGCGGACGGCAGGAGGGTGTCGAGTTCGTCGGCGGATGGGCGGTGGAGCTGGTCGGCGGCCTCGCGCAGGACGTCGCGGGGGACGTTCGTGCCGCCGACACGGACGACGAAGTCCTTCTTCGGGACGGCGTATTCGGCCCAGTGCCCGGAGCTGCGGTACCAGGCGTCGCCGTCACGAGCACAGGTGACGGGTGCCGGGGAGGAGTCGCCACCGGGTTGCTCCTCGCACGTGGCTTCGGTCATCGTCCCCCGGTCGACGGTGAGTTGGACCTGCGTCCCCTTCTGCCGGGAGACGTAGACGGCGGAGAAGCCTTCGCCGCCGTACACACCGACGGACTGCTGGGCGAGGGTGTGGCCGGGGGCGTCGGTGACGTACACCAGCTCCGGGGCGATGCCCAACGCACCTGCCCGCGAGGCCAGTTCGGCGGGGTCCGCCTCGTCGGCGCGCTCGCTGCCGCAGCCGGTGAGCAGCACGGGTCCCAGCAGCAGCGCGGGAAGCAGACGTACGGTACGGATCATGGCGCCATCCTGCCGCACGGGTGTTCCACGGGTCACGGTGATGTGCGGGGCCGAGCACGTAGTCTCGGGCGGGATGAACACCATTCCGGCACGGCTCGACCACCTCGTCCTCGCGACTCGCGATCTGGCGGCCACGGTCGCCGAGTTCACCCGGCGTACCGGAGTGGCCCCGGCTCCGGGCGGTGCGCACGTCGGAAACGGAACCCGCAACTACCTTGTGGGGCTGGGCGGTCGTGCGTATCTGGAGATCATCGGCCCGGATCCCGAGCAGCCGCCGCCGAGGAGATCCCGGATCTTCGGGACGGCCGGACTCGACTCACCGAGGACCATCACCTGGGCGATCAGCCCGCCCGACCTGGACGCGGCGGTCGCGAACGTCCGCGCGCGGGGCTACGACCCCGGGGACGTGCGGAATATGAACCGGCGGCGCCCTGACGGCACCCTGCTGGAGTGGCGGTTGACGGACGGGGGAACCCCACATCCGTCCGGCCTGGTCCCCTTCCTCATCGACTGGGGCGGGACGACCCACCCGTCGGCGTCGGGCCTGCCGGTCACGCCTCTGCTGGAGCTGACGGCCACCGCCGCGGACCCCGCCGAGGTCCGCGCCCTGCTGACCGCGCTGGGTACCGACCTCGCGGTCTCCGAGGGCCCGGCCGGCTTCTCGTACACCCTGGACACACCGAAGGGCCCGGTCGTCCTCACCTGACGAACAGCGGCTGTGAACGGCGCCTGACGGAAAACCCTGGGACAGCCGCGTGTCCGTTTCTTTCAAGACCCTTCGGGCGGTCCTGTCTACGGTGGCCGTATGAGTCCACGATTCGATGCCATCGGCCTGGTCGTCTCCGACATGGCCGCCTCCGTCACGTTCTACCGTCGGCTCGGCTTCGCGTTCCCCGAGGGCGCCGAGCGCGAGCCGCACGCCGAGGCCGCTCTGCCGGGTGGGCTGCGGCTGCTGCTGGACACCGAGGAGACCG
>NZ_MUBA01000233.1:7084-7244 GCF_002154575.1 Streptomyces bobili
GTACACGGGCGAGCTGAAGCCGTGGGACGCCTTCTGGGGTCAGCGGTATGCCGTCGTGCAGGACCCGGACGGTCATGGAGTCGACCTGTTCGCCCCCTTGGCCTAGTCCCTGCTCCCTACCCGCCCGGCCTCTCCCGCGCCTTCGGCCGCTCGCCCCGCC
>NZ_MUBA01000234.1 GCF_002154575.1 Streptomyces bobili
CCTCGCCACCGCCCACCCCCTCGAACGCCTCGACACCCTCCCGCCGTTGTGCGCCTGGATCACCGGGTCCGGGCTGGTGCCGGCCGGCACCCCGCTGACCCACGCCGGCCCGTCCTGGCCGCTCGCCTTCCGGGAACTGCGGGGCAGCGTCCGTCAGTTGGTGTCCGGGTGGCTCCACGGCGAAACGCGGCCGACGTACGATCCCGCCCTCGCCCTCGCCCACGTCAACTCCGTCGCCCGTGCCGCGCCCCCGGTCCCCCGTGCCGTACGCGCGCGGGACGGCGCGCTCGTGCGGGAGTTGGACGCGGAGCCGGAGTGCGCGGCGCTGCTCGCGGTGGTCGCGCGGGACGCGGTGGAGCTGCTCACCGATCCGGTCGCGCGGGCGGCGCTGCGGCAGTGCGCGGGGGACAGCTGCCCGATCGTGTACGTCGACATGTCCCGTGGGCGGCGCAGGCGCTGGTGTTCCAGCGAGGTCTGCGGGAACCGGGAACGGGTCGCCCGGCACCGCCGTCGCGCGGCGCTCGCCCGGACCTGACTCCTGGGCGCGGCCAAGTGGGCTGTCCGGTATGGGCTGTTCGTGACGGCACCTTCGACGTGATTTCGCTTACACGCCGTTTACCCGCGCCCGTTGCCGGGCAGGCCGGTCCGGCTCCCCGTGTGTGGGGGAAATGTAAAGAAAGAGGGGTGGGAATGTGCCCCGTTGTTCCCCTTGTCACGTCAACTCGCAGAAATCTGTCCCTCCGGTTTGAACACTCGCAGGACCACATCCGTACCGCTGGGGGAGCGACCGACTCGGGGGAACCCCCGGACACCGGAGGTGGGCGTGCGCAAGGATGCGGCCGTGGCCAATGAACGTGGATCGAGGGCCCGACATCGCATGTCCCAGCCCTCGGAGCCTGATGAGGAGCTGATGCGTGCTCTGTATCGGGAGCATGCAGGACCCCTTCTTGCGTATGTCCTGCGCCTGGTTGCCGGTGACCGGCAGCGCGCCGAGGACGTCGTGCAGGAGACACTCATCCGTGCCTGGAAGAACGCCGGTCAGCTCAACCGGGCTACCGGATCGGTACGCCCCTGGCTGGTGACGGTCGCTCGTCGCATCGTCATCGACGGCCACCGCAGCCGGCAGGCCCGGCCGCAGGAGGTCGACCCGTCGCCGCTGGAGGTCATCCCCGCGGAGGACGAGATCGACAAGGCGCTGTGGCTGATGACGCTGTCGGACGCTCTCGACGACCTGACCCCGGCCCACCGGGAGGTGCTCGTCGAGACGTATTTCAAGGGGCGTACCGTCAACGAGGCGGCCGAGACGCTGGGCATACCCAGCGGCACCGTGCGCTCACGGGTTTTCTATGCACTGCGGTCGATGAAGCTGGCGCTCGAGGAGCGGGGGGTGACGGCGTGATGAGTGTTTACGGGGGATTCGGAACGGGTGGTTCGGGTATGTCTGGCCCCATGCAGGGATCTATGCAGGGATCTCCGAGCCCGAGCGAACACGAGACCGTGGGCGCCTACGCCCTGGGGATTCTCGACGACGCCGAGGCAACCGCTTTCGAGGCGCATCTCGCCGGGTGCGAGTGGTGCGCCCAGCAGCTCGACGAACTCGCCGGGATGGAACCGATGCTGGCCGCGCTCGCGGACCTGCCGGGTGCCGGGACCCCCGCGATCGGCGAGTCCCTGTCCGCCAGGCCGGGCCCGCGACTGGTCGAGAAGCTCGTCGTCGAGGTCTCCGACCGCCGCGTCCAGAAGCGCCGGCGCAGTCTCTACATGATCGCGGCCGGCGTCGCGCTGGTCATCGGCGGACCGCTCGTGGCCGTGGCGGCCAGTGGCGGCGACGACAGCGGCGGCAGTGGCATCGAGGCGGGCGTGAGCCCCGCGAAGTCGGCCTTCGAGATGCTCTCCGACAAGGTCACCGGCACCGACCCGGGCACCAAGGTCACCGCGACCGTCGCCATGGGCGAGAAGGCCTGGGGCACCGAGGCCGTGGTCGAGCTGAAGAACGTGGCGGGTCCCAACAAGTGCTCGCTCATCGCCGTCGGCAAGAACGGCGAACGTGAGACCATCTCGTCCTGGTCCGTCCCGGAATGGGGCTACGGCCTGCCCAACGCCAAGACCGAACAGGCCAAGAACCCGCTGTACGTCCAGGGCGGCGCCGCATTCACCCCGAACGAGATCGACCACTTCGAGGTCATGACCTTCGACGGAAAGAAGCTCGTCGAGGTCGACGCGGCGTAGCCCGCAGCGGCCCCCTTCGCGTACGGTTGACGGCTGCCCAGCACGTCAGAAGGGGGCCCGGTGGCCGCTCAGGCTCAGCAGGAAACCGCGGTCGACTCGGTTCAGGACCACTCAGTTCGTGACCGTGAGATCAGCGTCGAACAAGACCATCTGGACCGGGTGTACCGGCGCCTCGAGGAGAAGATCCACGAGGCCGAGTTCCTCATGCACGACGCGGCCCGCCGCGGCCAGGTCGGCACCCCCGGTGCCCTGGCCGAGCGGGACGCGCAGGTGTTCAGGGCGGGGGTCCACCTCAACCGCCTCAACAACGAGTTCGAGGACTTCCTCTTCGGCCGGATCGACCTGCTTCCCGGCAAGGACGGCAAGAAGGGGCCCGACGGCGCCTACACCGCCGTCGAGCCCGCCGACGGCGCGATCCGCGCCGACAACACCGCCGACATCGCCGAGACGCTGCACATCGGGCGCATCGGTGTCCTCGACGAGGAGTACGCGCCGCTGGTCATCGACTGGCGGGCCCCGGCCGCCGCGCCGTTCTACCGCTCCACGCCGGTCGATCCCGGCCGGGTCGTGCGCCGCAGGGTCATCCGGTCCAAGGGCCGCCGCGTCCTCGGGGTCGAGGACGACCTGATGCGCCCGCAGCTGACGGCCCGCCTCGACGGCCGCGAGCTGCCCGTCATCGGCGACGGCGCCCTCATGGCCGCCCTCGGCCAGGCCCGCAGCCACACCATGCGCGACATCGTCGCCTCCATCCAGGCCGAACAGGACATGGTCATCCGTGCCCCGGCCGCCTCCGTCACCTACGTCGAGGGCGGCCCCGGCACCGGCAAGACCGCCGTCGCCCTGCACCGGGCCGCGTACCTCCTGTACCAGGACCGGCGCCGGTACGCGGGCGGCATCCTGATCGTCTCCCCGACCCCGCTGCTGGTGGCGTACACCGAGGGCGTCCTGCCCTCCCTCGGCGAGGAGGGCCAGGTCGCGATCCGCGCCATCGGCTCCCTGGTCGACGGCCTGGAGGCCAAGCTGTACGACTCCCCGGCGGTGGCCCGCGCGAAGGGGTCGTACCGGATGCTGAAGGTGCTGCGGAAGGCGGCGCGCGGGGCGCTCGAGGTGGGGCGGCCCCCCGGTGCGCCGTCCGGACAGCTCGCCTTCGGGGACGACGACGACGTCCGGCCGCCCGCCCCCGCCGGTACGCCCGACCGGCTGCGCGTGGTCGCCTTCGGGCGGCGGCTGGAGCTGGAGGCCGGGGACCTCGGCCGGATCAGGGAGAGCGCCCTCAGCGGCACCGCGCCGGTGAACCTGCTGCGCCCCCGCGCCCGCAAGCTCCTCCTGGACGCCCTGTGGGAGCGCTCCGGCGCCTCCGGCCGGCACAGCGACCCCGAGCTGGCCGCCGAGCTGCGCTCCTCCTTCGACGAGGACGTGACGGGCGAGGACTCCTTCATCGCGTTCCTCGACGCCTGGTGGCCCGAGCTGACCCCGAAGTCGGTCCTCGCCGCCATGTCCGACGAGCGCCGGCTCGGCCGCTGGGCCCGCCGGATCCTCAACCCCGGCGAGGTCCGCAAGGTCGCCCGCTCGCTGAAGCGCGAGGGCCACTCGGTGCACGACATCGCGATGCTCGACGAGCTCCAGGCGATCCTCGGCGCCCCGGCCCGCCCCCGCAAGAGACGCGAGTACGACCCGCTGGACCAGCTCACCGGCCTGGAGGAGCTGATGCCGGTGCGCGAGGAGACACAGCGTGAGCGGGCCGAGCGCCTCGCCCAGGAGCGCACCGAGTACGCGCACGTCATCGTCGACGAGGCCCAGGACCTCACGCCGATGCAGTGGCGCATGGTCGGCCGCCGCGGCCGGCACGCCACCTGGACGGTCGTCGGCGACCCTGCCCAGTCCTCCTGGTCCGACCCCGAGGAGGCCGCCGAGGCCCGCGACGAGGCCCTCGGCAGCCGTCCCCGCCGCCGCTTCCGGCTCACCGTGAACTACCGCAACCCCGCGGAGATCGCCGAGCTGGCCGCGAAGGTGCTGGCGCTGGCGATGCCCGGCGCCGAATCCCCGTCGGCGGTCAGGTCGACGGGGGTCGTACCCCGCTTTGTGGCTGTGACGGACACCCTGGGCGCCACCGTCCGCGCGGAGTCCCAGCGTCTCCTGGACCGGGTCGACGGCACCGTCGGCGTCGTCGTGGCCATGAACCGCCGCGAGGAGGCCCGGCGCTGGCTCGCCGGACTCGGCGACCGCGTGGTGGCCCTCGGCAGCCTGGAGGCCAAGGGCCTGGAGTACGACGCGACAGTGGTCGTCTCCCCGGCCGAGATCGCCGACGAGTCCCCGGCCGGTCTGCGGGTCCTGTACGTGGCCCTGACCAGGGCGACGCAGCAGCTCACGGTCGTCTCGGCGGACCGCGACGAACCCGACGGGAACGGGGTGCCCGATCTCCTGAGGGACTGAATCCCGAGAAGGTCCCCGCGCGGGAATGGTCTTCCGGGATCCGTTTGTTAGCCTGGGTGTGACACCGGCTCGATCCAAGCCCCCGGGCCCAACCTTCGTCGCTACGAGCGACCACTTGCCGCGAGGCGAGCATGGCGGGTCGGTGTCATAGACAGACGAAAGAGGCCCACGTCCGTGTGACGTGGGCCTCTTTCGTTGTGAACTCAACGTTCGCAACCCGGGGTGGCTAACGCCTACCCGGCAGTAGGTGCGACGATCGGACCGCATCCAGCGTCACAGGTGAAAGCAGAGGAAGTCGGCCATGGCAACGGCGCCCAGCGTCTCCTACTCGATGACGGTCCGGCTGGAGGTGCCCGCGAGCGGAACCGCGGTCTCCCAGCTCACCGGGGCCGTCGAGTCCCACGGAGGCTCGGTCACCGGCCTCGACGTCACGGCTTCCGGCCACGAGAAGCTCCGTATCGACGTCACGATCGCGGCCACCTCCACCGCGCACGCCGACGAGATCGTCGAGCAGCTCGGCGGCATCGAGGGCGTCACCCTGGGCAAGGTCTCGGACCGTACGTTCCTGATGCACCTCGGCGGCAAGATCGAGATGGCGTCCAAGCATCCGATCCGCAACCGTGACGACCTCTCGATGATCTACACGCCGGGTGTCGCCCGCGTCTGCATGGCGATCGCCGAGAACCCCGAGGACGCCCGGCGCCTCACCATCAAGCGCAACTCCGTTGCGGTCGTGACGGACGGCTCGGCCGTGCTGGGCCTCGGCAACATCGGCCCGATGGCGGCCCTGCCGGTCATGGAGGGCAAGGCCGCCCTCTTCAAGCGGTTCGCCGGCATCGACGCCTGGCCGATCTGCCTGGACACCCAGGACACGGACGCGATCGTCGAGATCGTCAAGGCGATCGCCCCGGGCTTCGCCGGCATCAACCTCGAGGACATCTCCGCCCCCCGCTGCTTCGAGATCGAGGCCCGGCTGCGCGAGGCCCTCGACATCCCGGTCTTCCACGACGACCAGCACGGCACGGCGATCGTCGTGCTCGCCTCGCTGACGAACGCCCTGCGTGTCGCGGGCAAGGCCATCGAGAACATCCGCGTCGTCATGTCCGGCGCGGGCGCGGCCGGTACGGCCATCCTCAAGCTGCTGATCGCGGCCGGCGTGAAGAACGCCGTCGTCGCCGACATCCACGGCGTGGTCCACGCGGGCCGCGAGGACCTCGTCGACGCGGCCCCCGGCTCGGCACTGCGCTGGATCGCCGACAACACCAACCCCGAGGGCCTCACGGGCACGCTCAAGGAGGCCGTGCGCGGCGCGGACGTCTTCATCGGCGTCTCCGCCCCGAACGTCCTGGACGGCGACGACGTGGCCGCCATGGCCGACGACGCGATCGTGTTCGCGCTCGCGAACCCGGACCCCGAGGTGGACCCGGCGGTCGCCCGCCAGACGGCCGCGGTCGTGGCCACCGGCCGCTCCGACTTCCCGAACCAGATCAACAACGTGCTGGTCTTCCCGGGTGTGTTCCGCGGTCTGCTGGACGCCCAGTCCCGCACCGTCAACACGGAGATGATGCTCGCCGCCGCGAAGGCCCTCGCCGAGGTGGTGACCGACGACGAGCTGAACGCGAACTACATCATCCCCAGCGTCTTCAACGACAAGGTCGCCGGCGCGGTGGCCGGGGCCGTGCGGGAGGCCGCCAAGGCCGCCGGGGCCAACGTCTGACACCCCTTGGTGTGCCGCGGTGTGCGGGGGTTGTGACGATCACCACGACGTGCCGTGGAACCGGCGCGTCGTGGAAATCTTTACGCTGAAGGCCATCTATGGTAGGCCGCCAGTCAGTGGCGCTTTTCGTGTGACTCCCAAGGGTGTTCTCACGACTCCTGCGGGTGCCGGATTGGCTTTCCCGCCGCAGGTGGGGGCAGGATGCGTGTCTGGGCGCGAGGGTCTGACAAGGGACCCGGGTCCGGGGACGTCCGAAGACCCTGGCAGCATCGGCTTCGCTGTGCCCAACATGCGGCTCCGCCGCGTGGCACGCCTCAATGGCAAGAAGAACACGGGAGTAAGAACATGAACCGCAGTGAGCTGGTGGCCGCGCTGGCCGACCGCGCCGAGGTGACCCGCAAGGACGCCGACGCCGTGCTGGCCGCGTTCGCCGAGGTCGTCGGCGACATCGTCTCCAAGGGCGACGAGAAGGTCACCATCCCCGGCTTCCTGACCTTCGAGCGCACCCACCGTGCCGCTCGCACCGCGCGGAACCCGCAGACCGGCGACCCGATCCAGATCCCGGCCGGCTTCAGCGTGAAGGTCTCCGCGGGCAGCAAGCTCAAGGAAGCGGCCAAGGGCAAGTAAGCCTCACCGGTACGCAGCGGGACGCGTACGAGGCGCCGTGAACGCCGATGGGGCGGCCACCCGGACTCGGGTGGCCGCCCCATCGGCGTACGCGGGATGTGGGCTATCCGAGTGCCTTGCCCGGCAGTTCGACCTTCGCGCCCAGCTCCACCAGCTTGTCCATGCTGTGTCTGCCCGGGGGATGACCCCCGGACCCCCAGCCGTGAACGGTGCTGTCCCTGAGGCGGAGCCCCTGAGGTGCGGTCAGCCGAGTGCCTTGCCCGGCAGTTCGACCTTCGCGCCCAGCTCCACCAGCTTGTCCATGAAGTTCTCGTAGCCGCGGTTGATCAGGTCGATGCCGTGGACCCGGGACGTGCCCTGGGCCGCGAGGGCGGCGATCAGGTACGAGAAGCCGCCGCGCAGGTCGGGGATGACCAGGTCGGCGCCCTGGAGCTTGGTCGGGCCCGACACGACCGCCGAGTGCAGGAAGTTGCGCTGGCCGAAGCGGCAGTCGGAACCGCCCAGGCACTCGCGGTACAGCTGGATGTGAGCGCCCATCTGGTTGAGCGCGGAGGTGAAGCCCAGCCGCGACTCGTAGACCGTCTCGTGGACGATGGACAGGCCCGTCGCCTGGGTGAGGGCGACGACCAGCGGCTGCTGCCAGTCGGTCTGGAAGCCCGGGTGGACGTCCGTCTCCAGGGCGATCGACTTCAACTGGCCGCCGGGGTGCCAGAAGCGGATGCCCTCGTCGTCGATCTGGAAGGCGCCACCGACCTTGCGGTAGGTGTTCAGGAACGTCATCATCGAGCGCTGCTGGGCGCCGCGGACGTAGATGTCGCCCTCGGTCGCCAGCGCCGCGGAGGCCCAGGAGGCGGCCTCCAGGCGGTCCGAGAGGGCGGCGTGGTTGTAGCCGCCGAGCTTGTCCACACCGGTGATGCGGATCGTGCGGTCGGTGTCCATCGCGATGATGGCGCCCATTTTCTGCAGGACGCAGATCAGGTCCTCGATCTCCGGCTCCACGGCCGCGTTCGCGAGTTCCGTGACGCCCTCGGCGAGGACGGCGGTCAGCAGCACCTGCTCGGTGGCGCCGACGGACGGGTACGGCAGCACGATCTTCGTGCCGCGCAGCCGCTGCGGGGCCTCCAGGTACTGGCCGTCGTCCCGCTTCTCGATCTTCGCGCCGAACTGCCGCAGCACGTCGAAGTGGAAGTCGATGGGCCGGCCGCCGATGTCGCAGCCGCCCAGACCCGGGATGAAGGCGTGACCGAGGCGGTGCAGCAGCGGGCCGCAGAACAGGATCGGGATCCGGCTCGACCCCGCGTGCGCGTCGATGTCGGCGACGTTGGCGCTCTCGACGTAGGTCGGGTCGAGCACCAGCTCACCCGGCTCCTCGCCCGGACGGACCGTCACCCCGTGCAATTGCAGGAGCCCGCGTACGACCCGCACGTCACGGATGTCCGGAACGTTGCGCAGTCGGCTCGGCTCACTGCCCAGCAGGGCGGCGACCATGGCCTTCGGTACGAGGTTCTTCGCACCACGGACACGGATCTCGCCCTGAAGCGGGGTTCCGCCGTGGACAAGCAGGACGTCGTCTGAGCCGTTGACGGTCATGTATCTCGCGTTCCGTGGAGTGGGGCAGGGCCGAAGAGGACAGAGTAATCGCCGTGGGGCCCCGTCCCGTAAGCCCGAGGACGCCTCAGGGACGTCATAGCTGTGTCACAACACGAACCGTTGGCCGCCGGGCACATGGCGTCACGGCGGCCCCGGCCGGAGTGCCCGTGCGCCCGGACCGCCTCCATGCGCCCGGCCTGCCCTCACTCCGGTACCCCGGTTGCCTCCCCACGCGTGGGGAAGATGGGGGATCATGTCTGGCATGACCGAGGTGTCCTCGCTCACAGGGCGGCTGCTCGTGGCGACCCCCGCCCTGGCGGACCCGAACTTCGACCGCGCGGTGGTGCTCCTTCTCGACCACGACGAGGAGGGCTCGCTCGGTGTCGTCCTCAACCGCCCTACGCCGGTGGGCGTCGTGGACATCCTGGAGGACTGGGCGGACCTCACCGGTGAACCGGGTGTCGTCTTCCAGGGCGGCCCGGTCTCCCTGGACTCGGCGCTGGGCGTCGCCGTGATCCCCGGCGGCACCGCCGTGGACGGCGCGCCGCTCGGCTGGCGGCGGGTGCACGGGGCGATCGGCCTCGTCGATCTGGAGGCCCCGCCGGAGCTGCTCGCCTCGGCCCTCGGTTCCCTGCGCATCTTCGCCGGGTACGCCGGCTGGGGCCCCGGCCAGCTGGAGGACGAGCTGGTGGAGGGCGCCTGGTACGTGGTGGAGTCCGAGCCCGGTGACGTGTCCTCGCCGTCCCCGGAGACCCTCTGGCGCGAGGTCCTGCGCCGTCAGCGCAACGAGCTGGCGATGGTGGCGACGTACCCGGACGACCCTTCGCTCAACTGACGGGTGTGACCTTCAGTACCCTTGGCGGTATGAGCACTCTTGAGCCCGAGCGCGGCACCGGAACGGGGACCCTCGTAGAGCCGACGCCGCAGGTGTCGCACGGCGACGGTGACCACGAGCGCTTCGCGCACTACGTCCAGAAGGACAAGATCATGGCGAGCGCGCTCGACGGGACTCCCGTCGTGGCGCTCTGCGGCAAGGTGTGGGTGCCCGGCCGCGACCCGAAGAAGTACCCGGTGTGTCCCATGTGCAAGGAGATCTACGAGTCCATGGGTTCCGGTGGCGACGACGGCAAGGGCAAGGGCAAGGGCGACAAGTAGCCGGTAGTCCGGCGGCCGTCCGATTTTCCCGGAGGCCTTCGAGGTGTGCTTCGCGCACCTCGAAGGCCTCCGTGCCGTTTTGCGGCCGGGGTCGCGTTGCACGGGGTGCGTCGCCCGGTCACAGAGTGGTGGAGACCTCTTGTGGTGGCGTTCGCGAAGTCCCTAGCCTCCCGAGTGTTGTGCGCAGCGAAACTGCTATTGCGCATGTTGCAACGGTGCTGGTCTTCTTCGTACTCGTACAGCGACGACTCGTCTCCGGCCTCGGCGGAGCGGTGAAGGACTGACGTGACTTCAGGAAACGAGATCATTCCGGCGCCGCGCGCCGTCGAGGGCCCCACGCGGTGCGGAGTCCTGCTGGACGACTCCACCGTCCTGTGGGCCGCGCCCGGCACCGGGAGCACCGAACGCTGGCTGCGGGCCACGCTCGGCGCCGCCCTCGGCCTGCCGCTGCCGCCCGGCCCCGCGGAGGCCCGGGGCGGCGTACGGCTGCTCCTCGACGACACGCTGGAGCCCGAGTCGTACCGGCTGAGCGTCATCGCCGACCGGGGCGTCGAGATCCGCGGCGGCGACCCGGCCGGCGTCTTCTGGGGGGCGCAGACGCTGCGTCAGCTCCTCGGCCCCGAGGCGTTCCGGCGCGCCCCGGTGCGGCCGGGAACGCGGTACGGCGTCCCGCACCAGATCATCGAGGACGGCCCGCGTTTCCCCTGGCGCGGTCTGCTCCTCGACGTGGCCCGGCACTTCATGCCCAAGGAAGGCGTCCTGCGCTACCTGGACCTGATGGCCGCGCACAAACTCAACGTCCTCCACCTCCATCTGACCGACGACCAGGGCTGGCGCGTCGAGATCGAGCGGCACCCCCGGCTGACCGAGGTCGGCTCCTGGCGCTCCCGCACCAAATTCGGCCACCGTGCCTCACCGCTGTGGGACGAGCGGCCGCACGGCGGCTTCTACACCCAGGACGACATCCGCGAGATCGTCGCCTACGCCGCCGAGCGGCATATCACCGTCGTCCCCGAGATCGACGTCCCCGGTCACTCCCAGGCGGCCATCGCCGCGTATCCCGAACTCGGCAACACCGATGTCGTCGACACCCGTTCCCTCTCCGTCTGGGACACCTGGGGGATCAACCCGAACGTACTCGCCCCCACCGACAACACCCTGCGCTTCTACGAGGACGTCTTCGAGGAGATCCTCGCGCTCTTCCCGTCGGAGTTCGTTCACGTCGGCGGCGACGAATGCCCCAAGGAGCAGTGGCGCGACTCACCCACCGCGCAGGCCCGCATCCGGGAACTCGGTCTCGCCGGCGAGGACGGACTCCAGGCCTGGTTCGTCGGGCACTTCGACACCTGGCTCGCCGCGCGCGGGCGCCGGCTCATCGGCTGGGACGAGATCCTGGAGGGCGGCCTCGCCGACGGTGCCGCCGTGTCCTCCTGGCGCGGATACGCGGGCGGGATCGCCGCCGCGCGCGCGGGACACGACGTCGTCATGTGTCCCGAGCAGCACGTGTACCTGGACCACCGGCAGGACGGCGGCGCCGAGGAGCCCGTGCCGATCGGCTACGTGCGCACTCTGGAGGACGTCTACCGGTTCGAGCCCGTGCCGCCCGGGTTGACGCCCGAGGAGGCGGCACACGTGCTGGGCGCCCAGGCCAACGTGTGGACCGAGGCGATGGAGGACCCCGCGCGCGTCGACTACCAGGTCTTCCCCCGGCTCGCGGCCTTCGCCGAGGTCGCCTGGAGCCGGCTGCCCGCGCCGGAGCGGCGGGACTTCGCCGGTTTCGAGCGGCGGATGGTGGCCCACTACGAGCGGCTCGACGCCCTGGGCGTCGGCTACCGGCCGCCGGGCGGTCCGAAGCCCTGGCAGAAGCGGCCGGGCGTGCTCGGCCGGCCGATCGAGGGGACGCCCCCGATGCGCTGACCCGTACCGCCGACGTCGGTCACGGAAAAACCCCGGCAGGATCACCGAAGAGTGGCAATTCGTGCACACCGGTGATGCCGTGCGAAAACGGACCATCTCCCTTATGGGGTGGGCGAATGCCTCCTGGCGGACCCCCGCGTCCGGGCCTTGCGAAGATGTGCCAGAGTTGCCACGTCCGCCCTGTCAGCACGTACCGTACGGCAGCACAGGTGGGACCAGGTGGGGCAGCGGGAAGGGGCAGCCGGTTTTGACCACGCACGCACCGCAGGCGGGGCAGGCCGTCACGCTGCCCGCGACCCTGGACGAAGCCGTGGCGGCACTCGCCGTCACACCGGCCGCCGTGCCCGTGGCGGGCGGCACCGACCTGATGGCCGCCGTCAACTCCGGCCAGCTCAGGCCCGCGGCCCTGGTCGGCCTCGGCCGCATCAGCGAGATCCGCGGCTGGCAGTACCAGGACGGGCACGCCCTGCTCGGCGCCGGACTCACCCACGCCCGCATGGGCCGCCCCGACTTCGCCGCCCTCATCCCGGCACTCGCCGCCGCCGCGCGCGCGGCGGGCCCGCCGCACATCCGCAACGCGGGCACCCTGGGCGGCAACATCGCCTCCGCCGCCCCCACGGGCGACGCGCTGCCCGTGCTGGCCGCGCTGGAGGCGACCCTGATCATCGCCGGGCCGGGCGGCCTGCGCCGCGAGATCCCGGTGTCGCACCTGCTGGCCGGCATGGACATGCTGCGCGGCGGAGAACTCATCGGGTTCGTGCGCGTGCCCCTGCTGCACGCCCCCCAGGTCTTCCTGAAGGCGACCGGCCGCACCGGCCCCGGGCGGGCCGTCGCCTCCGTCGCCCTCGTCCTCGACCCCGCCCGGCGCGGAGTCCGGTGCGCGGTCGGCGCCATAGCGCCGATGCCGCTGCGCCCCCTGGAGGCCGAGCAGTGGGTCGCCCGGCTCATCGACTGGGACAACAACCGGGCCCTCGTACCCGAGGCGCTGACCGCCTTCGGCGAATACGTCGCCGCCGCCTGCATCCCGGACGCCGTCCCCGCCGAGGACGGCTCCGCGCAACCGCTACCGCCCGCCGTACTGCACCTGCGGCGCACCGTCGCCGCACTGGCCCGACGAGCACTGGGGAGGGCACTGTCATGACCGACGACCAGCACGGACAGGGCGCGCCGCCGGGCGGCGGGCGCTGGGACCCGCTGCCCCAGGGCGACTACGACGACGGCGCCACCGCCTTCGTGAAGCTCCCCGAGGGCGGCATCGAGGCCCTGCTGGCCGCCCGCGGCGACGGCAGCCCGCTCGCGGCGCCGGGCCACGGCTACGTGCCCCCGCAGATCGAGGCGACGCACGACGGGAGCGACCCCGCGGCATCCGGCAACGGCGCCTGGGCGGCCCCCGCGGCCGGCACCGACTGGCCGGCACCAGCCGCTGGGACGGCAGGCGGCGACCAGTTCACGTACAACCCGGGCGCCACCGGTCAGTGGACCTTCGACGACAGCAACGCGCCCGCCGAGCCCGCGCCCGGCCACGACGTGACCGGCCAGTGGTCGATCCCCGTCGCGGGCGGCGATCTGCCCGACGAGTCTGGCGAGTTCACCACCTCGGCACTGGTCGAGCAGTGGGGCGGCGGCACACCGCCGGCCACCCTGCCGGGCGGCGCGTCCGCGCCCTGGGCGACGGAGCCCGCGCCGGACGAGCGGTCCTGGGGCCCGGAGACCGACGGGACCGGCGCGCCCCTTGCCGAGGCCGCGGGCGTACGACCCGACGCGCCCGCCTTCGGCCACGCCCCGCGGCCCGACACCACGGGCCCCGCGGCCCACGAGCACCCGGCCCCGCACGAGCAGCAGCCGCCCGGACGGCCGTACGAGGACGGGCCCGGCCCCGTGGAGGCCCACCGGCCGCCCTCCGAGGCCGCCGAGGACCCCAGAGGCCCCGAGGCCGCTCACGAGCCCGCAGAAGCCGCCGAGGACCCCCGGTCCGCGGCGGCCCCGGACACCGTCGGAGAACACCCCGAGCAGGCCGACGCCGACGCGTCGTCCACGCGCGTGGACGACGACCCGCAGACGGAGGCGGAGCCCGAGCCGGAGGCGGCGCCCCACCACGACGACCACCCCCTCGCCTCCTACGTCCTGCGCGTCAACGGCTCCGACCGGCCCGTCACCGACGCCTGGATCGGCGAGTCCCTGCTCTACGTCCTGCGCGAGCGGCTCGGACTCGCCGGCGCCAAGGACGGCTGCTCCCAGGGCGAGTGCGGGGCCTGCAACGTCCAGGTGGACGGGCGCCTCGTCGCCTCCTGCCTGGTCCCGGCCGTCACCACCGCCGGCAGCGAGATCCGCACCGTCGAGGGCCTCGCCGTCGACGGACAGCCCTCCGACGTGCAGCGGGCGCTCGCCCGCTGCGGGGCGGTGCAGTGCGGCTTCTGCGTGCCCGGCATGGCGATGACCGTGCACGACCTGCTGGAGGGCAACCCCGCGCCCACCGAGCTGGAGGCCCGCCAGGCGCTCTGCGGCAACCTGTGCCGCTGCTCCGGCTACCGGGGCGTCCTCCAGGCCGTCCAGGACGTCGTCGCCGAACGCGAGGCGCACTCCGCGGCGGACGCCGAGTCGGACGGCGACGAGGCACGTATTCCCCACCAGGCGGGTCCCGGTGGCGGTGGCATCCACGCCTCCGCCTTCGAGAACCCCGCGCAGCCCCACCCGCACGACCCGGCGTACGGCCAGGACGGAGGCCACTCGTGACCAGCGAAGCAGCCACCGCGGCAGGCCCCGCGGAGGCCGCCCCGGCCCCCGAGCCGATCCCGCACGGCCTCGGCGCCTCCCTGCCGGCCGCCGACGCCCGCGCCAAGACCGAGGGCACCTTCCCGTACGCGGCCGACCTCTGGGCCGAAGGCCTGCTCTGGGCGGCCGTACTGCGCTCCCCGCACGCGCACGCGCGCATCGTCTCCATCGACACCACCCACGCGCGCGAGATGCCCGGCGTACGCGCCGTCGTCACGCACGAGGACGTGCCCGGCAGACCGGTGCACGGACGCGGCCCGGCGGCCGACCGCCCGGTGTTCGCCTCCGAGGTCGTACGCCATCACGGCGAGCCGATCGCGGCCGTCGCCGCCGACCACCCCGACACCGCGCGCATGGCCGCCGCGGCCGTCATCGTCGAGTACGAGGTGCTCGATCCGGTCATCGACCCCGAACTCGCCTTCGAGGCCGAGCCGCTGCACCCCGACGGCAACCTGATCCGGCACATCCCGCTGCACCACGGCGACCCGGCCGCGGCCGG
>NZ_MUBA01000235.1 GCF_002154575.1 Streptomyces bobili
CGGTGAGCGGATCGACATCGGCTGGGACCGTCCCGTCAGCATGCGGAGGTGGCCGACGTGATGGGCCGCCGCGCCGGAAAGAAGATCAAGGTGGTGGCCGTCCCGTCCGCCGTCGCCCGCGCCGCAGGAGCCGTCGCCAGCCGCTTCATACCCCTGATCAAGGACCTGGCCGCGATGTTCCACTGGTTCGAGACCGGCCGCTACGTCGCCGAACCGAGCCACCAGGAGCAACTGTTCGGCCCCGTTCCCACGGCCGAAGAGGCCCTAGCCCGGTTCACCGACGAGCCGCGCACAGCACCGCACCGCACCGGTGACAGGTCCGCATCCCGTCCCTCTCCGCCCGGCGGCCTGACCAGGATGCCTCGGGCTCGTCCCTCCTGGTCGAGAACCACTCCACGACCGTTCCGGCCGAGCCGAACGGGTGACGGGGCGCGCGCCCAGGGCTCCCTCAGTCGGGATGAGGGGGCCCGAAGCCCTGCGATGGCGGGGCTTCACCGGGTGTCCCCCATTGACGATCAGATGTCCGCACCTGACTGAGCGATTCGCCGGATGGCGACAGAAGATCGAGAGGTGCTGCGGCGACCACCTCGATGCGGGCCGCAGCGTGGCGACCCTGCGGGGCGTACTCGATAAGTAAGGAAGTGGCATGGACAAGCGTGCAGCGGCCGCAGGCGCCGCCTCTGCGTCGATGCGGGCGGTCGTCGTCTCTCAGCCCGGCGGCCTGGATGCCCTTCAGGTCACGACGGTGCCGATGCCCGAGCCGCAGCCCGGATGGGTGCGCATCAAGGTGAAGGCGTTCGGCGTCAACGAGTCCGAGGTCACCACCCGAAAGGGTGAATCGGACCCGGAGGTCACCTACCCGCGGATCCCCGGCATCGAGGGCGTCGGTGTGGTCGACCGGGCCGACGAGGAAAGCGGGCTGCGCCCGGGGCAGCAGGTGGCGACCATGATGGGCGGCATGGGCCGGTCCTTCGACGGCTCGTACGCGCAGTACGTGACTGTCCCCGCGGGACAGGTCATCCCGTTCGAGACCGGCCTCCCGTGGGAAGTGGCCGGCGCGCTGCCGGAGATGTTCCAGACCGCCTACGGCTCCCTCGCCACGGGCCTCGGTCTGCAGGCGGGGCAGACGCTGCTGATCCGCGGCGGCACCTCCACGGTGGGGCTGAGCGCGGCCACGATCGCGAAGGACCTGGGAGCCACCGTGCTGTCCACCACTCGCAGCCCGGAGAGGGGCGGGGAACTGCGGGCCGTGGGTGTCGACCATCCTCTGGTCGACAACGGCACCATCGCCGACCAGGTGCGCGAGCTGATGCCGGACGGCGTCGACGCCGTACTGGAACTGGTGGGCTGCTCGGTCCTCGCCGACACCTTCCGCACCGTCCGACGGCACGGCACCGTCTGCTTCACCGGAGCCCTGGCGGGCCAGTGGACGATCCCCGACTTCACCCCGTTCATGATCCCCAACGGGGTGCGGCTGACCAGCTACGCGGGCGGGGCCACCGACCTGCCCGCGCAGGTGTTCCAGCAGCAACTGCAAGCCATCGCCGCCGGGCGGCTCAAGGCCCCGGTCGCGAAGATCCACCACGGCCTGGAGCAGGTTCGCGATGCCCAGGCCGATGTCGAGGCCGGCACCACACCGGGCAAGCACGTCGTGCTGCTCGACGACTGAGAAGCACACCCATCCGCGCCGGCTGGAGGCGGCTGGCGGGAGCATGCACGAAAAGGAGACCGTCATGGGCGTCAACAAGGAAGAAATCTGCAAGACCATCCTGGAACTGGAGAAGTCCTTCAACGAGCGGTGGAGCGTCGGCGACAACCGCGGCTACCTCGACAACTACGCCGAGGAGATCAGCTACTTCGACCCGATCGAAAAGGACCTGGTCGTCGGCCGTGAAGCGACCGTCGCTCACATCGAGGCGATCTACTCCAATCCGCACATCGTGCGCAGCGAGTACCTCAACCCCGTCGTGCACGTCAGCGACGGCGGTGACTTCGCCGTCCTGGCCTACAACCTGAACACCTACGTGCTCGACGACAACGGCAACGAGCGGCAGTTGCGCGCCTGGAACGCCGCCGAGGCATACCGGCTGATCGATGACGAGTGGCGCATCGTGCACTCCAACTGGGCGTTCGCCCAGACCGCGACGGGCGCGATCGCGTCCTGACCGGGGATGCAGGATGACGCTCCCTCGGCCGGTGAGCAAGCGATCGAAGGAGGCGGCCGGCCCCGGCCCGGCCCTCGCTCCGGAGCCGATCAAGGCCGTGGCGGCCGTGGGGGGCTTGTGCCGCGCGCGCCTCACATGCCGGTCCTGGCTTCGCGGGCCGCGAAGGCGGCCGGGGTGAGACCGGTGTGGCCGCGGAGGAACCGTCCGAAGTTCGCCGGATCGGTGAAACCGAGATGGACGGCCACAGCTCGGGCGTCCCCACCGGCACCTCCCAGCAGGCGCCAGGCCTCGAGCAGCCCCCGCCCGTCGATGACCTCACGCGCTCCCTTGCCGGTGGCGTCCCGGGCCGCGCGGCTGAGGGTACGAAGCGAGCAGCCGAGCAGCCCGGCAAGTCCGCGGCCCGGTGCAGTTCCCGGAAGTGCAGCTTCCAGGACGTCCATGAACCGTGCGTACGTGTCCCCTCGGCCCGTGCCGCCCGCCAGCGCGCTGGGGGAGGTGACATCCGGGGAATTGGCAAGGCGCAGCAGGAGCGCTTCGAGCAGGCTGTGCCCCAGACCGGGCAGATGCAGGTCTTCGGGGACGCGCGGGCCAGCGCCCTGCTCGCGAAGGCCGCTGCGGCCGGGCTGAAGCCGAAGTCGGACGCCGAACTGTTGCCTGTGCTGCTGAAGTTGATCGGCTCGAACATCCCGGTCAGCAAGTGGCCGACCCAGATGAGGAAGTCCCAGCGCACTGAGCATGCCCGCGAGACGCCACCAGGCCGCCGCCGCGCAGACCGACCGGCCACCGGAGGGCCCGCTCAGGCCCGACCGGCCGATCCGCTCGTGCCGCTGCCGCTGCCGCTGCCGCTGTCGAGGAGGAGACGGCAACTGTCTTGAGCTGGCCGGGCCGGTCCGCCAGATGCGGGACGCGGACGCCGGTGAACGGCGCCGGCGGCGGGAGGCAGCAGGGGCGCGCCCGTCCCGCCGCCCGAGCGGGATCACAGTTTCCGGGCCCGGACGGTGTGCACGTTGATGGAGCTGTCCACATGCCAACCTGTGGAATACTCCGTCATCCTCCGCTGCCTCGGCCGCCACTGCTTCACGTATTCAGCGACCGTCTGGTGACCGAGTTTCCGGCGCGCCTCTGCAACGGACCGGGCCGGCTTCTCTTTATCCGCACAGTTCTGCGTAAGGCGCTCGATCGTGCCGTCCTGTGTGTCGTAGCCGGCCTCTTCACGCTGCTTGCCGAGAGCATCCCGGATCTGAATTGTGTACGGGTGCGAGCAGCGGAGTAGCAGCGTCTGATGACTCGCACCCGTAGGGGCAGGCCTGCCGCGGAGCGCCCGCGCCGCGGCGGAGGCCTGGGTGGAGCGGCGTGGCAGAGGAAGTCCTCCGCTGTAGCAAGGTCGTACGGCTGCTTCTGGCCGTCCTCTTCGATCGGGTGGGCTGCCTCTCCGTCTGCTACCTGCGGAGCAAGAGCAGATCACGGTGTGCGGGGCGGGAAGAGAGGTCAGGCCGTGGGGACGAGGCGCCACTGCTGGCAGTTGTTGTTCAGCCACGTCCACAGCCGTACGTCCGCCCCGTTCGCGGTGCCGCAGTTCGCGACGTCGGCGACCTTGCCGCTGTTCTCGTTCACGATCCGCACGTAGTCACCGGTGGCCGTGTAGACCAGACGGAACTTCTGGCAGTTGTTGTTCAGCCAGGACCACTGGGCGATGTCGGTGCCGTCGGCCGTCGCGCAGCCCGCGGTGTCCACGACCTTGCCGGTTGCGACGTTGACCAGCCGGTTGGTGTCGTTGCCGAGGTCCTCGACCCGCCATTTCTGGTTGGCACCGCCGTTGCAACTCCACTGGAAGACGTTGGTGCCGTCCGCAGTGTTGCCGCCCTCGACATCCAGGCACTTGCCGCTGTTGCGGTTCACCAGGGTGTACGCGGTCGGGGTCGTCGCCGTCTCCCCCGAGGGGCCGGGCAGCGTCGTGCCGAGCGCCACAGGGGTGCCGAAGTTCGGTGTGCCGTCCGCGTTCCAGGTGAACTTCTGCGCCCGCGTCGTACGGCCGTTGCCGCAGCCGCCGTTCGCGGCGTTGTTGGCGTGGTAGACGATCCAGTTCTCGGTGCCGTCCGGCGAGCTGAAGAAGCCGTTGTGGCCGGGGGCGTAGACACCTGCCGTGTCATCGCGCTGGAAGACCGGCGTCTGCTTCTTCGTCCAGGAGGAGGCCAGCCGGGGGTCGCTGCCGGTGAGCTCCAGCTGGCCCAGCTTGTAGTCGGCGGTCTGGCAGTTGGAGGCGGAGAAGGTGAGGAAGGTCCGGCCGTCGTGGTAGAGCGGCTCGGGTCCCTCGTTGACCGGGCCGCCCTGGGTCTCCCAGCTCAGGGTGGGGCTGGAGATGATGGTGAAGGGGCCGCTGAGCGTGTACGGGTTGCTCATCGGGGCGATGACCAGGCTCTGCGTGCTGCCGTTGATCTTGCCACTGCCCAGGAGGTACAGCTTGTCGTCGTGCTTGAGCACACTGGCGTCGATGAGCCAGCCCTGAGCGCCGGCCGGGCCGGGTGTGAGGCTGGCGTCGGTGAGGATGTTCTTGTACGTGTAGGGGCCCATGGGATCGGTGCCCGCGCTCTCCAGGACGTGGGTGCGCTGGGAGTCGCAGCAGGCGACGCCGCTCTGCGCCGCGGAGTAGTACAGGTACCAGTGGCCGTCGAAGAAGTGCAGCTCAGGTGCCCAGATGTTGGTGTTGCGGGTGGGGGTGGTGTCGCTGAAGACCTGGAGGCTGGCGGCCGTGGAGAGTCCGGCCAGGGTCGGCGACTTCCGCATGGTCAGCACACCGGTGAAGGACGTGGTGACCAGGTAGTAGTTGCCGTTGTAGTACTCGAGCCAGGGGTCGGCGCCCTTCTGCGATTTGATCGGGTTGGTGTACGGGCGGCCCTCGGCGGCGGCGGCCGGGGTAGTCGCTGACACCATGGCGATCAGTACGGCGAGCAAGCACAGGATCAGGGATCTCTGGCGTCCGGCGGGGGGCTGCTCTGACATCTTCGGCATGCGGGACCGTCCCTGTGCGTAATTTCGAACATGGTTCGTAAATTCGACCAAAACATAAGGGGGAGGCAACTCAGCGTCAACGGTTTCGCCGTATGCGATTGAGACGGTGTCGTCGTGGGCCTTGGCGAACACGGCTCGCCTGCCCGGACATCACGCGGGCCTGTGACCTGGCCCGCACCTTCCACGACCTGGTCACCCACCGCCGCGGGCACCTGCTGATGGACTGGATCCGCCAGGCCGAACAGGACGCTCCTGCACCTGTCCGTGGCTTCGCCGGGTTCCTCCGTCAGGACCTCGACGCCGTCACCGGCGGCCTCACCCCGGAATGGAGCTCTGGCGTCGTCGAGGGCAACGTGAACAGAGTGAAAACGATCAAGAGGAGCATGTACAACCGGGCATCCTTCCAGCTCCTCCGGATCCGCATCCTCACGCGACCAATGAGCTTCACGGAGTCACGTCGTGGGCCATCTGGGTCGTTACTGACGGCTGATTGCACGTGAGATGCCGGCGGCGACGGTCGTGGCCAGGAGCCACCCGGCGGCGATCAGCGCGTAGGCGAGGCATTGCCCAGTGTCTCGTGGTGCGAAGGCAGCTTCCTGTCCGAAGGCGGAAAGCGGGACGAGCAGGTCGAGGGTGTAGAAGACGGCGTTGAAGGGCGGTGCCTTCTCTGCATCGAGGGGGGCGGGGGGATGCGCTCCGAAGAAGAGTGCGCCGCAGGCGAGCAGAGCCATGAGCCAGAGGCCGGCTCGGAGTGGCCGGTAGCCGTAGCCGACGGTTGCGTCCTGGATGTAACCCCAGACGCGGGTATGAAGGGGGAGCATGTCACGGCGATGGCGTTGCTTGGCGAGGAGCACCGTGCGTGCTTCGTCTTCGTGTCCGAGCCGTCGGTAGGCGGCTGCGAGCTGCTCGTACGGCTGCGGGAGGTAGCCGTCGGTGCTGCGCCGGAGCCAGTCGAGCCGTTCGGCGGCTGTCAGAGGGGAGGCGAGGGCATCGTAGGTGGTCTCGGCCAGACGAAGGTCACAGGGCCAGGTGTTCGGGGTGTCGTACAGGGTGCCCAGTTGGGCGTTACTTGCGTCGACGATGCCGTCGATCGGCTGCTGGGTGCGCAGATCGGTCTCCCGGGCCTGGGCCAGCCGTAGGGACAGGGCGATGCCGCCGGGGTTCGTCAGGGTGGCGTCGCGAAAGCTGAGTTGCGTACCGATGCGGCTGCCATCGAGCTTGATGCCGCCGTCGATGGTGAGGCCCAGGCCGAGATCGAAGTTGCGGGCGACGGTAACGTCGACGGCTTCCAGTGCGATGTCACCGGGGTTGCTCAGCCGGGCGCCGCAGAAGCCGATGGCCGCCGCGACGGTTGCACCCGAGAGGATGATCCGTCCCTCGGCGCTGAAGCCCGGGTGGAAGGTGAAGTCCTCGGCGATCTGGGCGTGGTAGGCGTCCAGGGCATGGCCACCCGGGTTGCGCAGGGAGGCGCCCTCCAGGTCGAACTCGCCGGAGATGGCGGCGCCGGAGAGGCGGAAGGCTCCCTGGACGGCCATGTTGGCGCACAGCACGTCGCCGCCCGCGATGAGGCGGGCTGCGGATATAGCCTCGGCCCCGGGCGTGGTGATCACGGTGTCGCGGAGGTCCAGGTCGCTGTGGATTTGGGCGCGGGTGAGTACAAGGGGTCCGGTCAGGTGGCAGCGGGTCAGGACCAGCCGGCCGTCGATCTGTGCGGTGTCCGCGGCGAGACCCGGCAGGGCGCAACCGGTGAGGGTCAGCTCGCGGATCCTGGCGCCCTGGAGCGAGGGCACTTCGTCGAAGTGGCACTCGTTCAGGACGATCGGGACGGAAACCTCGACGAATCGCAGGTCCAGCCTGCCCGTGATATGGGCACCGGTAAGGCGCAGTGCCGGGCGGTCGCCCGGGGCGGGATCGGTGCCGGCACCCAGCAGCAGCGCCGTAATGACCTCGGCCCGTACTCCCGGTTCCGCGGCTGACGAGCCGTCGCGGACGTCTACCGCTCCGCCCTGGGCGAAGAGGTTCCACAACTGGATTTCGCCAGCGTTGAGTTCGTCGATACGCATGACCGACGATCTTCCCTGGGCGGACCAGCCCAGGACAAGACCCGGTGAAGCCCCCGCCCACTCAGACGAGGCAGTCAGGGGCTCGCCGGTGCGAAACAGGACCCTTCACGAAACTGCGGTCAGAACCAGGTTCGGGGAGCCTCATCAGGGCAGGCTCCGTCGCCGAGCTACCGGCCCGGCATGCTTTCTGTTGTCTTCCTCCAACTGGAGCCCGGCTGCTCTGCTCGTAGCAAGGGCCGGGTCTGAGGCATGGGCGAACTCTGCCCTGCCTGTGGTGCTTCGGTGCGGCTTCAGAGGCGGCGGTATCTCCTTGCCGTGCGATAGCGGTGCCAGCGTCGGCGTAGCCAGTCACCTGCTTCACCTACGGCGAGCAGGAATGCTGCGGAGGCGGCGCACGCCACGGGTGAGGCGCTCTGGTCGGTGGCCCGGCCAAGAAGCCACAGGCCCATGGTCAGGAGGAGCCACCATGCGGTGAGCGACCAGATGAGGCGCCTGAGGCGGGTGGGGTTCGTCATCGGGTGGTGGCCTGGACGCGGTGAGCGACGGCCACGATGACCAGCACGCAGCCGGCACACGTGAGCAGCCCTGCGAGTGCGGTGGTGGCCAGGGTGACCATGGTCGAGGCGCCGGCCAGGTGGGGGAGGGTGTTGAGAGGTGCCGCAGTGTAGAAGGCGAGGAGGGCGATGCCCCGGGGGTGCATCGGTGCCAGGCGGGAATGCAGGCGCTGCGGTACCTGGCCGGTGAGCAGTGCGATCCCGGCGGGCAGCAGGGCGAGGGAGAAGACGGCGAGGCCAGTCCACTGCCAGATCATGTGAAGTCGCGGTTCCTGTCGTGGTGAGGACTGGACGTTCTCTCGCGGCGGGTCGCCGTCAGCATGACGAGGCCCGCCGTGAGCATCACCAGGCCCAGGGCGAGCAGGGGAAGGCCGGGGCCGGGCAGGACGTAGAGTGCGGCTCCGGCCGTCGTGAGGAGCGCGCCGATGATCGTCAGGATGGAGCCGATTCGGGGTGCAGGCATGGTGCTTGGTTACTCCTTACTGCTAGGACGGCTGCTTGGGCGGATGGGTACGTCATGGGCGGCTGCCGCTGCTGTCGAGGGTCATCCGCTGTCCCTGCCGATCAGATAAGCGCTCAGGGCGCCGGCGAGCAGGGCCCAGGCGAGGGCGGCCCACCCGGCCTGGTTCCAGCCGAGTGCCGTCACCGTCACTGCCACGACACCCGCGGCCGCCATCGCCCGCCCCTTCGTGACGAAGGTCCAGTCGCGGCGGGCGCTGCCTGGCCGCCGGATCTCGGTGAAAGTGTCGCGGATGACGAGAGCCGCCACGGTGATCACGGGCATCAGCACCGATGTCTCGTCGGCCATCAGGCGTCCTCAATGCTGTGCCTGGTGGCGGCCGGGCCTTGAGTCTGCTGGTAGATATCGGGTATACCGTCCGCGTCCGCGTCGACGGTTTCGGCTTCGTACAGGCGCCGGTAGATGGTGTTGCGGCGGCGCAGCAGGGCGGCGGCGAGCAGTGCGGCGAGCNNCACCGACAGGCCCAGCACGTCGGCCCAGGCCAGGGCGGGATTGAGGCGGGCGCGGGTGAAGCGTGCGGCCAGGTACGTTGCGGCGAAGATGCCCAGAGTTTTGCCGGCGACCAGACCGATGACGACGCCGAGGGGCTCGGGGCTGGTGAAGACCTCGCTCAGAGCTGCTCCGGTGATGCTCACGCCGGCGGCGAACAGTGCGAACAGGGGCACCACGATGCCGGCCGACACCGGGTGCGCCAAGAGCGCGACCCGGGCGGCGGGGGACTCCTTCTCACCAGGGTCGGGGGTGGTGCGCAGGATCAGCCCCATGGCGACCCCGGCGACCGTGGCGTGGACCCCGCCGTTGTACATCAGCGCCCAGACGGTGAGGCCGAGAGGGACGTACCACCACCAGCCGCGTACCCGCGCCCGCTGGAGCAGGTGGAAGGCGACCAGTCCGGCGCCCGCCCCGGCCAGCGCCCACGGATTCAGGTCGGAGGGGAAGAACACCGCGATGATCAAGATGGCGCCCAGGTCGTCGACGACCGCGAGGGT